>JAYEII010000142.1:0-59818 GCA_034660015.1 Methanobacteriota archaeon | reverse complement strand
TGGGCGTTCTGGAAGACCTCTCGGTGAAAATCGCCGGCATTACCGGGAATTACATACCTAAGATAAACGACAAGGTAATAATAACAATGGCGGGTGACCATGGCATTGTAGATGAAGGCGTGAGTGCGTATCCAAGGGATGTAACATCGCAAATGGTTTATAATTTCTTAAGCGGCGGTGCGGGAATAAACGTGCTTGCAAGACATGCCGGTGGACGGGTTGTGGTCGTGGACATGGGCGTGGCTGCGGATATTGAACGCACACAAGAGCATGCAGGAGGGTTCATAGACAGGAAAATCGGTTATGGAACCGCTAACATGGCAAAAGGAGCGGCAATGAGTTATGACGATGCGAAAAGGACAATAGAAGCGGGGATAGACGTTCTGGAGAATGAGATAGAGCGCGGCATGGACATCGTGGGTGTGGGTGACATGGGAATAGGAAATACAGCAGCCAGTAGTGCTATTGCCGCGTTCATCACAGACAAGCCAGTTGAGTTCGTAACCGGGCGTGGAACGGGTCTGGATGACGCGGGGTTAAAGATGAAGGTGGAGACGATAAAAAATGCTTTAGAGGTTAATAAACCCGATAGAGATGACGCAATAGATATATTATCAAAATTAGGCGGGTTTGAGATAGGCGGCATGGCTGGCGTGATGCTCGCTGCTGCGTCACACCGAATTCCCGTTGTCGTTGATGGTTTTATTTCCGGTGCCGCAGCACTTATCGCATACGAAATCAGTCCGAAGTTAAAGGATTATCTCATTGCATCGCATCTATCCGTTGAATCAGGTCATCAAGCTATTTTGGATTACATCGGACTCGAACCTTTATTCAATCTGAATATGCGACTCGGGGAAGGAACGGGAGCCGCATTGGGAATAAGCCTCGTGGATGCGTCGTGTAAAGTACTACGTGAGATGGCTACATTTGAAGAAGCAGGTGTTTCAGAAAAAAGTTCTGAGTGAGGAAAAGGGCACAGTCTAAAAATCAAGTCTGTTGACAAGAAGTTGCATCGCGGATTGCCCTTTTGTGGCTACCACATCCATTCGTGGTAATCCTACTGCGGAACACGCCGGGGGTAACGCTTGCGTGGTATGCTCGCAGGACAACGTGGGAAAATCTGAGAACCCAGCTCAGATCAACTGCCAGGATAAGAACGCTATGAAGAGTGTAATGCGAACCATTGTAAGAGTCGTAAATTAGAATAAGCGAAATTGGGTTGATACGCTTAGACCAAAAGGTGCGGAATCAGACCATAACGGTTACTTGGACGTAATGGGGAATGGACAAACGGTTCTCGGCTCACAGATGGCTTCTAAGGCGTTCATAGTTATCTGCGATGTAGAACTTGGTAAGCCCTATATGCTCCCGAAATTGCCGGGTAGGGACCTCGTAAGGGTAAACGATGGCATAGAGGGTAGAGGAATCGGTAAAAAGCGAATGACATCTTGTAATGAGGCGTATAGGGGTTCAAAATTTGCCCTAACTCGAAAGGGTGCTGACTTACCGAATGGTGTTTCATTGTATGAACGGAGGCAAACCTGTGAATGTAAGTAGTTCAATTACGCCGCTAAAAGGCGAGAGACTTACAGACATTCGATCAAAACTCCAGTGGACTGATGTCGACTGGAAGAAGGTTGGAAAATGTGTTAACAGGCTGCAAACCAGAATTACAAAAGCGGTTAGGAACAGAAAAGGCATCCGGGCAAAAACGGAATGCCACGGAAATATTTAGGACGCCGATTTACGCAGAAAACTATTTCCTCAAATTATCAAATGCCTTACATTTAACTTTAAAATCCTGATTATCTGCGTTCATCTGCGTCCGATTATCAAAAATTATTCTTTCTGGTGCCTTTGCGGTCTCCGTGTGCTCTGCGGTGGAATTTAACAAATAGATTTATCTTTCCACCTCAGTACTCGCGAATAAATAAGAACTTATGCTTACCATTCCAATAGAAACTCTCGATACCGGTGCCACCATCACCTCCTTAAGAAATCCAAACTCCTTATCCTCGAGAACGGAAATGCCTGCGAACATCGAACTGAAAAGTATGGTCATCCCTATTATCCCGGGTGTGAGAAACTCGATATAGTTTATCCCTGCCGGTATTCCCGGAATAGATGCATGCCCAAAACCTAATCCGAGAAACGCGAGGAAGAATATCGGCATTCCTAACGCACCAACAACTCTGCTCTTTGTTCTCCACATCCCTTTCATCTCTCTGAGCCACAGCACGTAGATTACCTGAAAACTTATTGCCATTTTCTTCTTCTATTGTGGTATTAACAAAATCGGGAATCAAAAAGATTTTATGTATCGTTATGTCAACAACATAATGCAGGTTCTAAAGTGGTTGGAATAACAGGTGTGGAAAAAGAGTGAAGATGAATGAGGGAGATATATGCGGAGGAGAACATTTTTTTTAGAGACTCTATCTTGTGAAGCATGTAATAAAGTTGTAAGTAAATATCAGAATGATACAAGATACTCAATGAAAGAAGTTAGAAAAGCATTAAAAAAAGCGTATTCTCATAAAGACAAGGAGAAAAAAGAAAGCTGTTTTAAATGCTTTTACACAGGCATTACGAGTAAATTCAACCCTGAAAATAAAGTAGTTATAGATCCTTTGGAAGATGCTCTTGTATTGACAATTGACCATGAAAATCCTGAAGATCCTACTTCTTGCCTTGTTGTTTCCTTATATCTCATTAACCAAATAAAAAGTAAGCTTCCGCCGGACAAATTTAAACAAATAGTAATTGCTTTAGGCAAATATTTTAATAAGGAGATAGAACAAGAAGATTTTGAAAATAAGTTCAAACAACTTTTTGGTGTGTATCAAAAAAAAAGGAGTCTGAAACGGATACTCGGACTTTTAGTCTGAGTGTGGCGCGGACAGGGCGAAAAAGAGAGATAGTATAAATGGACACAAATATTGTAATTGAGATTATAATTGAAGCATTGAAGAAAGTGAACAATCCACGTTTCTTTAAAACCGAGAGAGGATATCAAGGTCGATTTGCCTGTGCTATGTATGAGGTTATGGATGATAAGGGAATATTTCCAGATGATGCAATCCTCGAAGAGGAATATCAAAAGAGACTGAATGAACACGGAACGGGACAACGACCAGATCTTATAGTTCATATACCTACAGAAATCAGTGGATTAGCCAATACTTCTAAAAACAACCTTGTTGTATTTGCATTCAAGAAGAATGCAACATTAAAGAAAGTAGGGGAAGATTTTTATAAGTTAGACGTTATGTTTAAAGAATTAGAGTATCCTCTTGGCATTTTCATTAATATAGGGACACTTCATACCCACATAGATAAATATAGAGGGAATTACAAAGAGAGGCTTCACTTTTTCAGTGTGGTAATGAAAAATGTAGAAGTAAAAATAGTTCATGCCTTCCTTAAGAATGGTCAAATTGAAAAACAGAACATTTCGGGTTGATACTCAATGAATATCGGGGAACTTATTCCCTTATCCTCCTCCCCATGAAATGCAAGAACTCATCGGCATCACTCCCGAGAAACTAAACTCCAGCAATCTTGGTGCGGTCATGAAGACCGGCAGTAAAATAGGCTCCGGAGGTATCGTGGACGTGTGCGTTGAGCTGTTCAACAGAATAAAGCATCTTGAGACAGAAACGAGCACCTTGATCTATGACATCACCTCCACGTATTTTTATTCGACAAAATTGCCTAAAGCGTGACTCGGATACAACCGGGATGACCCCAGATAAACATCGGATTGGTCGCAACAAAGAACAAAGGTCTACCCGTCCTTTTCAGGACGTATGAGGGAAATGTAACGGATGTGAGGACGGTAGAACAACTTGTTGCAGATGTTAAACGGATAGACTTCCGCATTGATGCGATAATTCTTGATCGTGGGATGGCGTCAAGGAATAATTTAATAAAGCTGGATGGAGATGGCCTGAAAATAATTGGTGGCATCCCTTTAACGTCCAATGAGGCTAAAGAGCTTGTAGTGGGGGATATATCCGAAGAAAATGAGTTAATGCGTCCCTTAGGTCTAATCTATTACGAAGACATCGCTACATCGCTGTTTGACATTCCTGGCAGGGCGATTATTTGCTTCAATCACAGCGATCTTGAGAGAGAACGCACGGCACGATTGAAAAAGATATTCGATTGCTTCAAAAACGGGTTAGATATGCAGCCGGTAAGGCATTTTGAGGAAGGAAACATTGACGAAATTTATATTTTTATCTGCTATCTTGCATATCTGGTTCTGGCGCTGTACAAGCATCATTTAGGCGTTACGGGTTGGGAAGGTGTTGAAGATAGTCTGGATGAACTGGGCAGAATACGAAAAACTACGCTTGATGTTGGGGGCGAACGGCATGATAAAATTTCCGTTCTCACTAAAGAGCAAAAGGAGATTATCGAAAAGTTGGGGTTTGCGGATATGCTTTTCGGGTTGTAGCCTATACAACTCTGAAAGTCAGGTTATAAGCCGTGTGTAAAAAATAAAATCAATGTAAACTTTAAGGTAAGAACTCGTGGCAGATTTTACAAGCTTTGGAGATGAGAAGGAGAGGTGCTTCAAGAGAGGAGATAATGAATGCTTTGAATATTCCAAAATCTACTTTTGACCAGTGGATTTATCTGCAAAGAATGCCAAAGTATGACTCCCACAGTGAGGAAATCAAATATTAAAACCATTTGGTTTCTGGACCTCACCTAACACAGTAAATGACTACGCTTCGCTTCGTCCAATTTCTTCACTATTGAGGACATAATAGGCAATGAAGACATTAGAAAAGACCTTTTTAAAATTCTAAAAATATGAAGTCGTTTTATAACCCCTCAGATTACGCATCGTGGGCTCCACCTACGTCCCCAAAAACCTGGAAAGGGTTTATTCCACGAGAGAGGAATAATGGTAATCAGATTTAGGCACTCTATTGGCTATAAAACCGTCTAAAAAAAACTCTGTGGTCTCTGCGCTCTCGGCGGTGATAAATCACTTGTTTTTTAGACTGTGCCGAGACCAAGTGAAGGTGCTCATCTGCCCACCTTTACCTTTGCACGCATTTTCGAATTGTTATCTGCATGAATAGAAACGCCGATTCCACGTAGATATTCCGCTGAGAAACTCCTACCCCTACTCCTACCGTGAATCAATAATTCGATTAAATCATCTACCTCGTCTATATCCGTACTGATAAAAAAAGAATCGTGAATGGCATAGCTCAAATCCCGCCTCTTCGCCGTTTCTATATGCTTCAAACAGCTAATACCATAATAAGAAACCGCGAATTTGTACGGTTTACGGAGGAACAAAGCGTTTGTGCCCCCTTCTCTCCCCGGTGTTATCACTACGTCCTCTTCGCGGCTGATAATTTCGTTTATACTTTCAGGCGTTGCCAGTGGAACGTCAGCCATTATTATCAGCACCGGCTCCTTTTCATCCTTTATCGCTTCATTTAGCACTTCGTTCAGCCCTCGCCCATCCTCTCTGACGGTCAGCTTTAAGTTTAACTCTAAGTTCAACCCCCTGTTCAAATCTTCCTTTATTTCTTCCTCTGAGCACGTTGAGATTATCTCGACTTCTTCTATCTCGGATTCCGACAGTGCAACTAAAACATCCCCTAACATTCTTACAGCGAATTCTTCTCGTTCCTTTTCGCTTAAAACTCCGCCTAATCTCGATTTTGCTCTTTCCTTCTTAAATGGTATAATCGCTTTCATTTTATAACCACAGATTTCACAGATTACTGCCTTCTATTTAAGACACTGATTAACACGGATTTACGCGGATTTATTTACGTTGAACATTGTTAATTTTTATCATCTGTGTTAATCTGCGTTAATCTGTGTCAATAAATTATTTTTCTTTTTGTTTTTTGTTCAAAGGGTTTATTTGTAAAAAATATTCCTATATAAGATAGTTTTTTATATCAACATTGGTTTCTTATCTCTTAATGCACGAGGTATACTATGGGATTGAACGATGAATCCAGCTTTAATCTTCTAAAGAAGAAGATATGGGATAGAACGGGTGTAGATTGCAGTAAATACAAGGATAACTACCTAAAACGAAGAATAGACCTGAGGATGAAAGCAATAGGTATTGGTTCTTCTTACAACGAATACTACCGATTTTTAGAAAAAAATCACGATGAATACAAGTCTCTTCTTGACGGAATAACAATAAACGTTACGGAGTTTTTCAGGGACCTGGAGGTGTTTGACGCCTTCAAAAACGAGGTATTACCTCAACTGCTCTCCGAGAAGAGAAAGCGAAACAGCAAGATAGTGCGGATATGGAGTGCTGCGTGTTCCATTGGTGAAGAGCCGTATACGATAGGCATTATTCTGCACGAAAAACTTGGTCCCGAGCTAAATAACTTCCTCGTTTCGATACACGCAACAGATATAGACGTAAAAGCTCTAAGTGTCGCCAGAGCGGGTGTTTATGATGCACCAGCGCTGAAAAAACTTAAAAAATACATGGTATCTAAATATTTTGATGCGGTGGATGAGAATGACAAGTACCGGATAAAAGACAATGTGAAGCATCTTGTGAGGTTCCAGCAACACGACCTTATATCGGGCAAGAAGTTCTCGCACTTCGACATCATCTTTTGCCGGAACGTCTTCATATACTTTGGGAAAGAACTTCAAAGCAGGTTGCTTCTCGACTTTTACGATGCTTTACATGAAGGAGGGTACTTGATCATAGGCAGGACCGAGACAATGATCGGAGAAGCGAGAGAGAAATTTACGTGCGTTAATACAAGAGAGAGGATCTATAAGAAAATTTCAAAGAATTCAAAAATTGCATAAATTTCAAAAATTGGGAATTAGAATGGTTAGCAGAAAAGAGAAGGGTAAAGAGCTTGAAAAGCGGACAAAGCAATTTGCGGTTCAGATTATCAAACTCGCGGGTAAATTGCCGAATAAGGAAGCCGGGAAGGTCGTTAAGTACCAAATGGTTAAAGCAGGAACTTCCGTTGGTGCGAATTATCGTGAAGCAAATCGGTCCGTGTCGAAAGCGGATTTCAGGAACAAGATTAGCATATGCATGAAAGAAGCAAGTGAAACCCAGTACTGGCTTGAGGTTGCTGTCGAAGCTGAGATGCTCCCCCAGACAGATGTCAAACAGGTATATAAAGAATGCAGTGAACTCCTTGCAATTTTCACTTCCTCTTACAGCACTTCCAAGAGATCAAACTATGAGTGAGAATTCATAAATTTCATAAATTTCAAAGAATTCATAAAGTTATGTTAAGCCAATTTTAGCAATTTTTGAACTCAATGAAATTCCGGCAATTTTTGAACTTTTAGGCAATCTTTGAAATTCCGGCAATTTTAGCAATTTTTGAACTCAAATCCTTTTCACCCCTTCTTTCGTCTTCACACTAAATTCTCCAGTGCACGTATCCAGTGTAACAGTCCTGGCACAGTTCCTGCCGATGTCTTCTGCAACGAGCCTTATTCTTTCCTTCTTCAGCGCTTCCTTGACCACTTCCGTGTTCCGCTCCCCTATTCGTAGCGTGTCCATCGCCGAGAACATGGAAGCACCACCCGCTATCTTCGCTACTATCCGCTCCTTCTTAGCATTCTTCCATCGCAACATTTCCTTTAACAGCACAGGAACAGCGCGGTCTGCAAACTTACAGCACTTTCCCGTATTGTCGCCGTCGCCTTTACCATCAGGAAGCATTATATGTGCTATCCCGCCCACTCTTGCATTCCTGTCATAAAGAGCAAGTCCTATGCAGGAGCCAAGCCCCATTATTATCAACTGGTGTGGATTATGCGCTACCTGCATTTCTCCTATACCTGCATAGTACCTTCCCACCTCACCTTCCGATTCCGACTTAGATTGTTCAATAACCATTTCATTTCTCTTTTATTTCACTTTCGCATCAAGCGAGGACAGCAGGTTTTTTAGACTTTCGTGGTGTGGAAACAGCATGATATAGCCGTAGATTCCTTCCGAGGGTTCCTCCTTAAAATCGCATTTGAACAGTATTATGCGCTCTGTTGTTACTTGTGCTTGTGCTTGTGCCACTGCCGTTATTACATTTTCCACCACTGCGCCTGCCATATCAAAAGCAAAAGATGGTGGAGAGGGCAGCAGGGAAAACTTAAGAAAGTCCGCAATGGCATCACAGAACGAAGAAGCTAATATGTTTCCTGTTTCCGTTAACGCCGATACCTCCATTTCTGTCTCTATGCTCTTCGTCTCCCCGGGCATTTTGCCCATGAGGATGTCAACGAGACTGAAAGCACTCCTCTCTGGGAATAAAACCTGTAAGTACCCAGAGAATCCGCCGTCAAGCTGAAGTAAGAGTCCTGCAACTCTTTTCTCTGCATCTATCAGTTTTTTCGCATCCTCTATCGGCACTACATCCACAGTCGGCACGTCTATATTTATTTTCACTCCCGCCATCGCTGCCAGAGAGGTCACTGCATGATGTGAGGCTCTGTAACCAAGCTCATTCAGTGCATCCTTCTGAAAAGCGCTTAGCTCAAACTCTAAATCCCCTTGTTCTTCTTTTTTGCTCATTTTCTTTTCCTCCTTAACCTTTTTAGTTCACTCCTACTTTCGCCTCAAGAGTAGATAGCAAGCCTTTTAGACTGTCAGGGTGTGGAAACAGGAGGATATAGCCGTAGATGTCCTTCTCGTTTTCCTGAAAGTCACACTTGAACAGGATGATGTGCTCAGTTCCGTGTTCTTGTGCCACGGCAATTATCGCATATTCCACCATTGCACCCGCCATATCAAAAGCGAAAGAGGGCGGGGATGGCATCAGCGTAAACTGAAGAAGGTCCGCTATGGCACTGCAGAACGAAGAAGCTAATATATTTCCTGTTTCCGTTAACGCCGATTCCTCCATTTCTGTCTCTATGCTCTTCGTCTCTCCGGGTGTCCTACCGAGGAGAAGGTCAACGATTAAAAAAGCGCTTCTCTCCGGGAACAGAACCTGTAAGTAGCCAGAGAATCCGCCGTCAAGCTTAACCAAGTCCCCTGCAACTATTCTCTCTACCTCTACCAGTTTTTCCGCATCACCTATTGTGACTACATCCACCGTCGGCACTTCTATATTTATTGTCATTCCCGTCATCTCTGCCAGAGCCGTTACGGCATGACACGAGGCTATGTTACCAAGCTCATTCAGTGCGTCCTTTAGAAAAGGGCTTAGCTCAAGCATTGAGTCCTCACTTATATTCTCTCCCTTTTCATCCATTTTTTCTTCTTTTCCTTTTTTTTCATTTCAAGCCAGAGTTAACGTAGCGACGTCAAGTATTGGGATGACGTTACCGTCACCGAGAATGGTGAAGCCGCCAACTCCCGTGGCACCCTGCAAGCGTTCATCCGGCGGCTTTACCACTATCTCCTGCTGTTCCAGGGCAGCGTCCACGACTAAACCCATCCGACCTTCGCTCCTTTCCACCACGACCACCACGAATTTATCCTTATGATTGTGGTTGCCATTGTTGTCGCTACCGAAGAGCCCAAAGACTGATTGCAGCATAACAAGCGGCAGTATGGAACCACGGAGCGTTATCACCTTTGCACCCTGTATCGTTTCTACCGCGTCCCTGGACACGCTTATAATCTCTCTCACATTTGATAACGGGATGGCATAAGCTTTGTTGCAGACGTCCACGAGCAGTGCTTGAATGATGGCGGTGGTAAGCGGTAACTTCAACATTATTCCTGTCCCCATATCCATTTCGGACTGAATATCCACCAAACCGCCCAGTGCTTCTACCTTCGTCTTCACCACACCCATCCCGACACCGCGTCCCGATACCTCAGTAGTTTTTTCCGTCGTGCTGAATCCTGACGCGAAGATGAGTTTAAAAGCGTCCTCATCAGAGAGTATAGAAGCTTCTTTTGCTGACTTGAGTCCCTTGCTAACTGCTTTCTCCCTTAGTTTATCCGCATTCATACCCTTTCCATCGTCCTCCACGCTTATCGTTACGTGTCCCGTTTCACGCCGTGCTACCAGCTTTATCCTGCCTTCCCTGCTTTTTCCTTTCCGGGCTCGCTCTTCCGGCAGCTCTATCCCATGGTCAACGGAGTTTCTTAACAAATGGACTATGGGATCTACTACCTCATCCAAAACTGTCCTGTCCAGCTCTATCTCCTTTCCCTCGATTATGAATTCAACTTCTTTCCCCTGAGCCCGGTAAAGGTCGCGAACGAGTTTCGGGAATCTGTTAAACACGTGTTCCACCGGGATCATCTTCATCTGCGTCACCTCGTATTGCAGGTCACTTATCGTTCTTTCGACGACAGCCATCGTGCCGCTCAGTTCTTCTATTTCGTGCTCCTTGCCTATCTGGATGAGCCTGCTCTTGTGTATCACGAGCTCGCCCACGAAGTTAACTACGGTATCCAGCTTGTCTATGCTTATACGAACGCTTTTCACCGCTGTTTCTTTACCTTTACCTAAATTATCCTTGCTCTTGCCTCCTTCCGATTTCACACCTGCAACAACTTCTGCACGTGCTCCTGCTTCAGCCTCTACTTCTACTTTTTCCAAATTCTCTTCGCTAAATATATCCACTTTTTCTATGTCCGCAACCGACGCGAGAACCTTCTTCACGTTCTCTTCATTTGCATCCGTCGCCAGAACAACCTCAAAATCAAAATCAAATTTCTCATTTTCTATATCTCCCTGCGATGGAACCGTTTTGATAATTTCTCCTATTTCCGCAAGGTTATTTAACGCTAAGAAACCTCTTGCACCCTTAAAATCACAACTTTTGTCCAATGAAACTTTTATCTCGTATGTTTTACGTCCTCCCATCACCTTCTTATCTATTTTGCCTTTTCTTTTTTGCACTTTGCGCTTTCCTTTTTTCGCTTTGCTCTTTTTCTTTTGCACTGGTCCTCCTTCTTCCTTTTCCTTTTCCCCCGTCATCAAACTCTTGAGCGCTAATAGCACCGCGGAGACGTCAATGTCATCGTTTCCGTTTCCCTCAATACTGCTGGTCAGTTCTTCTAACTTCGTGGAACATTCCAATAGCAAGTCAATTATCTCCGGCGTTACGCTGCGGCTGCCACTTCTCAGCTCGTCCATCACGTCTTCCGTGGAATGGCATAAATGCTCCATGTTCCTGAAGTCCATCGAAGCTGACATACTTTTTATCGTGTGCGCAGCGCGAAAAGCCTCGTTTAACGCTTCGGTAGCACGTTCGGCATCTGAACCCTCGAGGTCTATCAGAGCTTGCGTAAACGTCTGTAAGTGCTCTTTTGTCTCTTCCAGAAACACATTCAGGTATTGTGAAACGTCAATATCCATCTGAAACACCTCCCTGTACTTGCTCTGAAATACTAAATACTAAATCCGAAAAACTAATTTTACGCGCTTTACTGAACATTTCTTTAATTAACCTCCAGGCTTTTCATAATCGCATCTGCAATCTCGTGCAAAGGAACGATTTTATCTATGCAGCCGAGCTTTATCGCCTCTTTTGGCATACCAAAGATTATAGATGTTTCCTCATCACAGGCTATCGTTTTACCACCCATTTCTTTTATCGCTTTCATTCCATCCGCACCATCTCTCCCCATACCGGTAAGTATTACGCCGACCGTGTTTGAACCGTAAGTTTTGGCTATGGACAGCATGGTAACGTCAACCGAAGGTCTAATGGCGTTCACAGGCGGTTCTTTGTTCATGTGTATCTTTCCGTTGTTTACTGCCATGTGATAATCACCGGGAGCAACGAGTGCAAAGCCGTTGGTTATCTTATCTTCTTCTTTTCCTTCCCGGACGTGAACAGGGGAGTGTTTGTCCAGTCGTTCTGCAAGCGATTTAGTAAAGTAGGGAGGCATGTGCTGAACCACGAGCATTCCAGCAGGGATGCCATCGGGAAGTGCGGAAAATATCTCGTCAAGTGCTTTCGGACCTCCGGTGGAAGAGCCGATGACCACTACCCTTTTGCTTATTCTTCCCGCTTCTGCCTGCAACGCACGTATATGAGCATATTCTCCCGCACCGTGTAATCGTTTCATGCCATGACTCGTGCCCGTGCAAATTTTTCCCGCAGACGCATACGCACTCTTTATCTTCGCTATAATTTCTTCCTTTACTTTATCTATGTCTAAGGATAGAGTGCCGGAAGGTTTTGTGACGAAGTCAAAAGCACCGTTAGCCAATGCTTCTAACGTAACGTCTGCGTTTTTCTTCGTGATGCCGCTTAGCATCACGACTGGCGTTGGCTTTTCTGCCATTATCTGCCGTACCGCCTCGATACCGTTCATCTTAGGCATCTCGACGTCCATCGTTATCACGTCAGGAGAAAGTGCCTTCGCTTTTTCTACACCTTCTATACCGTTCCTTGCCACACCTGCCACCTCTATCCCGGGACTGGCATTAAGCATGTCTGAAATAACCACGCGCATAAATGCTGAATCGTCTACCACAAGCACCTTTATCTTCTCGTTTCCTGTTTCTCTCTTTTCTTCCATCGTCATTCCTCTTCAAAATCCCATCCTTCTATTTAGGACGCAGATTAACACGGATTTACGCAGATTTATTTTAGTTTGACAGACATTGTTGACTTTTATCATCTGTGTTAATCTGTGTCAATAATTTATTTCTTGTTCATCTCTCTAAGAGCCCAACACCTTATTTATCTCCTCTAGCACCTTCGGAGCCTGGAAAGGTTTTATTATGTAACCTCTTGCTCCTGCTTTCATCGCTTCCAGTACTTTTGCCTGTTGTCCCACTGCGGTGCACATTACTATTCTTGCTTCTGGATGGCTCCGTATAATCTCTTTCGTAGTTTCAATTCCGTCCAACTCCGGCATTACTATGTCCATAGTTACAAGGTCCGGCTTCAACTGCGCGTATTTTTCCAACCCTTGTACTCCGTTCTCTGCTTCACCCACTATTTCGTGTCCGTTTGCACCCAAAATGTTCTTCACCATCATCCGCATGAAAGCGGCATCATCTACAACCAATACTTTCGCCATTTCTTTTCTATCTCACCCCCTTTTTTATTAACCACAAGATTATCTCGTGGTTTCTTTCACCTTCCCTTTTAACCACCGAAAGTGCCGTTTTTCGACAGGTCCATCACGTATTTAATGCCTTTCTTCGTCAGTGTTTGATTCGCCGCGTCAAGTATGCCCAGCTCACTCATGTGTTCTAACTGATTTTTCAGCTCTTCCTCGCTCAGCCCAAAGGCTTCAGCAGTTGATGCAAGTGCGGACAAGTCCAAAGCACCGGCATACATCATTGACAGTATCTGGTTTTCCATGTCTGGAAGTTTTTCCTCCATTTTATATGCACTCAGCAGTTCCATGACATGTCGTTTTAATACCTCAATGGTGTTGCCTTTGGTGATGACGATGGTGGATTCTACCACGTTGTTTGTGCTTCCCTCACTGAAATAGTCAATAGAAACCGCACCAAATTCAGTCCCTTTATATCTGCTCCTTTTTTTCTGCTCCACGTTTACTATATCGTCCCATGTGATTCGCTTGTGGTTGTTCCGTCCGATTATCCACAACGCGTTGTTAGAAATCTTCAACAGCCCTTTTTCCAGCTCTACGTTCTTTTCCATTGATAGAACACCCCCTTCGCCCGCATGCGTAAAGTAAACGTTGAACTTGTATGCGTCCATGCTCATTATCAGCTCCCGTTCCACCTCGTTCAGCACCTGCTCGTCTGCAGCGAGTTGTGTCGAAAGCAGCAGCTCCGACTCAGAGCCCGGTTCTTGTGCAAGCGAGGTGGCATTGCCCGTGTGTTTTATGGTCAGGATACCCCGTTCCTCTCGTATCACGTCTTTCATACTCCTTAGTAGAATGAAGAAGCCAGTTTCTTTGTTTTTTTTCAGAAAAGGAAGGGAGAGGAAGGAGCGCTTGGATTGCTCGTTGCTGCCGAAGTATAAGCCCTCGTTTTCGAGCGCTATCTTTCCTTCTCTCCATGTATCCTCTCCTGGCAAAGCGAACCGCACTTTCTTTTTACACCCCCTGAACTGATTTTAACCACAAGATTACACAGATTTTCACACAACTTTTTTACCTATGTGGGGTTCCACCCCACGACCCCGCAAGCCCTGTAAGGGCTTAGTAAAAACCTTGACTAAAAACATTCCCTTAGTTTTTCTTTTAGCACAGGTTTTCTTTTTGTAAAAAAAAAAAAGTGTTGTGAAATCTCGTGGTTTCTTTTTGGGAATTTGGGATTTTTCGTGTTTTTATGCTGGTTGTTGCAGCACGTTCATTTCCTCTCCGTTCAGCACACGTTTCAGGTCTATCAGGATGAGCAGTTTATCAGGCAGTTTTCCTACTCCCTTGAGATACTCCGTCCCTATATTCTCTTTTACCATTGTCGGCACTTCGTCTATGTCGCTTTCTGAAAGATACGTTACCTCTGTCACGGCGTCAACAGCCATCCCCACAGTATTTTTGTTCACCTCAACTACGATTATCCTTTCTTGTTGCTCATCGCCATCTTCCTTCTCTGCCAACCCTAACTTTCTTCTCAGGTCTATAATCGTTGTTATCTGCCCTCTGAGATTTATCACCCCTTTAACGAACTCAGGAGCGTTTGGAACCACCGTAGTAGTCCCTTTTCTTATTATCTCGCGGACTTGATTGATGTCAACGCCGAAATCCTCACCGCCGAGCTTGAAGACCACTAATTGCTGCTGGTTTACCCCGCTCGATTCTGTTTTTTCTTTTACTTCCTCTTTTTCCATTTCTATTCCCATTTCCATTTTTTCTTTCATTTTTATTCTCACCTCCTTCTAAAATAGCGAATAGCCACATAGCCACATAGCCAATAGGGACAAGGGACTAAACTAAACCCTTACCCCTATTGCCTAGTCCCTATTTGCCTATTGCCCAATGCCTATTGCCTCTTTTATACGCAGCTCCACACTGGGATAAAATCCTCCCCTTGAAGCCCACCTAAGCCCACCTAAGGTTTCTATTTCTTCTGCCGCTATCTGCATGTTTACCACGATTTTACCCTTTGTTTTCTTTTCTGTTAGTTCTTCTACCTCAAGACCTACGGATTGATGAAATAACTCGTCTATTGATAGGAGAACATCCAGAACTAAGTGTTCCATGTCGATTCCGCTTCCATAATATCCTCCTCTGACAAGAAACTCATCCATGTTTTCTACTTTTTCTACCACTATTTGCATGTTTACCATGCTTTTACCACTCATTTTTTATCACCTCCTTCTAAAATAGCCAATAGCCAAATAGCGAATAGCCAATAGGCAGCTATTGCCCTGCCCTATTGCCTATTGCCTATTGCCCAATCCCTATTGCCTCTTTTATACGCAGCTCCACACCGGGATAAAATCCTCCTCTGGAAGCCCACCTAAAGTTTCTATTTCTTCTGCCGCTATCTGCATGTTTACCACGATTTTCCCCTTTGTTTTCTTTTCTGTTAGTTCTTTTACCTCAAGGCCCACTGATCGATGAAATAACTCGTCTATTGATAGGAGAACATCCAGAACTAAGTGTTCCATGTCGATTCCGCTTCCATAATATCCTCCTCTGACAAGAAACTCATCCATGTTTTCTACTTTTTCTACCACTATTTGCATGTTTACCAAGCTTTTACCACTCATTTTTTTTCTCTCACCTCCTCCTAAAATAGAAAATAGTTTACCGCTGAGCCCGCAGAGAACACAGAGAGTCTTTTTCGTCATCTCCGCGCTCTCCGTGATCTCGGCGGTAAACAAATACGGCTCTTTTACACCTGTTTCTCGCCCTCCCTTAGTTTGAATTTCCCAATCATCTCTATTGCCTGGTCGGAGATTTCCGATAGTTTCTGCATGCCACCGCTGAGCTGTTCTATGGCTGCCGTTTGCTCCTCTACGGCAGAAGAGCTTTCTTCTGATGACGATGCACTCTCTTCTGAAGAGCTTGCAATCTCGTCCACACCCTTCGATACTCTTTCTATGCTTTCTGCTCCTTTTCTTGCACCCTCAGTAATCTGCAGCATTCTGTTCTTGATGTCTTCGATCATGCCTGCTGTTTTTTCTACACTCGTTACCGCTTTTTCGAGGTCTTCACGACCTACATCGGCACGCTGCGTGACGCTGTCTGTGGCTTTTATTACTTTGTCCATCTCCACTTGCAAGCCCTTTATCATTGTATCTATCTCTGCGGTGGACTGCTTTGAGTTCTCTGCCAGTTTTCGCACTTCTTCGGCAACGACGGCAAAGCCACGTCCATGTTCTCCGGCACGTGCAGCTTCTATCGCGGCATTCAAAGCAAGCAGATTCGTCTGGTCGGCAATGCCCTCTATCATATCTGTTGCTTTTCCTACTTGCTCTAACGAACTGCCGAGGTTTTTTATTACCTCCACAGTACTGCCAATAGCCTCCTGTATTTCCTTCATCCCTTCTGATGATTTCTCAGCCGCTTCATTCGTCTCTTTTGCGCTTTCTGCACCCTCCACGGCGAACTTATTCGATTCTTCTGCATTTGACTGCACCTGTTGTAACACTGCGTTTGTCTCCTTAATCTCCTTTGCCGATTCGTTTACGGTGCCCGAGGTTTCCTGAGCGCCCTTTGCTATTTGCTGCGATGCAGAAGAAATCTGCTGCATGCCTGAATTCACCTGCTCTACGGATGATGCAGATTCTTTACCTATTAATGCGACATCCTGCACTGTGCCTTGCAGCTCACCGATTAAATCCGATAAACTCGCATTTGCCTGGTTGATGTTCTCGCGTATCGCATTGAATTCTCCTGGTGTCTCGGAAGTGAAATCTGTGCTCAGGTTCCCTGCTGCCATGTTCTGTGCTACTTTACTGATGTCATTGATAATCGTTTGCAACTCCTCCCCGAAATTATTCAATGTCTCGGTCAGTTTCAGGAAATCCCCCTGTGCTTCTATTTTTATCCGCTCTGAAAGATCCCCTTCAGCAAGTGCGTCGCACATTCGGATAACCTCCTGGATAGGACTTGCCACAGCATCTACCATATCGTTTACCCCCTGCACTAATTTCGCATACTCGCCTTTGAACTTTGTCACGTCTCCCCTCGTCTCCAGTTTTCCTTCCACCGCGGCTTCTCCAACCATTCCTACTTCTTCCAGCAAGCCATTCAGAGACCGGATGACCTTGTTCAGGTTGTTCTTCACCTCGTTGAAGTCACCTTTGTATTCGTCCGTTATCTCCGCCGGGATGTCCCCCGCTGATATTCGGTCCACGTATTCCGCGGTCATGTTCAACGGCCCGATAACGGCATCCAGCGTCTCGTTTATGCCCTGTACCAATTTCGCATACCCGCCTTTGAACTTCGTCACGTCGCCTCTCGCCTCCAGTTTGCCTTCCACTGTGGCATTGGCAAGCGTCCCTGTCTCTTCCAGCAAGCCATTCAAAGACCGGATGACCTTGTTCAGGTTGTTCTTCACCTCGTTGAAGTCACCTTTATATTCGTCCGTTATCTCCGCCGGGATGTCCCCCGCTGATATTCGGTCCACGTATTCCGCGGTCATGTTCAACGGCCCGATAACGGCATCCAGCGTCTCGTTTATGCCCTGTACCAATTTCGCATACCCGCCTTTGAACTTCGTCACGTCGCCTCTCGCCTCCAGTTTGCCTTCCACTGTGGCATTGGCAAGCGTCCCTGTCTCTTCCAGCAAGCCATTCAAAGACCGGATGACCTTGTTCAGGTTGTTCTTCACCTCGTTGAAGTCACCTTTATATTCGTCCGTTATCTCCGCCGGGATGTCCCCCGCTGATATTCGGTCCACGTATTCCGCGGTCATGTTCAACGGCCCGATAACGGCATCCAGCGTCTCGTTTATGCCCTGCACTATCCCCGCGTAATCGCCCTTGAACTTGCTCACGTCTCCTCTCGTGTCCAGTTTACCTTCCACTGCGGCTTCGTTTAGCATTCCCGCTTCCGCCACTAAGCTGTTCAAAGAGATGATGACCTTGTTCAGGTTGTTCTTGATCTCGTTGAAGTCGCCTTTGTATTCATCCGTTATCTCTGCCGGGATGTCCCCCGCTGATATTCGGTCCATGTATTCCGCCGCCACGTTCAGCGGTCCTATAACCGCGTCCAGCGTCTCGTTCATGCCCTGCACTATTCCCGCATAATCGCCCTTGAACTTGCTCGCGTCTCCTCTCGTGTCCAGTTTACCTCCCACTGCTGCTTCGTTAAGCATTCCCGCTTCTGCTACCAGTGCGTTCAAAGAGATGATGACCTTGTTCAGGTTGTTCTTTATCTCGTTGAAGTCGCCCTTGTATTCGTCCGTTATCTCCGCCGGGATGTCCCCCGCTGATATCCTGTCCACGTATTCCGCCGCTACATTCAACGGTCCTATTACGGCATCGAGCGTGTCGTTCACGCCCTGCACTATTTCCGCTGACCCACCTTTGAACTTCGTCACGTCACCTCTTGTATCTAATTTCCCCTCGACTGCTGCTTTGGTAAGCATTTCAGCCTCGCTTACCAAATTATCCATGTCCTGTTGGAGTTCTCGTAACTCCTGTTCCTTTCTATCGAGTTCGCTTTGCAACTGCGCTTTTGTAAACTGGTTTACATCGCTGGTTGCCGGCGTAATGACCCCTTCACCAATTCCCCTGTTCTTTTCTACTTCTGACATATTTCCTCCTCTTTTTGGTTTTATTTTTTGCCTTACCTACGTAATGATGTTTCAGTAGTTACTTAAAAAACCTTTCGTAAGGATAAAATTTATTATCCACTATTTGTAATTTTATTGCAGATAATTGAAATAAAAATTGGGTTATTAAGGTGAAGTTGAGATGGACGTGCTCAATAAAATGTGGATATATTTTTCCATTATGCCACGCCACACACTTCAATTAGTTTATCGCTTATTTCTTCTGGTGTTAGAGCAAAATCAACGTCTCCTGTTTCAACGGCTGCCTTTGGCATCCCGTAAATTGCACTTGTGTCTCTATCTTGAGCGATTGTAATTCCTCCGATGCTCTTAATATGACTTATACCCTCTACTCCGTCTTTCCCCATACCCGTGAGAATTACACCTATAATCCCGCCTTCGGGTCCGCTTTTAAGAGATTTCATTGTTACGTCAATTGACGGACGGACGGCGTTTACTTTCCCATCGTCGAATAAACGTATTTTTGTATTATTTTTTAGTCGTAGATGAAGCCCGCTTGGAGCTATATATGCCTTCCCTGCTTCGATACCATCTCCATCGTCAGCTATTTTTACTTCCATCCCTGCGTTTCCGTTCAATTTTTCTTTAAATGCCCCATTGACGCTCCAGAGCATGTGTTGAACTATTATTATACCTGCATTCAGCACGGGTAAACCAGAAAATATTTTCCTCACTATCTTAAATCCACCGGTGGAGGCACCTATTATTACAACTGTGTTTTTTGTCTGCATTGTTATTACCCCTCTTTATTCTTTTGTGTTTAGATTTAGGCATGAGAAATATTCTTCAACGGTAGCTACGAGTTCATCGGGCTCAAATAGTTTTGTTATATAATCTATCACATATTCTTGCAGCCCCTCCATTTTTTGGTCTGGCACGTCTTTTGCCGTGAGCATAGCAATTATATTCCCTTCGATAAATCCTCTATCAACTATCGCTCTTATTGTATCCCATCCATCCATCTGCGGCATCATGATGTCCATGAGTATCACGCCCTTGAATCCTTTTTCCAGCTCTTCAAGGCATTCTCTTCCACTACCGGCAGTAACCACTTCAAACCCTTCAGGTTCAAAAATTTCTCTTACAATAAACCGGATAGGGTACTCGTCGTCCACTATCATAACCTTTTTCTTCATCTGCCTTTCCTCCTTACCATATTTTTCCTCCAAATCTTTATATACCACTCTATACTTAGCTATCTCATTCATCACCGGATTTAAGCGTGAAATAAATGGTGGTGCCCATACCCTGCCCCTGGCTTTCTGCCCTTATCTTTCCTCCATGCTGTTCCACAATACGCTTACAGATAGAAAGCCCAAGACCTGAAGAGTCCAGTTCATGCCGGGATTCGTCAGCCTTGTAAAACTCGTCAAAGATATGTTCTAATTGTTCCCCGGTTATGCCAATGCCTGTATCCTTAACTGATACGGTAATAAAATCTTTATCTTCCTTCGCATCAATGGTAATAGTGCCACCGCCATCCGGCGTGAATTTTACGGCATTAGTAACAATATTGCCAAATAGTTCTTCAAATCTTTGTTTATCTGCTTTGACACTGATTTTGTCGTTGATTTTATTTTCTATCTTGATGCCTTTCTCCTTAACAATGTATTTTTCACTTCCGATAACATTATTGGCCCCCTGCAAGAGATTTATATCTTCGATATTACGCTCTACATCAGGGGAAGAAAGCCTTGCGATCTGTAAGGTTTTAATAACCAGGTCTTTCATATAATTGACACTGTGAATAGTTACTTCTAACAGTTCCTTCGATTTAGGGTCTTTTTCTCGTTTCTCTACCATGGGAAGCAAGGACACAAGTGGTGCTAACGGTGTCTTTAAATCGTGCCCTAACTGGGTTATAAATTCATCTTTATGCCTGAGGAGTTTTTCCACTTCTGCCGTTCTTTCCTTGAGCTTTTCTATATGTTCTTGCAATGAAACGGTCATGTGGTTAAATGCCGTCGCCAGCTCGCCGAACTCATCTTTTCGGTCTATCTCAATCCTGTGGGAAAGGTCACCCTTTGAAATGGCTTTTGTGCCCTCTGCCAAATCTGTTATGGGTTTTGTTAGCGTACTGGCAACGACATATCCTACGAGTGCTGCGAGCATTATAATCAATATCGTTGCTGTACTGAGATACAGATACAGCGTATTTGTTTTCTCGTCCATTTCACTCGCCACGTCCACCGCAGGTTGAATAACCTCTTCAAAAGGAGCCATCAGAGCAATGCTCCAGCCCGTAATATCTACCGGTGCATACGCGATGTAAAACGGTTTTCCCTCATGCGTAATCCGTTCGATTCCGCTCCTTCCTTCCACCATCTTCTTCACCGCGGTGTTAAACTCCGTTTCGCCTGCTGTGAGGTCTATCTCCAGCATGCGAGCGTCTGGATGTGCAATCGCTAATCCTTTATCATTTACCATAAACGCATACCCCGTCTCCTCCACCGTTATGCTTGCGATACGCGCGGACAGTGTCGTCAGGTCGGTCCAATAAGTTACGGCACCAACCATCTTATTTTCTTCGCTCAGTGGTTCAAGAGGGGCTCGGCAGACCGGAACGGTGCAAGTCATGCTCGGCTCCCCCGTACACCCAATTACTGTCCAGACGGGTCCCAATCCTTCTCCTTTTTCTCTTACCGCTTTGTTCTTAGGACAGTAGTATATATTATGAAAAGGCAGTGGAATTATAATGGGCTTCTTCGAGTAAATTAATGACGTAGAATACGTTGTGTTCCCCCAATAGTCAAGCCTCACCATATCATAATCATCATGGCTGTCTATTTGACTCCTTATTGTCACCTCGGCAATTAAAGACTGGTCAATCTCATTTTGTGCCTCTTTTGTCAGCAGCCCGTACATGAAGTTGTACAACAGGAACTGGTCGCAAGTGCCTTTCTTGCTATTCACCTTCACTAACGTATTTACACTCATCAACTTTGACCACAAAGTGCCGTTTATCCTGGATGCCTTCTTATGGCTCGCTGGTCGCTCCGCATAACTGCCCGCTGCTAACGTCCTGAGGGCAGTGTTCAGCTTCGTATCGTTTGCATCATCACATATAGCTAATAGTTCGTCGTACATTGGGTCAGTGATAGTTCCATCCAGAATCCCGTTTATCCTGTTCCTGTTAGCCTCGTGCTTCCAGTCGGCGTAGCCAAAGTTAGCGTATAGGTCCCCCTTGTAGGTGAGATCCGCATAGGTATCGTCTGTAAAGGCGTGATACACATAAGATGCCGAACCTGCCGTGTCACGGGCAACTTCGGAGCAGAACTCGCCGACCTCATGTGCCTTATCTTCCGCTAAAAACATAAGATCTGTTTCTGCACTTGATGTTAATTCGTCTCTCGTTATGGAAACGGCAGCCTTGTCTGCACTGTCGAGTGTGTTCGAACCGAGGTATCCCGTAACAGCCGTGGATATCGTAATAATTATCAAAAATATAATCAATATCTTCTCTCTAATCCCGAATTTAAAGCCTTTTTCTCGCTTTTTCCTCTTCCCCTCGTCTGCTTTGCTGCTCATGAATTGTATTTGAATAGCGCTTATTAATTCTGACAGTTGAATAGTGGATAAAAACCTTTCGTAGGGATAAAATTTTTTATCTGTTATTTGTAATTTTATTGAAGATATTTGAAATAAAAATTAAATTTTATAGACACAGATTAACACTGATTAACGCAGATAAAAAGAGCAATGCCGTTAGCCCAGTCCAACAAAAAAAGAAAAAATCCATCAGTGTCTTGTTATCTTATATACTATGGAGATGAAAGTGAAAATACATCGGTAAGTTTTTATTACATTTGACCGATAAACTTTAAGTATTTCTATGCAAATATATTTAATATGAACGAAAGAGAGATATTGGAAATATTAGTAGATTGAAACTTCTGGGGGAATTTCGATGAAAAACTGATTGATAGACCCGCATATCTAACCAGAATGAAAAGTTTATTTGGTGCCAAAGTAGCTCTTGTTTTATCTGGCGTGAGAAGAGCAGGGAAATCATCCATCGCTTATTTGTACGTTAACAATTTAAAAACAGAATAAAAATACTTAGCCTGTTTGACATCTATTTGAAATATGGTGGATTCCCCGAAGTGGTGCTCTCTGATTCACCCACAAGAAAAAGAGCGCTCTTAACGAATTATTTCGAGGATATAACTGCAAAAGACATAGTAAGGAGATTTGGGATAAGAGAGATAGAGAAATTGGAAAAAAAAAGTTTGGATACTCTGCTTTTAAGCAAATCCGGTCTGTAAGAAAAGTCTATATAATAGATACGGGATTCTATTATGTGCGGGGATTCAGGTTCTCGGAGAATATTGGTAAATTGATAAAAGCAAGCAAAGAGTTAAAATGCACTGATTTGCTCGTTATCACATGGGACTATGAGGAAGAGGAGGAAATAAAAGGTAAAAAAATACGTTTTGTGCCGCTCTGGAAGTGGCTGTTAGGGCATGACAAGAAAATAGAAAATAAATTATAGACACAGATTAACGCAGATTAACACAGATTAACGCAGATGAAAACACTCGAAGCTGTAAAAATTATTCGAGAACATATAGAGGGAGTTAAATATAGCATTGATGAATGAATCTATTTATATAAGGAATGCAATTAGATAATATTAGAGTGAGGGAAAATGGAAATCCAAAAGACTTTCATGGAAGATATGAAGTGGGGTCTCGACAATTATAAAAGCCTGCAACTGAAGTTCAGAGATCTATGGGTTGCAATAATGAACAGGGAGGTCATTGTGGCAGGTGATGACTTAAAATATGTGAAAGAGAAAGCATCAAAGCTTACTGGGAAGAATAGAGAGGAAATTCCAGTAATTTTCGTAGAAAGTGGAGCAAATGTCTATTAGGTTGCGAATTCGGATAAAGAAACTGATAGACCC
This sequence comes from Methanobacteriota archaeon, assembly GCA_034660015.1. GTDB lineage: Archaea > Halobacteriota > Syntropharchaeia > Alkanophagales > Methanospirareceae > QEXZ01. The sequence continues at coordinate 36,274 of JAYEII010000142.1, read as the reverse complement.
GGAATTGGATTTAAAATTCCAAAATATATCTGGGAGGGGATTCAAGTGGAAGAGAAGGCGAAACATTCGATTCGTGGGATTGTTGCCAAGAAGGAATGCAGTCTGCCAGTGAAAGTGAGCGTTATTAAAGGAATGCTTTTTGATGAGGATTTGAATCGTACGAAAGAGGTTGAATTCTATGCGTTTTGTGCGATTGGCGATAGAGTTCCTTTGATTCTTGGTTTCAAGCGTTTGCTCGAAAGATTCACGATTTGCTTCAATATCAGTTCAGGTATGGCGTATTTGGAGGAATGAAAAGGGTGATTCCACAAGAAAATAGTAAATATATTGTTGACACAGATTAACGCTCGTGGGCTCTGCCCACGTCCCCGCAAGCCCTGAAAGGGTTTAATCCTAAACAATACCAAAATCCCAAAAGAAAGGTTTGTTTGAATTTTGAGTTTAGATATTGGAGTTTGTTTAGACAGGGGCTCTGCCCCGGTAACCCCGCAAGCCCAGTAGGGGCTTATTTAGAGTTTAGTGCTTAGAATTTTATACCCCTTAGATATTGAGCAATTACAAAAATTCCAAAGGGTGCATTACTAAGGAGGAAAACATGCAGAATTGAGGTAAGGCAATCCTGTAGCGTAATGCACCCATTTGGAACCTAACCTATAAGTCAACTGAAGATTGAGCAGTTACTTCTTATCGTATGTACATCGCAATCCCAAGCTCGTTTTCAGTTCCTTCTCCCTTTTCCATTCCTTTTTCTTTCCCTCCAACTTCTGATGCTGCGGTTTCGAGAAAGATTTTCTCAAGGAGGCTTATCGCCTCTTCGCTCAGTTTCTCTTCTTTACTCACCAACTTTCTGTCTTCATCATAGACGTCTATCGTTCCCTCCCCCGGGTTTGTCACCACTTTATATATCTTCCCGCTCGGCATTAGCCAGGCCCATGTTTTTTCTTTTTCTTCTTCCATTTTTATTCTCAACTCCTATCAGAAAATCCCAAATTCCAAACTTTTTATAGATTTGAGATGTGATTTCTCATGTTGCTATGCGGGTTGCAGCACATTCATTTCCTCTCCGTTTAGCACGCGCTTCAGGTCTATCAGGATGAGCAGTTTATCCGGCAGTTTTCCTACTCCCCTTAGATACTCCGTCCCTATATTCTCTTTTACCATTGCCGGCACTTCGTCTATGTCGCTTTCTGAGAGATAGGTTACCTCTGTCACAGCGTCAACAGCCATCCCGACGGTATTTTTGTTCACCTCAACCACGATTACGCGCTCTTGTTGCTCATCACCCGCTTCCTTCTCTGCCAACCCTAACTTTCTTCTCAGGTCTATAATCGTTGTTATCACCCCCCTGAGATTTATCACACCTTTAACGTACCCAGGAGCGTTTGGAACCACCGTAGCAGCCCCTTTTCTTATTATCTCGCGCACTTGATTGATGTCAACGCCGAAATCCTCGCCACCGAGCTTGAAGACCACTAATTGCTGCTGGTTTACCCCACTTCCTTCTACTTCTGCTTTTTCTTTTACTTCCTCTTTTTCCATTCCCATTCCCATTCCCATTTTTTCTTCCATTTTTATTTCTCACCTCCTCCTAAAATAGCGAATAGCCAAGTAGCGAATAGCCACATAGCCACGTAGCCAATAGCCAATAGGGACAAGGGACTAAACCCTTACCCCTATTGCCTAGTCCCTAGTCCCTAGTCCCTCCTTTATTCCTGTTTCTTGCCCCCGTTCTCATTCAATTTGAATTTCCCAATCATCTCCGTTGCCTGGTCAGCAATTTCCGAAAGTTTCTGCATGCCGCCGCTGAGCTGTTCTATGGCTGCCGTTTGCTCCTCTACTGCGGAAGAGCTTTCTTCTGATGATGATGCGCTCTCCTCGGAAGAGCTTGCAATCTCGTCCACGCCCTTTGATACTTTGTCTATGCTTTCCGCACCCTTTCTCGCACCCTCGGTGATTTGCCCCATCCTGCCCTTGATGTCCCTGATCATGCCTGCGGTTTTTTCTACACTTTCCACCACTTTGTCGAGGTCCTCACGACCTACGTCGGCACGCTGCGTGACGCTGTCCGTAGCTTTTATGACTTTTTCCATCTCCTCTTGTAAGCTACTTATCATTGTATCAATTTCTGCGGTGGACTGCCTAGAGTTCTCTGCCAGTTTTCGCACTTCTTCGGCAACGACCGCAAAACCACGTCCATGTTCTCCGGCACGTGCGGCTTCTATCGCCGCGTTCAACGCTAATAGATTCGTCTGGTCGGCAATGCTTTCTATCATCTCTGTGGTCTTTCCTACTTGCTCTAATGAACTGCCCAGGTTCTTAATTACCTCCACAGTATCACCGATAGCTTCCTGTATCTCCTTCATTCCTTCTGCTGATTTCTTAGCTGCTTCATTCATCTCTTTTGCGTTTTCCGCACTCTCCACGGCGAACTTGTTGGATTCTTCTGCATGCGACTGCACCTGTTGTAACACTGCGTTCGTATCCTTAATCTCCTTTGCCGATTCGTTTACGGTGCCCGAAGTTTCCTGAGCGCCTTTTGCTATTTGCTGCGATGCTGAAGAAATCTGCTGCATACCGGAATTCACCTGCTCGACAGAGGAAGCAGATTCTTTGCCTACCGATGCGACGTTCTCCACCGCGCCTCCCAGCTCACCGATCAAATCCGATAAACTCGCGTTTGCCTGGTTGATGTTGTCCCTTATCTCATTGAATTCCCCGGGTGTCTCTGCGGTGAAATCTGCGTTCAAGTCCCCTGCTGCCATGTTCCCCGTCACTTTACCGATGTCTTTGATAATACCCTGCAAATCGTCTCCGAACCGGTTCAAGGTGTTGGTCATTTCGAGGAGTTCGCCTGATGCTTTTGTCTCCGCTCTCGTGCCGAGTTTACCAGCCGCAAAATTCTTCATCACTCTTACCACTTCGGTAACTGGTCCGACGATTGATCTGGTAACGACAACTGCGATTCCTACGCCCACTGCGATCGCTGCGATAATAAATGCTATCACAAACATAGTGGCTGTTGACGCTGCCTTTGCTGAGTCTGCCTCTGCATTCCCAAGCAGAGTAGTTGCCGCTGCATCTATCCCACGTCCTGACTGCACCAGCGGACCGTCGGTTGACTGGATCTCAGCAACGTCTTTCGTGGTGCTCACGTATGCCGAGAAAAGCTTCAGAGATTTATCTGCTCCGGTTTTGATTGCACTCTTTTCCGCTTCCGTAATCGCAGCTGCATCGGCATCTGCCTTCAAGTTGTTTAGCTCTTCAGATACTTGTGTAACATATTTCTCGTCCCCTTTTATTATGTAGTCCTTTCTCGCTCGCCTGATAGTTAACATATTGATTATCATCGCATCTTTGGTCGCCTGGTCGGCGGAACTGCCTCTTATTATACTCTCTAAATCGCGTGCATTGCCTCTGACGGCTGCTATTTGCTCCTCTTTGGTGTCTGTAAGTGCCTGAAGCTCATCAAAGGCACTCTCATACTTCGGAATCGTTGTCTTGACTTCCTCTACTGCCGCTTTGCTTTCCACGGTTTGCACCATTCCTGCAAGCTCAGTTGCCAGGCTCTTTACCTTTGCCAGGGCTTCGTTGTTCTTGTCAATGCTCGCCTGGTCTTCCCTCATTATATAGTTCTTTTCCTGCTGCCTGACCGTTTTCATTTCCGCCTTCAGGTCTGCCGCGCTTCCCATCATGTCGCTTTGGTCGGACATGGTACCTATTTGCAAAAATGCAACTATTCCCAGTGCTGCCGTCAATACCAGCACGATGCCAAAGCCCGCAAACAATTTCGGTCCAACTTTCATGTTTCCCAATTTCATTTTTTTTTTCTCTACACCTCCTTTTTAGTTTTTCCCTCACTTATTGTTTCCCTTTATGGTAACCATTTTTGGTAACCGTAAAAAGAGTTTATAAATAGACCCTATATAAATTTTCCTATTATACCAAAAAAAATTACAAGTGTTTTAAAATAATTTGCATATATAGTGAAATAAATTATAGACACAGATTAACGCAGATTAACACGGACAGATGATAAAAATCAACGGCACTGTCGAATTTTTCAGTGAAATTGCGATAGAAAAAACTAAGCATAGATTGAAACAGTCTTAAAACTCTGCGTACTCGGCGCTCTCCGCGGTGAGTGACAAATCACTTCATAAGAACCAAATCACAAACAATAGCCACCTGGATAGGGGCATGAACTTGATGGTCTTGTCATCCAACCTCTCTTCTCCTTCATAATCTTCTGTTATTACAAACCCCTGCTTTAACTTGAACTCCTCCATCGCTTTCTGCAAGCTCTTTAATTCTCTCTTTTTGGTACCCATGTCTCCAATATCCCAACAAACTTGTATTAATTGTTTTACTTTTAATCCTTCCTTGATAATAAAATCAACTTCCTTTCCCGTAGGGTCTCGCCAGTAATAAACTTCCATGTTTGGGTTCAATTTGCTCTTCTTCATTAATTCAATAGCCACAATGTTTTCCGCAACTCTGCCAAGATTTGAACTGAACCTGAATCCGATGGCATTAGCCAAACCAACGTCAATTGCGTAAATTTTTCTTGCCGCCTTCTCCTGCTCTTTGACTTTAAAAGAAAAGCGTTTTACAAAGAAAATCATGCCTGCTTCTTCCAGATATGAAGAGTATTTTTCTATCGTATTCGTGGTTGTATCCAGCGACTTTTTTAATGAATTAAAAGTGATGGGAAAGGAGATATTTGTCAAATAAAATCGTGCCAAAGCCCTTAATTTTTCGCCTTTCTTTAACCTATATCTCTTCTCTATGTCTTTCGTAAGTATATCATCAAAATAGGTTAGGAGTAATTGTTTTTTCTCCTCACTCAGGATAACTTCCGGGAAGCCACCAAATTCAAAATATTCATTAAAAGCCCTCCTTATTTCTATTCTCCTTGCTATTAAATCAAGCTCATCTTTTATCTCCAGACCTTTAAAATAAAGAAATTCTTCAAAGCTGAGAGGGAAAACAAAAACATCAAGATGCCTTCCTGTTAAGACGGTTGCCAGTTCACCCGCAAGAAGTTTAGAAGAAGAGCCAGAAACAATTATTTTTGCTTTTCCTAGCTCCTGCATTGTTCTTACCCCTCTTTCCCATTTTGGTACATTATGAATCTCATCAAGGAAAATAAATGGTTTTTCTTCTGGGTTTAAAAATTCAAGATAAGTTTCATAAATCTCATCGAGCAATTTTGGATATAACTCTGCAAATCTTCCATCTTCAAAATTCACCATCAATATGTTTTCCCTTTTCACTCCTTTTTCAATCAATTTTTTTATTGCCTGTCTCATAAGATATGATTTACCTGCTCTCCTGACGCCAATAATCGCAGCAACGACATTTGTTTCGAGAAAACTCAAACATTTCTCAAGGTATGCTCTCCTTTCTTTGCCGGTATCTAATTCTTTTTTCCAAAAATTCCAGTCGTGCAAAATCTCTAGCAATTCTTTTTTCTCCATATTTCTCTCTCTCTTTATTTACTTAACTAAATAAATTCATTAATTTTTATTTAGTGAACAAGACACAGATTTACACTGATTTACGCAACACTTTTTCTTTTTCAAAAAAAGAAAACCTGTGCTAAAAGAAAAACAAATTTCTTTGGTAAAGTTAACTTTCTTTTCGCGAAGCGTTTTTGATAAACCTTTTCTTAAAAGGTTTAAAGAAAGGTTTGTGTTAATCTGCGTTAATCAGTGTCTATGATATAGTTTTTTTATATCCCCTTCTCTCATTTTTATTCATACTATTAAAATGGAAGCAGAAGAAGCAACATACAATAAAATCATCGGCGCTATACAGAACATAGGTGAAACGGGAGCTACTATTGACGAACTCTCGAAACTCGTGCCTTTAGAAAGGCATACGTTATCTAAATACTTGAACCGCTTGAGAGCAGATGGACGCATCTCATACAAACAAATAGGAAGAGCAAAGGTATGGTTCGTGAGCAGAGCGCCCTTGCAACCCCTCTCCCGATTGAGCGAAGCCGAAAAAACATATACCGAGCGCATTTTCTCACGCATTTTAGCTGATATGCCTGGTGGTGTCCTTGTTCTTGATTTTGATTCCAATATCCTGTTCATGAATAACTATTTGATTGCTCTTTATGGGCCCCATATCGGACAGAAATATTATCACGCTATCTTTGGCATTCAAAAGGATCAAAATAAGAGCGAAATAGATGCGATTATTGAAGCCGGGACGGAAGAAGTTGAGACGCAGGCAAACGATAAAGAAGGAAGAATATTGAATATCAAAGCAAGAAAAGTGGAAAATCCCGACCGCTCTTTCTCTATTATTGCACTCGTTAGCGACGTTTCTGAAAAAGTTAGAAGAGAAGAGACTATTAAAAATCTTTCTGAACTGCACCGGTTGCTTGGCGAGTCAGTTAACAGGTCATATACAATTGACCAACTATGTTCAAGCGTTCTCGAAAACCTGCGTGATATAATTGACTATGATATGGGTGATATATTGATTTACAATCCCGAAAATAATGTGCTTTATGCCACTGCACAGATAGGTTATCCTTTAAACTTGGGAGATGAGTTCAGCGGGGAAAAAAATCGCCGTCAAGAAGTGGAAGAATGGAAAAAAGGCGTTGCGACCACGGCAATTCTTTCTAAAAAACCCCTTCTTTTCGATTTTACGTTTAAGAATAAGAATGAGCTTGTCCGCGATAGCCATGCTTTTTTCCTGGCTGACGTATACAATCTTCAGGAAATATATACGATTCCTCTAAAGACAAAAGGAGAGCTTCACGGTGCACTATTAATTCTTATGGCGGGTAGAGTGCTATCAAAAGAAGAGAGGAGTTTACTTGATGGTGTATCAGAAGAGATTGCCGGTGGTATTGCAAAAATTAAGCTCGAAGAAGAGTTAAGACTCAAAGCTAATGCTATCGAAATTTCTATTGACCCAATTTTTATGGCTGACAATAGAGGTAACTTAACGTATGTGAACCCGGCATTCTTGAACCTTTGGGGCTATAATAGTGAAAAGGAAGTGTTAGGACGCTCCTGCACAGCATTCTGGGAACAAAGAGGAAAAGATATTCTACGTATGGTGCAGGGAAAGGGGAGCTGGGAAGGAGAATTGACGGGTGTGAGAAAAGACGGTTCAGAATTCAATATTCGGCTATCAGCTTCTTTAGTAATAGGCAAAAAAGGACCCCTTCAATTAGTCGCTGTCGTAAAACCTTAGAACCGCGAGACCGTTAGCCCAGTCCAACAAAAAAGAAAAAAATCCGTGTAAATCTGTGTAAATCAGTGTCTTAAAAAAACAATTAAATTAACGAGGAAAAACTTAAATGCCGGAACTATCGAAATACGTTTTCCACCACTTTTTTGCGTCTCCTCCTTATCCCGCGAAATTACGTAACCCTGCTCTACTTTGAACCTGTTCATAAACGCAAGCAATCCTTTCGTATCGGTTTTCCCATATTTTACCTCGATTGGCACTGGTTCTCCGTTTGTCATCACTACGTCAACTTCATTCTTGTACGGGTCGCGCCAGAAGAATTCCGCGTTAAGTTGATTTACTACCAACCACTCAAATACGCGCGATTTAGAATGCTCATCTTCTCTGAACAGGAGCTCGGTAGAGATTATCGCGGGATAATATTTTTTTAGTTTCCTTTCCGTCTTCCTCCTACTTCTTGAATAGTTGTACATTTTTTTAATGAGAAACGATTCCTCGAGATACGACAGGTAATTTGAAATCGTTTGTCTTGACATTTTCAACTCCTTTGACAATTCTGAAACTTCTATGAGTTGCCCCGGCTCTTCCATAATTACGTTAAGTAGTGATTCTATTACTGATATGTCTCTAATCTTAAACAATCCCGGTATGTCCCTGTAAACAACCTTTTCTACTATGCTTTCTTTTACATATTTCTTCACCACGTCTTTCTCTTTGATGTTTACCAATTCAGGAAAGCCGACGGTCAAGGTGAATTCGCCGAACAACTTGGCTAATTCCCGCTCATAAATGCCGATGGGCTCGAAATCAACTTCTTTGAACCGAAGGAATTCGCCGAATGAGAGCAGCTCGACTTTGAACTCAAATATTCTCCCGGCAAGCGTTTCTTTTGTCTTTTTTCTTATAAATAACGATTCTGAACCCGATATTATTATCTTAACTTTTTTCCCGAATAGGTCATATATGCTCTTTAATTGATTTTCCCAATTGCTTAGCTTTTGTATCTCATCGAGCAAGAGCAGATATTTTCCTCGTCGTCCACGGAAGTCCTTTTCCATTAGTTCCTCATATCCCCTCATAACCTCTCTTATTTCTGCTTCGCGGAATTCGTCAAAGGAGAAGTAAATTATATTCCGCGGATCGAAGCCATTTTCTATCGCGTCTTCTATGATTTTCCGCATTAAAGTCGTTTTTCCAACTCTTCTTAAACCCGTAAGTGCAATTATCTGCGGCAACGGCATGAATTTTTTTATTTGTTCGTAAATTTCTCGCTGCTTATATTCTATCCCAAATTCTCCCTTCCACCAGGGATTTAAATCCCGCAACACATCCTTAATTTTTGCCATGTTTTAGTTTTGTATATTTAAATTTAAATTTGTATTTAACCTATAATAGATTTTATGTTAATTATACTTAACCTACTTCAGAAAGCATACCGTTAAAAGTACCCTAAGCAAACAAAGAAAAGAAAAAATCTGTGTAAATCAGTGTCTTAAAAAAACAATTAAATTTTATAGACACAGATTAACGCAGATTAACACAGATGATAAAATAAATAAATCCGTGTACATCTGTGTAAATCAGTGTCTTAAAAAAAAACAATTAAATTTTATAGACACAGATTAACGCAGATTAACACAGATGATAAAATAAATAAATCCGTGTAAATCTGTGTAATCTGGTGGTTAAACAATGACTAATACTGAAACTAAAACCGTTATGGTTGTAGATGATGAACCAGATGTGTTGAACAAGCTCGCGCAAATTTTAGTTGCGAACAATTTTAAAACAATTAAATCAAAAGATGGGCAAGAGTGCTTGAACAAATTAAAACACGACGAAATTCCTGATGTCATTCTGCTTGATATAATGATGCCTGGAGTGACAACTAAGGAAATACTAAGGGCAATAGAAAAAGACAGTAGATTATCGAGTGTAAAAATTATTTTCCTTACCGCAGTTCATCTGCCTGAGGCGGAGGAAGAAGGTTTGGTTGCTTCACAACAGGTTGTAGATTTTATCGAAAAACCGTTTACCATTAAAAGACTCATGGATGCAATAGAAAAAGCCCTAACCCGATGCCTTTAGCTCTTTTTTTTTAAGACACAGATTAACACGGATTTACGCGGATTATCGTTTTTCCGAAAAATAACCACAAGATTACTGGAATAACTATAATTTACGCTCAACATTGTTGATTTTTATCATCTGTGTTAATCTGTGTCTATATTATCGAGATTCCAGAATATTTATAATTATTTCCACCGTCTTATTCCAATCAGCGATTTTGCTTATTGTCCCTTTTGCGCCAGCCTCGAGTGCATCTATTTCTACCTCTGTTCCGGTGTAGGCGGTGAACAGGTAAATATTCGCTTTTGGGTCATTTTTAATTATCCTTATGGTCGCCTCAACACCGTTCATCACTGGCATTCGGAGGTCCATCAGCACGAGATCCGGTTTATGTCCTTCTCTTGCCAGTTTGCCGTACATTTCAACTCCTGCCTCTCCGTTCATGGCAGAGTGCACCGTGAACAACGTGTGCTTCTTGTCCCTCGCCAGAAAAATAGGCAGTAATTCGTGAAGCGACTCTTCATCATCCACCAGCAAAATAGTATATTCCATTTTTATTGTATATACAGTATAGCTTCCTTCTATTTAAGACACTGATTTACACTGATTTACACAACACTTTTTCTTTTTCAAAAAAAGAAAACCTGTGCTAAAAGAAAAACAAATTTCTTTGGTAAAGTTAACTTTCTTTTTGAAAGAAAGGTTTGTGTTAATCTGCGTTAATCCGTGTCTATAATTTATCTTCTTGTTCCTCACCTTCCTCTTCCTTTAAATACCTTCCCGCCAGCGCGTCCATCACCAGTTTCTGGACTTCATCGTTCTTCTCTCGTATAGTCCTGATTCTCGCTTTTTGGGCTTCGCCGAGATTGCGGGAATCAAGCAGTAATTCTGCGTTTCCTCCGATGATAGTCACCGGGGTGATAATTCTATGTGACGTTTCTTTTAGAAAGTGTTCTCTTAGTCTATAAGCCTCTTTCGCCTTCTCCTCCGCATGCTTACGCTTGGTGAAGTCACGACTTATTGTCAGAACATGAGTTGGTTTTCCTGATTCGTCTGTTAATGGCGCTTTTTTAACAGATATATAATGGCACATACTTTCAAGGTCAGTATAAGACTGTTCAGGGAGGTCCAACCCTTTCCCTGTTTGAAATATTTCCTTATCTTTTTCCCAGTAGGCTTTTTTCCCAATTACTTCCTCCTTCGTATGCCCTGTTATGTTACAATATGCCTGATTGACCAATACGAGGCGGTACTGCAGGTCCTTAATGGTGACTATATCAGGAATGTTATCAATGATAGTCGCAAGGAACTCATGGGATCTCTTTACTTCTTCCTCCGCCTTCTTCCGCTCGGTGATGTCTCTTACGATAGCCAACAAATGTGGTTCCCCCTTATAATTAAATCCCGCTCCTCCGAGTTCGATATTAAATGGAGTGCCATCCTTACGGACGTCTACCGATTCCGCGTGAAATTCACCGGTGGTCTGAACGTCTCGTTTGAATTGTTCAAAAATATGATAATAATCGGGATGAACGATATCCTTGCCCGATAGTGTTATCAACTCCTCATAAAGATAACCATACATTTCACATGCTTGAGGATTTACCTCTTCAATATTACCGTAATAATCGAAGATAAGTAATGAATCGGTAGCAGAATTAAAGATGCCGCGATATTGTGCTTCTCTTTCCTGCAGTCTCACCTCCGCTCGCTTCTGCTTGGTGATGTCTCTTGCAACTGCCAGGATCCCCGGGTGGTTTCCATCATCGCCTTTCAATAAACTAACGCTCATGAATGCGGGAAAAAGTGTGCCGTCTTTTTTGAGATGCCATGTTTCTCCTGCCCATGAACCCTGTGTCATTATCTGGTTCATACCACTCCTGTATTCATTCATCCGTTCCTCATCATGTAGATTCTCTACTTTCATTCCTATCATCTCTTCCGGTGAATAACCGTGCATCAGTGCAAAAGCATCGTTCACATAGCTCAGTTTTTGTTCTAAGTCATACATCGCTATACCGTCAATCGCCTGCTCAACCGCGGAACTTAATTTCCTTATCTTCGCCTCCGCACGCTTGCGCTCGGTGATGTCAACCCAGTTTGACAGGTAATACTTGAACTCGCCATTGCTTTTCACGGGTGTAGAAGTTATCTCAGCCCAGAAACGCTCCCCGTTCTTCTTCTGAAAAAGCTCCTCAAGTTGCGTCACCCCCTTCTGCATAGCTTCTTTCAGGTCCTTACTGGTCTGCGGCAGCGTTTCTTCCGTCCACCAGGGATATGGCGCTTTTTTGCCAACGAGCTCGGCAGCAGAAAAGTCGGTTAGCTTTTCCATAGCAGGATTCACATATCTTACTGAAGTATCTGGATTGACAACTATTATGGGATTGGGCGAATTGCTCAGCAGGCTGGAACTAAATTTCTCACTCTCTTTTAATTTCTTCTCCATCCTGTTTTTGTGAAGAGCCATTTCTATGGATGCGAAAAGCTGCCGCTCCTGGAACGGTTTAACAATGTAAGCATACGGCTCGACGCTTTTGGCTCTATCTAATAACTCTCTATCCGAAAATGCGGTAAGAAATATAATGGGAATATCCATCTTCTCTTTTATCTCATGAGAAGTGCCTATGCCGTTTTCTCGCCCTCTAAGAACAATATCCATCAATATCAAATCCGGCTTGAGTTCAACAGCCTTTTTTACGGCTTCCTCTGCGCTGCCAGCACGCCCCACCACTTCGTAACCAATATCGGTAATCGCCATCGCCAGGTCTTCGGCTACGATGGCTTCGTCTTCCACGATTAAAATTCTTACTTTTGTCATTGTATATAAAGCATAGCTTCCTTCTATTTTAGACGCAGATTTATTTTAGTTTAACCGTGTTAATTCTTATCATCTGTCTGTGTTAATCTGTGTCTATAATTTATCTTGTTTTGCAAAATCCATCTCCACAATGGAATGTACACTATTCGCTTTCTCTTTATCTCCTCAAAGGCGTCATAATCCTCGGTAATGACAAACAGGTTATTGCATTTAAGCTCTTTGCTCGCTTTAAGTAACGCTTTTGTCTCCCTCCTCTTCGTGTCATAATCGTTAATATCGTAGCAGACCTGAATTAGCTGCTCGACTTTTAATCCGTGCTTAAGCACAAAATCAACCTCCTCTTTCTGCGCAGACCTCCAATAGTATATCTCCAGGTTTGGGTCGTTTGCCTGTCTTCTTTTTAATTCAATAAAAACGAGATTTTCATACAGCCTGCCGCTGTTTTTTGTGAATCGTGCAGACAATAGATTTAGAAATGAGGTGTCAATAAAATATACCTTCCGGGCGTATTGCAACTGATTCTTGATTTTAAATGAGAACAGGGGAAGGCTGTATATAAAATATGAATCCTCGATATAGCTCAAATAGCTCTGTATAGTGCCTTTTCCTACTTCATAATTCAAACTCTTCAGGTTGTTGTATAACTTACTGATGGTATAGCTCGTTGAATTAAGTAACAGCCTTAGTAACGCTTTCAAACTTTCCTCATTCCTTATCTTGAATCGCTCAATGATGTCCCGCCGGACAACGGTATTGTAATAACTATGAATTAGCTCTGATTTTTCCCCTTCGCTTGCCAGGACCACCTCTGGCATGCCCCCAAATTCCAAGTACTCCCTCAGGGCACCCATCAGTTTTGCCTTTTCATCTTCGGAGTACGCTACTGTTTCTTCATTGATATTTATATCTTTAAATTGGAGGAACTCTCTGAAGCTTAAAGGGAATATTTTTACCTCCAGAAACCGTCCTCGCAGCTCGGTAGGGATTTCTCTGCTTGACATCTTAGAGGATGACCCGGTGACGAAAAATCGTATTTTCTCTGTATCATAAACTCTCCGTAGCCATCTGCTCCAATTCGGGATGTTCTGGATTTCGTCCAGGAACAGGAACTCCAACTGCTCGGTGTGTGTCTTCTTTATCGTAGGGAGCAGAGTGGTTAGAAATGTTGTTTCTAATGGTATCCGCTCGTCTTCAAAGTTAACATAAACCACCTGTTCCCGGCTCTTTCCTTCTGCTTCTAATAATCTTTTGATAAGATGATAAGCAAGATAGGTCTTTCCTGTTCTCCTGAATCCGGTGATTACGATTATTTTACATGGTTCTATATGGCTATAATCCAGCAAATCTACACTTCGTTCAATAACTTCGGGTAATTCTCTGCCTTTCCATTCACCAAGGATTGTTCTGATTATCTCTATCATAGTACAATAATGATATAATATTGTTCTGTATAACTACCTTCTATTTAAGACACGGATTAACACTGATTTACGCAGATTTACTTACGTTGAACGGGCACAGTCTAAAAATCAAGTGATTTATCACCGCGGAGAGCGCAGAGTACGCAGAGTTTTAAGACGGTTCCAATCATTGTTTAGGCTTTCTGGTTGTATATAAAGTATAACTTCCTTCTATTTAAGACACAGATTTACACTGATTTACGCGGACTTATTTAAGTTTGATATTGTTGATTTTTATCATCTGTGTTAATCTGCGTTAATCTGTGTCAACAATTTATTTTTTTGTTTTGCCTTTGCGGTCTCCGTGTGCTCTGCGGTGAATTTTGGGGATATAGCAATTTCACTATCTGTGTTTATCTGTGTTAATCTGCGTTAATCTGTGTCTATAAATTATTTTTCTTTTTATTCTCAACCTCTCCCGTTAGTCTCTATGTCAAATTCTATCTTAAAGGTCGTTCCTTCTTTACTGGTGACCTCTAAGTTTCCTTGTAACTGATCTTCTGCCAGAATTTTTACCAGACGCAGACCCAGTGTTCTGGTTGCATTAATATCCAACCCTTCTGGCAATCCAACACCGTCATCGCTGACCGTCAGACTGGTATTACCTGTTTCCGATGCACTGAGCCTGACCTCAATCTTACCTTCTTTTCTGTTTACAAAAGCATGTTTCAACGCGTTTGATAACAGTTCATTAACGATTAATCCGACAGGCACTGCCGTAGATAGAGGAAACGGATAATCCACTATGTGAATTATCGGAGTGATTTTCGTATCTCGAACAGGATAACTCTGGAGCAATTGCCGTAACAACTTATCTAAAAACCCCTTCATATTTATCTCCGATAGGTCACTGCTTTCATATAATTGCGTATGAATGAGCGCCATAGCATTTATCCTGTTCCTCGATTCCGAGAGCATATCAATCGTGTCTTTATCTTTGGCAGCTCGTGCTTGTATACTGAGCATGCTTGACACGACCTGAAGATTGTTCTTTACGCGATGATGTATCTCCCGCAACAACACCTCTTTTTCTTTCAGGGATGCTTTTATTTGCTCCTCCGCACGCTTGCGCTCGGTGATGTCGTGCATATTTGAGATGAATCCTTTTAGAGAAGGGTCATCGAGGCGATTCACGCCGACACCTCTGATAATCCGCCATGTGTCGTCTTTATGTTTGCATCGACACTCCGTAATTACAGGCACATCGGGTTCTTGAATTGCTTTTTCAAAACCCTTGGCAACTATAGGAAAGTCGTCCGGATGAACAAAATCAACGCTTAATCTGCCAATTACTTCTTCCGGTGTGTATCCCAGTATCCGCTGAATAGATGGGCTTACATAGCGAATAACACCTTCCGAATCGACGATTTGGATAATATCTGATGAGTTTTCTATCAAAGCCCGGAAACGCTCTTCGCTCTCCTTGAGCTTCTCCTCTGCCTGCTTGCGCTCGGTGATGTTTCTCCGTAAATCCACAAATTTTATTATCTCTCCATTTTCATCAAATATCGGAGAACTCTTTATAGAAAAGTACTTGCCAAATCTCTCTTCATACTGGTCGACGGATTCTACCTTTTTGGTTTCTAATGAGTTCCTGCAAGGACAATCCTCACTCGGACTATCCACACCGCTAATGATTTGATAACATTTTTTCCCTATTACTTCCTCCTTGCTCTTTCCAAGAAGTTTCAATCCAATCTCATTTATGTTTTCTATATTGTAATCTCTGTCAATTATCAGCATAACGTCTTCCAACGAATTGAATGAATTACGCCAATCTTGCTCAGCGTTACGCAGTGCCTCCTCCGCACGCTTGCGCTCAGTGACGTCTTCCACCACAACCACTTCTTCTTCTTCTTCTTCTTCTTCTTCTGCAATCAACATTCCCCGCGCTCTGATATTGAATATCCGCTCACCCAGCTTTTCTGATTGATAACGCAGCTCAAAGTTCTCCAGCATATCTTCCGTTCCAAATAGTTCAGTTAGTGCAGTGCTGAGTGTTCCCGCTTTATCGTGCATTATATCGGCTATGCCGCTGCCCCTTACCTCTTCGGGTTCTGTTTGAAACGTTTTATAGAATGTTTGATTTGCACTCTTTATCCTCAACTCGGAATCGAGAACAAGCAAAGAATCAGGGATAGTATTTATCACATTTTCTGAAAATCTCTTCTCACGTTCAATCCGTTCTGCGTATTGCGTTTTCAACGTAGTTTCTATTTCTAATTCGCGTTTGCGAGCAGAAAGACCTCTGCGAGATTCTATCTGTTCAATTCCTCTGTCTATCAGAGAAATAAGCTCTTCCAGTGAGATCGGCTTTCTCAAATACTCGAAAGCACCCAATCGTAACGCTGTAATGGCTTTCTCCTGGTCGCCGAAACCTGTAATGATAATGGGGACAAAATCATGATTAATTGCACGGCATTTCTCCAGCATCTCCAAACCATTCATCCCCGGCATTTTTATGTCGGCAATCACCACGTCCACACGGTTGTTTTTGAAGTATTCCATGCCTTCAATGCCATCGTAAGCAACTGCTGCCTCATATCCTTCCTTATCTAACTCGCGCTTGATTCTCGTACATAACTCTTTCTCGTCATCTACTACCAGAATGCGGTGCTTCAGCGTTTTTTTTTCTTTCCCGGCTCGCTTCTTTCGAACACGGAATAATGCCGTGTGGAGTTCCTCTAATGAAATCGGCTTACGCAGATAATCTATCGCACCAAGGCGAATCGCCTCTACCGCTTTATCCTCGTCTCCATACCCGGTGATAATAATGACGTCTAAATCAAGTCTTGCATCACGAATTTCTTTCAGTACCTCAAAGCCATCTGCCCCTGGCATTCTGAGGTCAAGAAGGAGGAGCTCGTAAGCCTTTCCCCTCTTTTTCGCTTCCTTTAGCTTCCCCGGAACGCCAACTGATGAAGTGGTATAATCAACCGCATATCCTTCCTTTCGTAGTTCTCCCTGCAATCGTTTGCATATTTCCTCTTCGTCATCAACTATCAGGACTCGCATTTTCAACTCTCCCTATTGATAATTTTTCATAATTATATAATTTTCTATTTTTTCTTCTGTGTTAATCTGTGTAATCTTGTGGTTTCTGTATTATGACGCAATAGCCAGCTACACAGGGTAATGAACTTGATCGTCTTGTCATCCATCCTCTCTTCTCCTTCATAATCTTCTGTTATTACAAACCCCTGCTTTAGCTTGAACTCTCCCATTGCTTTCAGCAAGCCCTTTAATTCTCTTTTTTGTTTACTTAACTAAATAAATTTATTGATTCCTATTTAGTGGACTATATATAATTAGTTCTTATTTATCGTAACATAAAGTATAACTTCCTTCTATTTAAGACGCGGATTAACACGGATTAAGCGAGTTTAGAGGATTTTAAAACTCTGCGCTCTCCGCGGTGATAAATCACTATATTTTTAGATAGTGCCTCTGCGTTAATCTGTGTCTATAAATTATTTTTTCTCGAATGCCTTTTCCCTGCCGCCACGCCGAACATTTAATTGCTCAATCCCTTTCTTCACTGAAGTAATGAGTTTGTCCAATGAAATCGGTTTTTTCAAATAATCATAAACACCCAGTTTCAACGCCTCTTTCGCTATCTCATGGTCTCCATGACCTGTGATGATAATAGAAACGAAATCATCGGTACGCTGCCTGCATTTCTCTATCAACTCTAAACCACTCATCACCGGCATTCTAACGTCCACAATCAACATGTCCACATGGTGACGTTCAAAGTAATCCAGACCGTCCTGCCCATTATAAGCTACTACTACCTTATACCCTTCCTTATCTAACTCTCGCTTTATCCTCGTGCATAACTCCCTCTCATCATCTATTACCAGTATCCGATGCTTTCCGTTATTAAAATTTGCCTCGATTAACTTCTCTTCTGCACGAGACACCGAAGCATAGAGTTCCTGTAAGGAAATGGGCTTGTTCAGGTAGTCTTTTACACTCAACCGAATAGCCTCGATTACTACCTGCTCGTCTTGATACCCGGTCATAATGATAGCTTCAACGCCCAAACGCTCTTCTCGGATGCGAGAAAACAAGGTGAGTCCATTCATCCCGGGCATCTGGATGTTAAGGAGCAAAAGATCGTATGGCTTGTTTTCTCTCCTTGCTCTCTTTAATTCTTCCAGGACACCGAGAGGCGAGGTCTCATAGTAAACTTCATGACCTTCTTTCTCCAGTTCTCGCTGTAAACGCAGACAAATTGCAATTTCGTCATCCACAATTAGTATTTTCATTTTCGACCACAGATTACACCGATTACACAGGTTTTTACACAAGGCTTAGTGAAAATATTGCTAACTTCTCTTAAAAACTTTTTTATAATCCCAAAAATATTGCTAAATAGTTGAAAGAAAATTACAAGTAATTGAAATTTAATTATCTATTTTTGTTAATCTTATTAACCACAGATTACACGGATTTATTTTTGTATATACAGTATAACTTCTACCTATTTAGGACGCAGATTTACGCGGATTTACGCAGAAAACTATTTCCTCAAATTATCAATCAAATGCCTTATATTTAAAATCCTGATTATCTGCGGTCATCTGCGTCCGATCATCAAAAATTTTCTTGTTCTTTAACATTGTTGATTTTTTTCATCTGTGTTAATCTGCGTTAATCTGTGTCTATAATTTATTTTCTATTTTCTTGTTTTCTTTCTTCTGTGTTAATCTTGTGTAATCTTGTGGTTTCTTTATTCGCTACCGGTATCGCGACCTTAAAACTTGCTCCTCCTGCTTCATTATCCTCTACCCATATCTTTCCCCTCAACGAACGAGTTACAATGCCATAAGCGATAGAAAGTCCCAAACCCGTGCCTTCGCCAATCTCTTTTGTCGTAAAGAAAGGTTCAAACACTCTCGTTTTTAGCTCTTCCGGCACGCCATAAGCATTATCTGCAAATTCATACACCACCCACTCGTGTTCTTTTTCTTTTTCTCTTTCTCTTGAAATTCTGCATACCAATCTTTTCTTAAAAGTCTCTCCCTCCTTTTTTGCTTCCTCTTCTCGCTCATCTAACACTTGCCTCGCATTTGTCAATATATTTATAAATACCTGCTCTAATTGATTCGAGTCCACCATGATGTGAGGCAAATTCGTAGCTATTTCTTGAGCGACTAAAATGGCATGTGTCTTGAACTGCTCGCCAAGCAAGATAAAAGCATTGTTCAGCACTTCTTCGGGTTTTACAGCTCTTATTTCCACTGTCTTCCTCGCAAAAGTGCGCATGTGTGTGATAATCTTGTCTATTCGCTTTACATTTTTCATTATGTCTTCCAAGTCCTTAGGAAGCGCACTCATATCCACTCGTTTTTTCTCTATATCTCTTAATGTGCCTTCCGCAGCCATAGAGATTACGGTTAAAGGCTGGTTTATCTCATGAGCTATTCCCGTAGCCATCTCGCCAAGAGAAGACAGTCTTCCTGCATGAACAAGCTGCATCTCTTTTGCTCTCAATTCCTCTTCCGCCCGTCTCCGCTCTGTCAAATCCCTGCCTGTGATATAAATACTGTTCTCTCCTTCCTGCGAGGTAAATACCGTGCCCGAGACGTTCCAGATTAAAACTCCCTTTTCCGGTATATTTGCCGTTAATTCTATATCCCTGACCTTTTTCTTCTCAAATATCTCTGCAATCGCCTTCTCAGTCTCCTCCTTCGGTAGATATTCGTAAATAGAGCAACCAATAATAATATCACGACTCTTACCAACAACATTCTCAAATGCCTCATTCACATCCATTATCTTTCCTTCTTTATCCACCGTCAATTGAAAATCTGGCGAGGACTCCATCAAATGGCGTGTGTAGTCTCGCTCTTTCTTTAATTCTTCCGTTCGCTCTTCTACCTTCAATTCCAGCTCTTCGCTGAACCGACGCAGCGCCTCCTCCATTTTCTTCCGCTCGGTGATGTCTCTGATAACACCTCTTGCTCCAATAATCCTCTTTCCCTTGTAGAGGGGACCGGCATGAACCTCGCCAACAAATCTACTCCCATCCTTACGGACAAAAGTTCTTTCTCCCACGTGGCTCTTTCCTTTTATAATTTCGCCGAGATTCGTTCTTGCAGCTTCCAACTCACTTTCAGCTATCACATTGTTTAGCCGAACACCACCGCTAAGGATTTCTTCCCCGGAACGACCGAAGGTATCGAGAGCAGCCCTATTTAAATAGATGACTTTTCCTGCCGAATCTATCTCGAATACCGGGTCAGGTAGTGACTCTGAAAGGGTCCTATATTTCTCTTCCGATTCCAGCAGCGCATCCTCCGTATGCTTGCGCCTCGTGACATCTCCTATCACAACCAATACTTCTTCCTCTTCTCCTTCTCCTTCGGTAACTATTATTCCTCTCGCAGAGATACTGAATATCCGCTCACCCGACTTTTCTGAATGATAATGCAGCTCAAGGTTCTCTACTGAAGTTTTGGTTCCGAGCAATTTAGTCAGTTCAGTGCTGAGTTTTCCTCCCTCATCTCCCAGAATATCGGTTATGCTGCATCCTACTACCTTTTCCGGGTCCAGTTGAAATACCTGGTAGAAGGATAGATTCGCTGTCTTTATCCGCAAATCCTTATCTACAACGATCAAAGAATCCGGGACGGTGGTTATAATATTTTCTGAGAATTTCTTCTCTTTTTTTAGTTCCTCCTCCGCCTTCTTGCGCTCTTCCTCCTGTTCTATACTGTGCAGTGCGAAGGCAAGGTCGCTGGCAACCTCTTTGAACAATGCTCGCTCTTCCTCATCTGCGGTAAGCTCTCCGGGGATGGAGACACACAACAGACCGTAGAGCGTTCCACCGTGTTCCAACCTGATGGTCATCGCCCACCTGTCGTCATACTTCCCCGCCAGTGGGCAGTCAGTGCAGGTGGAGAGCGGGTCTTGGGTGACCACAATACCCGGTTCACTCAGTGCCCTCTGCCCGCAAGCGGGCAGCTCGCCACGCTTCAGCCGCTCGACCATGGGCAAGAAGTCCTCGCCCAAACCGGCTTCGGCGGTCGTCACAAGTCCTACTGACTCATCTAACAGAGCAATCCAGACGTTATGATAGCCGCGAGTCTCTGTGAGCCTCTCGCAAGCGCCTTTAAGCAGCCTATCGCGGTTCTTCTCCATGGCTATGAGCTGGTTGACGTTTCGTATTGAGCGCAGGATGAGATTAAGATGGGTAACTTTCACTTGTGCCTTTGCAATCCTCTCACTTAACGCAGCAACTACCCCAGCAATAACTATAAACATAATAGCTCGAAGATAATCATTGGCAGGGTCCACATACTCTCTAGGAAAAGTGTGGTGGCTAAGAACCAGCAATGCCGCTAAAAATATCGCCACCACCAAACCTTTTCTTCTCCACCACAAGGCGGCTAAGATAATAGGAACATAAAAGAAGTGAGTGAAAACAGTGCCGGTTTCACGTGTCACATGGAAATAAAAAGTGAGAAAGCAGGCGCCAGCTAAAAGGATAGCTATTACCATAATTTTGTATTTTTCTTTTTGTTCAACCATTATATTATACCATTCACACTTCCTTCTTTCGATATTTATTATATAGCAAACGTATAAAACTTTTTAGTGCAAATTGTTCATCCACCTTTTCAAACCGCTCTTATATAGCTCTCAATATATATCCCGTGGAAGAGAAGATTGAATTAAAAATACTCGATAATGCCCCAAAAATGCAAATTCCTAATAGTGGGCATTTTATGATGATTGACAATCCACAAGAATTCTATCAAAAACTTTCGAATATTTTATGATTTATCTATGATTAGCTTACCGCCAACACCAACATTCTCAGGCGAGTTTTCCTTTATCAACACCACATACGCCTCTCTTGGAATCTTGTAAGCTTTTTCAAGAGCATCCGTAATTTCCTTGACTAACACTCTTTTTATTTCTACATCTTCAATTTTTGGTCAGTCTATCGTTGCATTTGGCATTTTATCATACCTCCTATCTTTTAAGCTTTTGTATATGTATAGCTACCTATCTCTTTAAAAGCTTTTTCATTGATACTTTAGTTCTTCGTCACCCCAATCATAACACGAAGTGTAAACTTTCATTCCCAGGGTCTTTACCAGCTCGGTAGCTCGTGGGTCCAGCATGGGAGTAATGATGAGTTTGCGGTCTATCTTCACCTGATGCCGTTTCTCGTAGAATGAAACTTTCTTGTCAAAGGTATAGACGTCTGATTTGCTCATAGAAGATTTGATTTCAATGGCGGTAATCTTACCGTCTCGTATCAATATGTCTATCTCAACCTGATCAGGGCGCCCAAATACCTCTCCCTCCTCGTCATAAGTCAGGTATCGCTCTACGTGCATTCCAAAATCTTCGCCGAGAATACCTTCTGCCGCAGCACGAAAGCTCTCTTCGGTCTTTAAACCCCCTCTGCTACCCAAGGCACCAATTTGCATATCAAAATGCTTCTCAAACCTTTTCTGAATATTGAATAAATCCTCAACACGCTCCTCAGTCCTCTTCTGCGCCTGTGCTAATTCCTCAACACGCTCCTCAGTCCTCTTCTGCGCCTGTGCTAATTCCTCAACACGCTCCTCAGTCCTCTTCTGCGCCTGTGCTAACTCAGCAATCGCACTTCTTAATTCGTCAAAATCTTCTCGCCTGACCGCGAACTCCGTCCTTATCCGCTCCATTATAGCATCTGCAAGCCGGAGCAGGGGCTTGTGGAACTCAATCGGGAATTCTTCTACTATTTCCATATACCTTTGCTTTGCTTTAGCCATCTTATAACTTTATATTTCTTTTTATCCTTGTATATAAAGTATATCCTCTTTCTATTTAAGACACTGATTTACGCAGATTTATTTTAGTTCTCTGTGTGCTTGCTCTGCGGTGGAATTTAAGGATTTAGCAATTTCACTATAAAATTCGACTGTGCCTCATCTGTGTTAATCTGTGTAATCTGTGGTTATTTATTAATGTTTATTTTCGCTCGTCTTTGGACTGACATGATTGCATACCGGAGAATCACCAAAAGTTGTTATATAGAACGTTTGACAGCAACCCCGGGGGTATTCTATTCTGTTACCGTTAAGACGAAGCTCATATAAAATATCCAAATGAGAAGTTTAAATGGCTACATTAAAATGATTTCATTGTCACGTTTTTCAGTGAATCTCGAATCTTTTTCCTCACTCCTTTAAACATAGGTTCTCCATGACCCGGATAAATAACTCTTATATCCTTTTTGCATAACTCTTCTAACGTTCTTATGTAATATTCCTCGTAGCAACCCGGAGTTATTATATCTAACGAGGTATCGCCAGAGAATAATATACCCTCTGATTCACAATAGATGCAAATCGAATCATGGCTATGTCCCGGCGAGTGTATTATCTCACATTCACCGTCGCCAACCTTCAATTTTTCACCTCCTTTTACCGTGTAATCCACATATTTGGATTTTTTATATGCATACACGCGAGGTTGGAATTCGCGCTTTATTTCTGCTAATAGTCCTGCATGGTCATAATGCTCGTGTGTTATAATTACCTGTTCAACCCGTTTCTTCCCCACACCCGTAGATGCTTCCTTCAAGTTACTTATTGCCCCCAGGTCTCTGCCGACATCAATTAACGTGTTAACGTCAGCCAGAGCGTTATGATCCCCCCGCACCAGGTACACGTTGCAGGTGTATATACGCGAATGCGCAGTTAAATTTATTATTTTCATAGTACCCAAAGTATAACTTCCTTCTATTTAAGACGCAGATTTATTTTAGTTTAACCATATTGATTCTTATCATCTGTGTTAATCTGTGTCTATAATTTATTTTCTGTTTTCTGGAACAATTGCCCTTTTCTTGTTATTGGCGTGAAAAGGTCACTGACCTCATCAGGCAATTTCTGTGTCTGTTCCGTCACAAAGAATCCCGAATCAGCCAGAGATTTGTGAAACATTTTTATCACCTCAATCCTTTCTTCTGCTTTGAAGTGCAATAGAACATTCTTGCATACTATCAGGCTCAATCCTTCCCTTATTGGTTCATAAGTTAAGAGGTTGTGCTTCTGATAACTTACTCTTTTCCTTACCTCTTCTTTTACTCTGCACAAATCTTCGTTTACCGGCAGAAAATACTTCTCAAATATCCGCTTATCTACTCGTGTAATCGCATCATTTGGATATATACCCTTATTTACCACGTTTCCAAAATCGCCTGACTCATCAATGTCCGATGCGTATATCCGAATATTCCTGAACCCGAAATTGCCCATGTTCTCTCTAAGCATAATCGCTATAGTGTATGGTTCGGGTCCATCCGCGCAACCGGCATCCCATATATTGATATATTTTTTGTCGCGTAACTTCGGTAATATGAGTTCACAAACCAGGTCTAATGTGTCCCTATCCCGAAAGAAAAATGTAAATGCCATTTTGTTCACCCCTTTGCTTTTTCATTGTATATAAAGTATAACCCCCTTCTATTTGAGACACGGATTTACACTGATTTACGCAACACTTTTTCTTTTTCAAAAAAAGAAAACCTGTGCTAAAAGAAAAACAAATTTCTTTGGTAAAGCTTTCTTTTTGAAAGAAAGGTTTGTGTTAATCTGCGTTAATCTGTGTCAAAAATTTATTTTTTTAGCACAGCTTTTTTATCCATATCCCCCTTTCTCTTATCAGTTCTTCATATCCCATTCTCTTCCAAAACCCCACTGATTGCTGCATAGCGTTGTTTGCATAGGACCTTCTCATTCCGTAACGTTTACCTTCGCTTTCCACGTATTCAACCAGCTCTCTCCCGTATCCCATACCTTGAAAATCATCTTTGATGGCAATATAGATAATCCTGGCGGTCCTCCTGGGTACCAATCCATTATAGTACCTTTTATCTTCATGCACAAATTCGGCATCAATATGCCCTACCTGCTTCCCGTCTCCTCCTCGTTTATCATGCAGGATATAGGTTCCACCGAATTTTCTCGGATTCCCAGACGTATATCTTGGCTTATAGCTTATTCTTAGCATGTTATTAAAATTAAAAAGATAAAAGGCAAAGGTAAGCCCTTTGCCCATCCTTAGCGTGTACAGGAAGATACTTGCTGCTAAGCGATTGTACCGGCTGGTGTCACTTATTTTGCCAGACTTTCCAACTGTGTACCGTTTGGCAGCAGTGTTATGGGCACTTCTTTCCCTCCGTCCTTTAGTTTCTTCCTCTCACAATCTCCTCCCTCGTTTTTCTTGCAGTAGCCACTAATCCATATATTTGCCATTCCTTCACTACTGAATTTGGCAAATATAGGACAGGCGTCCAAATATGGGCAATCCATTTTTTTTCTTTGCACCTCCTTTTTGTTTTTTTATGCTCTACCCATTCAATTTTTGAATGGGATATTATATCCTAACTGTCTATTTGGTATTAAAAAGTTTTGGAATAATGAATCTTTTTATCAAATATTTGCAATTTTTTTATCAACAGTCGAAACTTTTTTATATGCTCTGGAACCTAAGTTATAATAGAGAGGTGAAATCCGAGATGAGGACGAAAATGCGAAATATTCCGGTGTTGGGTGTGATCCTCATGGTATTTTTAGCGTGTTTGCCTGTTCCTGGACTGGCTGAGCCCAATTCACCTGATGAAGATAGCATAGGTAACCTCTTTGAATTCGTACGGCAAACAAACGAAACCACGGCGAGCGGCAATACGAGTCTTGACGAGGCGAAAGAACTGCTAAAAAATATGACTTCTCAATCGGAAGAAATGCTTAATCAATCTCAAACGGAGTATGCAGAGGCTAAAAACGCATCTGGTAGGAATTCCAGCATTATTGATGACTTTGAGGCAATGATCTCAGGGATTGAGCAATTAATTAACACTATGACTGATTTGATAGACAGCGCCGTTACTATAATAGACCGCATTACTGCTTTCACTAAGAAAATATCTACGTAGATGACAAAACAGAGGTATCAAACTTGAAATGACAGATAAGGGCAAGACAGAGGATGAGGTCGCATCACTAAAAAAAGAGGTTGAATATTTGAAAGAGAAGCTCAATTCTGTCTCTGAATCGGAGCTTTTAAGAGAGATCGAAACACAAAAATTGAAAATACACGACCTTGAAGCGACCCGGATTGGCGCTTCGTGGCTGTTCCGGGAATCAAAGATAAGCGGCGTAATTTCCGTTTTTTTACCCCTACTTCCAGCGATGTTTGCACTCGGTTTTGCCCTGGCTATCGTGGCGGGTATTCTGGGGCAGACTGAGGTATTTAAAGCGTTAGAGAACTTTGGTTTTAACTTTGCTCCGGTGTTAAGTCTGGTGCCACCCCTTGTTTTTATTGTAGTGTATATAGTTGGCTTTAAGATAACGTCTCTTATCACAGGGGTTATTGTTAAAAATAACACATTAAAAAGAGAAAAAAACAAACTGAGACTGCTGGAATCTCAGTAACAACAAATTTCAAAAATTTAGTTATGGTAACCCAATTTTGGCAATTTTTGAAATTTTGGCAATTTTTGAAATCTGTGCTAACCCCACTCCTTTTTTGTCCCACTCGGCATGCTCGACATTTCCACTGGAGGGCTATCACCTTCGCCTTCTTTCTGCCCTTTCCTAATTTGTATACGCTTGCCAAACTTAGTGTACAAAAAGAGAGCTGCAACAATGATCACAATTCCAATCGCTACATAGCCAAGCAGGCCAAATATGCCTCTGCCTTTGGATTCAACCTCCGCAGCAGTTGCGTTCGTTGCGTTCGTTTCATTTGTCCCGTTCATTGTGTTCACAGGCGAGGGCAAAGGAGTGGGTGTAGATGTTCGATTTAAAGTTGAAGAAGAATTTACCGCAGTAGTTGAATTTGTGGTTTGAGCTGAAGCTTGCGTTTTACTATCAGATATTATCTTAATATAGTCCTTCGAAGGCAGCCATCGCTCTTTTGCCTCCTCTGGACTTAATATGAGGTACATTTTACCTCCGCTATCAACCGCGATTTCACGAGTGCTGCCCCTGAATTTCCCTGCTTTACCAACTACTACTATCGTGTCCCGTTCACGGAGATTGAAATTAAAACGACTATCTACATGCATCATCTCGCCAAGATAAAAATCGTAACGCCATGAACTATTAACTATTGCAACGCCCCTTTCCCCCCCGCCGCCATCCACCGATTCCAACGGTTTTAAAAATACCAGATAACTCTTTAGATCTGGATGATACCTCATCTTCTCCACCTTTGCCTTCAACGTGATGTATTCACAGCCATACGCGCCACTTATGAACTCCTCGTAGGTCAGTGCATGCTCGCTGGGTTCAATGGGGACGAATCCAAATCCTAATATCTCTTCTCCGTCGCTTATCCCGTCTCCATCCGTATCCACCTTCGTTGGGTCTGTTACAACTCCGTATGTTCCAAATACTTCTTCTGAGTCCAACAGCCCATCTCCATCCGTATCCCGTTTCGTTGGATCTGTTTCATATTCGTGAACTTCATCACCATCGCTTAACCCATCGTAATCAGAATCCACATGATTGAGGTTGGTGCCTTTGGAAATCTCGTCGACATCACGTAGCCCATCGCCATCGCTATCTGAATTCGTGGTGGGGTCGAGTTTGTATGGATACACCCCCCTCAGACTGATTATATCCTCCCTTACACTCGCTCTATCAGTTTTATCCGGGTATATCTCCTTCATCTGTGTCTCATCACCCGTATTAATGTACGTGCAAATTTCTTCCAAATCGCTTAATCCATCTTCATCCGTGTCTGATGCGAAGGGGTCGGTAAAAAAGCCGAATAAACCGAAACATTCTGCATAATTTGATATCCCATCATCATCCGAGTCCATATCCCAGGGGTCAGAATTATCGTTTTCGTATTCTTGAAAATTCGTCAGTCCATTGTGGTTATAATCAAAACTTGCATCTGTTGCATCATTTGGATTCAGCCCATGTTCATCTTCCCAACCATCAGGTATGCCATCGCCATCGGTGTCCGTTTTCAGTGGATCCAGTCCCGACACGGGTGCCAGGATCAATGCCACTCCCGGACTAAGGATTATTAAAAGCAGCACAAACACATGAATTAGTTTTCGCATATTAATATGATTCTCTTAAATATGACATAAATAGTTATGTATAGCAAAAAAATAATTTATCAATATCTGAAAAATAACTATCTGTATTTGCTTTTTATTGTACATAAAGTATAACTTAGTGCCTTCTATTTAAGACACGGATTTACGCGGATTTATTTTAGTTTAACATTGTTGAGTTTTATCATCTGTGTTAATCTGCGTTAATCTGTGTCAATAAATAATTTATTTTTCTTTTTGTTCAGACAGAATTTTTGATGAGCTATCTTATATACATCCCTATCTCATCCGCTAGCTCATTTCCGGTTTCTTTTCCCGTTTCCGTTCCCACTTCCTTCTCCTCTACCATCGTTGCCACAGTTTCGAGAAAATTCTTCTCTATTAGGCTTACTGCCGCATCACTCAGGTTCTCATCTTTTTTCACCAACTCCCCGTTTGGATTGTAAACGCTTATTGTTCCGTCCTCCGGGTTTGTCACCACCTTATATATCTTCCCGCTTGGCATTAGCCAAGCCCATATTTTCTCTTTCTCTTCTTCCATTTTTTTATTGTACATAAAGGATAACTGCCTTCTATTTAAGACACGGATTAACACTGATTTACGCGGATTTATTTATTTTTTCATCTGTGTTAATCTGCGTTAATCTGTGTCAATAATTTATTTTTTCTTGTTGCATCAGACCACAAATGCCCATTGGCATACGTTATTAATACAAATAATTGAATATAAGATTGTCAGTGCAATTACGCAACACAATCCATATTTCCCTATTGTCCTTTTCCCTTGCTCTGATTTATTAAAGTAGTATAGGGTGAGATAAAAGACGAGCAGGAGAATCGGTGCGAATATCTTCAAAGGCACGGAATAAGGGTGATGATAAAAGGGATTTAGTTCGTATAGGTTTTCAGTGCTTGCAAGCGCTACTCGTGTGGTGATAAGGTCAAGTAAGTTGAGCACGAAGTATGGGATGGAAAATACAAACATTCTATTTGGGTAGTTCATCACAGTGATATATTAGAAAAGGAAGTATATAAGTTTTTCGGTTTTTTTAAGCGATATTTGCCTTCTATTCCTTCATAAAACCGCTATAAGTAGTTCTTTAGTGCAGCAAGGAATAATACAATAAAAAATTTTAAATATTACAAAATAAATTTACAACATTTGCAATTTTAAAGTATAACTTCTACCTATTTAGGACGCAGATTTACACGGATTTACGCAGAAAACTATTTCCTCAAATTATCAAATGCCTTACGTTTAACTTCCGGTTTAGTGCCAAAATTAAGTTTAAAATCCTGATTATCTGCGTTCATCTGCGTCCGATTATCAAAAATTATTCTTTCTTGTTACTGTGATTTAGTTTTACCGTGTTGATTCTTATCATCTGTGTTAATCTGCGTTAATCCGTGTCTTTAAAGATTTTAAGCGTATTTTTTGCCCACGGCATAGCCAATTGCAATACCACCCGCGGCTATAAGTGCGGCAAACAATATAACATTCCAGAATACAACTCCCAATTCGCTAACATACCCCTGCATCGATAGACGAAGGAGGACTTCTCGCGTCATTATTGCCGTGATGTAGATGCCCCAGAAGCCAACTACCAGGGATAAGATGCCCACGGTTACAAGCGCAAAAGAGAAAACGTCTTTTACCATTTTTACCTATACATTGACGGGGGGAACCATCACCTCATTCTCCATCCCCACTCCCTTCCCCCATCTCACGCAAAGCCGTTCTTCCCAATTCTAATAATTCCTCTGCACTCGCACTTCCTATCTCGTCCATCACGGACTTCAACGCCATATCCACCTCCTCCTCTTCGTCTTCCTCTCTTAAACTGTATATCAAATCATCCTTATCCTCTTCTTTCTCTCCCTCTGCCTCCTCTCCCCATTCCTCCTCCTCTTCTTCGGGTTCCTCTTCTACTGCCTCCTCCACTCCTTTTTGTAACCACCACTCGCCTACTTTATCTTTTTCCTTATCGAAATCCTCGAATATTTCTGCTCCTTCTATATTGTCACCCATACCTATCCCCTCGCTCTTTTCCTCTTCAGGATGCGAAGACGCTAAAATATCCCGCTTCTTACTCGCATCCCCAATTTTTTTTAGATACCCCATTTTACGTTCCTCCTTTTCTTTCTTATTGTGCATAAAGTATATCCGACTGCCTCCTATTTAAGACACGGATTAACACGGATTTACGCAGATTTATTTACGTTAAATTTACGTTAACATTGTTGATTTTTATCATCTGTGTTAATCTGTGTCAATACTTTATTATCCACCAGCACCCATTTGTATTCCGAAAATGCTATCTGCCATTATTGGGATGGTGAACAGAACGATTGCGGAGACGAAGAATAAAATAGAAGCATAGAAGCACAGCGTGTAGTTGCTACCACCGACTGCGAACTTCGTCGCAAACACATTGGCAATCGTTATTATGAGGATAATGACAGTCACGTAATTTGCGATGAAAGCGAGGTCAGTGGTCCCGCCGATATTAAAGAAGCCCATGCCTGTCGGCATACTCCCCCCCGCTCCCCCGACCTCTGCTGATTTCTCCTCCATCATCGCTGCTACTGAATTATTGAACGAAAACATTATCCGGTATATGAACATGAGAATACCTGCCATCGCCGCATGCAGAGGTATTACAAGATTCATGAACCCGGTGGATACAAGCTTTCTTTTCGCTCTTAATATGGCTATTCCCAATGAAGAGTGAGCAACTATTTCGCCTATCTTTGTCGGATTGCCTCCAAGGTCTGTCGCATCTAAGAACACGTTTGTATATTTGTTTATTAATTCGGACCCCGTTTCTCCTGAGAAATAACGCCAGCATACCTTCGGATTTATTCCGTTAACTAATCGTCTCTGCAGCCTACCTACAGGTTCCTCTAACGAAGCAACGGATTTCTTATCCAGATGCTCCAGTGCCACAGCAAGCGTAGCCCCCACGGTTCCAGCAGTAGAACCAAGGCTCTTTAAAAACGTTGATATGTCGTAGTCCCTTCTTTCTATCTTCTTCTCGTCCATTATTCCAACCACACCTACCGGTGCAAGCAAAGCTGCGACCACAAGAAATATTATCCAGGGTTCCACGCCTATCACCACTAAAATAAGTGCGGTAATACCGGTCGTGGGTAGAAGAATCATGCTCATCTTTCTCGCTAATTCCTGCTCCTTCGATTTTATCTCCAGTGAATGCGCCGTTAGCTCGTAAGGAGCTGACCGGTAGAGCACATAAACGCCGAAAAAAGCAATGAAGCAAAATAAAGCGCCCGCTATAATAGACGTAGTAACTGTATCGCCCATATTGAACAGCATGGTGCTTATAAGGACTACGGCAATGACCAGTATTACCGATACGAGCAGCGCAGCATATCCATCCGTCCACTTCTTCAGTGTTTCTACATCGCTCTGGTATTTATTTGTGTACACTTCTACCATTCTTTCCGTTTCGTCGCGAAAGAATTTCTCTTCCTCCTCCCCCAGCCCTAATGCGTTCGAGAGCCGGGTAAGGAAGTCTTTAAGATCAGGATGATGCGCCTCATCCGCAGCCAACTTGCTTGCGTGCGAATAATCATATCCGTAATTATTCGCTAACAGGTGTATTTTTTTCATTGATTTCGCCGTAATTCCCTCTTGTTGGGCAGCTAACTCGAAGATCTTATCCCTGCTTACATTCGAAGTTGCAATGGATGACATATAGGTGAGTATGTTAAGAAGGTCAAGCATCATTGCCTGGTCCTCTTTTATTTGAGCCCCAATATCAATATGTATTGAATTCTTCTTTTTCAATTTGCGCTTCTTCGCATTTTGCATTTTACAGCACCCCCTCGGCGTCCATCTTGGATAGTACGGCGAAGAGCTCGTAGAAGCCCGTAACTCCGGAATCGTTTATTTTCTTCAGCATCCTCGCGCGCTTCTCCAGCTCCTTATATATCTTTCGCACGTTACCCGCGGGAATACCTTTTTTCGGTGCTATTATTCGCTCCAGCAGATACGAATTCATGTTTCCGGTGAATTCAAAGAGGTCATTTTCCGCATTCCACCTGAAAACTTCGATAAAATTGAAACTTTCGGTATAAGGGTCATATCCTACTATTTCACTTACGTTCGTTATTCTTCTCATCATTCTGCCGTCAGGACCTTTTACGGCATTTTGCATGACGACGAAATGCAAGTTGTCCACATAAGTCTTAGGGACATTTATGGGGTCTCCGGTAAGCCTTTGAATGAGCTTCTCGACGTTCGCGGCGTGGAAAGTGGACATGGCGGGATGCCCGGTCTGCATTCCCTGGAATACTATCAGCCCTTCCTGACCCCGTATCTCACCCACAATTATCTCGTTTGGACGCTGTCTCAAGGAAGCCTTCAGCAGGTCGAACATTTCTACTCTCGACCCTTCTCCTTCTCCCTTACCCTGCACGGGTCTTGTAATTTCTCGTATCCAGTTGTGATGTGGAACCTGGAGTTCGGGGGTTTCCTCGATGGACACTATCTTCGCCCTGGGAGGGATGAAAGTAGTAATAGCGTTCATTGTGGTTGTTTTTCCTGATGCGGTCTCTCCTGCAATGAAACAATTCAGCCCCGAACTAAGACACATCCAGAAATACGCCGCCATTACGTAATCAAACGTGCCAAATTCTATCAGTTGAAGGACGCTGAGAGGAGTTTCGGCGAATTTCCGTATGGTAAAATTCGACCCTTTCTTCGATATGTCTTCTCCAAGTATGATGTTTATACGTGAACCATCAGGCAGAACGGCATCCATAATTGGATTGAAGTAAGAGATTGGTTTTCCTATCTTCTCCGACATTTTTATGACGAATGCGTCTAAGTCCTTTTTATCTACAAACTTTACCGGTGCTTTTAACGACTCGAATATCTTATGCTCTATGAATATGTTCCCTAACCCGGAGCAGGATATATCCTCGATGTTCGGGTCATGCATAAAAGGCTCCAAAACGCCTAACCCCACTTTATCCCTTATCATAAGGTATTTTATTGCCTTAAGCTCGAAAGGAGTTACAGATACTTTTTTACCATTTCCATAGCTACCCCAGAATTTAGATATAAGCTTCTGGATTTTACCATTACCATTACCATTACCATTACCATTACCATTACCATTACCATTCCACTTACCATTACCCCCCCCGTTTGGCTCTGTATTTATTTCGCACACCTCATCTATGCAGCTCGTAAGAATAACCCTTTTCTGCTCGGCGTTTTCCGGCTCATCGTATGTATCCACCAGTACCGATATTTTTCTCTCTACCTCTTCAATCAAGCCATCAAAGCTATTGAAAACAACAGGCTCGATAGGAATGTAATAGTCCCTCGAATCCTCTTTGTCAGGGCATATATGCACGGATATGTCTTCATTTACGGGATAGACTAAATTTGGTCGCTTTATAGCCTTCATTTTCCGCGTAAGTTTCGGATAGAATTTTGGTGTTCCAATGTTTTCCGAAGGAAGCATGTGTAAATACTGGAGAACGTGTTTGCTTTCCTCAACGTGTTTCTTACCCTCGGATGGCAATAGCTGGTATAACCCACACCGCGTCAGGTCATGCGGGTCTTCATTAATATCTACTTTATTATGCTCAAAAGGCAGTTCTATGCTTGGCATTTTATGCTTTTACTCTGGAAATGGGAATTATTCGCAAGCCAAATGCTGGCTCGACTTCAAATGCGACTACGTTGCCCGTGGTCTTCTGGGCGCCTCTTACCTTTGCAACCTCCATCGTTCTTACCAGTTTATCCCCCACCTCTTCTTTCTTCAGGCTGAGGTGCGCGTCGCATATTGACCTCACGCGGGTCAGCACTTCCTCCGGGAAAGCAAACGTGTGAGCAGTTATCAGGATTGTCTTCCCGGAATCGCATATATTTTTACAAGATGCGAAGAAATTGAGAATCGCTGCATCTGAAGCGTCAGAGACGAAAACAGTAAGAGAATCAATGAGTATTACCTCCATGGACTTAGCTTTTACGTAACTGGCGATGTAATTGAGAAAAGGAACGGTTCCAGTCCATTCTACGCCCTCCAAATGAATGGGATATATTTTGAGGTTTCCAAATATGAAATAATCGGATACGCCTAAGGATAAACTGTCCATTTGTTTCAACATGCTTTTTATGGTGTTCTCCGTGGTATAGGTAGCCAGGCTAAAGCCCTGCTGCAGTGCCCCCCACATTAACTGTTGCGTTAAAACACTTTTCCCCGTATCGTTTCCACCCTCGATAAGGGTAAGCGAGCCGGCGGGTATTCCACCCCCCATCTTCCCGTCCATCTCTCTGTTCCCGCTGGTAAGTACCTCTTTACTGCCAAAAACAGAAGCGAGGCTTATTTCTTCATCGTCCTTTTCTTCTCCCATTTTATTTCATCCTCTATTAATCCCGATATGTAAGGGGGTAGATAAAAGGCTTTTGTCGAATCAAATTCTTTTAACAAACATTTAGAGTTTTATTAACGAATGAATGGAAATATTCTTTAAGACACTGATTTACACAACACTTTTTCTTTTTAGAAAAAAGAAAACCTGTGCTAAAAGAAAAACAGAGATGTTATCTAAACACGTACGATTTTTTTTGGTAAAGCTTTTTGCTTGCAAAAAGGTTTGTGTTAATCCGCGTCTATAAAATTTAATTGGTTCTTTTTTAAGACACGGATTTACACGGATTTATTTAAGTTTAACATTGTTGATTCTTATCATCTGTGTTAATCTGCGTTAATCTGTGTCAATAATTTATTTTTTCTTGTCCATCACACGGCGTTTCACAGTTACAGACCTACCAAAGTTAATTAGAAGACCCACTTCAATACCGGTTGCTTTAAGATAATTGACGAGCTGAACCTCGTGAATTTCTGACAATTCTTTTACGGCTTTTATTTCGAGAATGACTTTTCCTTCGACGACAATATCGGCGACATAATTACCAACGATTTCATCTCTATACTGAACTGCTATGGGCTGTTCCACTTCCACATCAAATCCCAGCGTTCGAAGTTCAATAACGAGCGCATTTTGATATACTTTCTCTAAAAAGTCATAACCAAGCGTATTGTGTACTTTTTGGGCTGCTCCAATTATCTTCTCAGTTATCGCCCTATATTTGTAACTTTTCATCGGCATTTTTAAATCGGCTTTTTTAAGACACAGATTTACACGGATTTACGCAGATTTATTTTAGTTTAACCGTGTTGGTTCTTATCATCTGTGTTAATCTGCGTTAATCTGTGTCTGTAATTTATTTTCTGTTTTCTTGAAAGACACGGATTTACACGGATTTATTAATTTATTCATCTGCGTTAATCTGTGTTAATCTGTGTCTATAAAATTTAATTGGTTCTTTTTTAAGACACTGATTTACACAGATTTACACGGATTTATTGTTATACTACTACCATGTTTAGCTATGTTATTTTTTCATCTGCGTTAATCTGTGTTAATCTGTGTCTATAAATATTTAGAAATATTTGGAAGCCGAAACTGCGTTTGGCATAACTATTTTTGTCCAGTTCCCGTTCTGCATCGTGCTGTTTATCGCAGGTTCAACCCGTATCACGATTTTCATCTGCTCATCAGGGTCAAATATTCGCGGGTTTATCAGATCCGGCGTGATGTCCACCACGGTCCATTCGTTACCCTGCAATGCACTATAATTAGTATCATTGTAAGGTATCCCCCGGTGGATGGTGATATTTTCCCCGGCTGACGTGTAGTTATGATAATAGACGAACACGTCTATATGCTCGAACTCGGACTTTAATATCTTCGTGGAGCCAGTGTTATTGATAGAAACATTTATATCGGAACTTCCTGAGCCAGGGTTTGATGTTTTTACAACCACATCCCCAATTTCTATTTCTGTTTTTAGCTGTTCATTATCTATTTCATTCGCTATTTTTAGTGAGCTGGATAACGTATCCATGGTGAACAGAGCGCCTGTCATGAACAGGTAAGAGGAAATACCAATTATCACGACCATAGCAATGGTAGCGAATATAGTTCCGAAGCCCATTTTTAATCACCAGGTTCCAAGATGCATGATGCAAGATACATGATACAGGATTATGATTTATGACCAGATTCCACAGCTTTAATGAAATTGTGGATTTTCCGTCCTAAATCTTCATACCTCCTGATAAAGCTATTAAAAATATCGTCATCATTGACTGCCTCTGTCTCATACAAGATTTTAAGATGCTCCTTTGTTTCATCGCAGGATGCCAGAGCAAATGTAAGAAATCGGATAAATTCTTTTTTATATCGGCGGCGTCCAAATCCCTCAACGATATTCACAGGAATTGCCTTAGCAGATCTCCTCAGTTGGCTCCCTTCTTCATATAACTCGAATTTCGGCAAGCTGAGGCTTACCTTATGCATTTCAATTGCCAAATCATGACTTAACTGATATATTTCCAAATCCTTATACGTCTGAAAAGCCATCATCCTCCTCCTCCCTGTATCTTGTATCCTGCATCCTGTATCCTGTATCCTGTATCCTGTATCCTGTATCCTGTATCCTGCATCCTGCATCCTGCATCCTGCATCCTGCATCTTGTATCCTGAATCCTGACTATATCGAGAACTTGTCTTCATCTG
>JAYEII010000141.1:0-4828 GCA_034660015.1 Methanobacteriota archaeon | reverse complement strand
ATTCTTCTTTGGTACTCGAATTTTCTAAAATCTCGTGTATCGCTTCTGCAAATTCTAATTCCTCTTCGGCTGATTCTATCCACGAATCTAAAGCCTCTCTCTTTTCTTCTTTCTTTCATTTTCCCTCAATAGTGATTCTTATTAAAGCATGAACGGTTTGTATTGTTTTGTTTTTGCTCCTACACCCTTGCGATCCAGCCAACAAGTTGAAGGTCTTCTTCCGAGATTTCGGAAACAGAAGAAGATTGAACTTCAGTGGCGTGAGGATGCGCCTCAGCAAACCGATGTAAAATAGCAAGAAGTTTTTCTACGCTACTTTCTCTTTCTTCTCGCCACAGCCGCCTTAGTTCCCTAATCTGCAATCCGCTCAAGGGCTTTGAAAAATACTCAATAAGCTGTTTTCTCTCTTCTAAAGGAGGCAATGCCTGCAGCCAATTCATAACGTGGTTTTGTGGATTTGGTAAAACGGAAATCCTATGCTTTACCGCTTTCGTTTGGTTAACAATACGTTTTTTCAGCTTTTCCAGAATTGCATACACATCAAAATCAGGTTCAACCCTTTTCTCATGCTCATGGCATCGAATAAGCTTGATGACCTCAAGCTTCCGGTCTAAAATGGTATTTCTTTCTATATCATAGAACAGCCAGAAATGGCGGTTGTTCTTCTCATCTTTTATCGCAGCAAAAAGCCCCTTCCTGTCTTCTCGTTGAATACCACTGCCCATTCCAAGTGGAATGCGTTTCAGTTTGTCCTCCCCTATACGTCCTATGAAATCAATGAGTTCCTGTTTTAAAAATTCACCGACATCTATCTCTGATAATTGCTCAAGTTCGTCCCAAATACTCCCATCTTCTTGTGCAATCATGTGTATGGCATTAAAATCCTGCGGATTCGGGCTTTCACCCATAACTGAAGCGTCCAGTCCAATACTACGATTTATGCCCTCTAATTTATTGTAAATGCGTTCTACTAAGTGAAGAAGGTCTTCAAGCGCATCTTCTGGATTGAAATTGTAAACAAAAACTGTATCATAAAGCGACCCTATTCTGTCAATCCTACCTGCTCGTTGAACCATTCTCACGGGATTCCAGTGCAGGTCGTAGTTAATCACCGTGTCAGAATCCTGCAAGTTCTGCCCTTCACTCAAAACGTCTGTGCTAATCAGCAGGTCAATCTCACGCTCTGTTCCTTTTATTTCGTTTTTTAATGTTGTGTTTTGTGCATTGGATTCTGGTGCGAACCGAATAACCCGGTCTTTTCTCTCCCGTGGGTCAACAATACTATCTACAATACTGATGCGTTCCTGACCAAGCTCTCTGAGGAATTTTTCGCCTTCTGGCAAACGCTTGCCATCTTCTCGTTTGCCCCCTAACTGGTGGTAAAGATAGCGGGCAGTATCCTTAAAATACGTAAAAACAACAACTTTTTTGCCTTTTAAGTCACCAAGAAGAAGTTTCTTCAACTCATTTAATTTGTCATCCTCCTGAACCTCTATCTTTTCGAGTTTCTCGATTATATTGTTTAGTGCATCGACATCCTCTTTCACGAACTTTTTAAGGGCATCCAGGTCGTAGAGATTCGCGTCAGCTTCCGGAAGTTGCGCAATAGCATTGTCTATGTCAATTTCGTTCTCTTGCTCGTCCTCACCGTTCCATTTAAAATGTTTGCGATACTGGGTGGAATCCAGAAGTTTATTTATATTCAAAAGCTGCGAGAATATTTCCTGAAAATCTCTCTGCCTTACAAGGCTAATTTTTAAGGCTGTTAAACTGCTTTCCAGCCGTTTGAGATAAAGAGTTTTCATAAGCTGAACGAGTGACGTACCCCTACCGAGGTTCATCATATATGCTTGCGCATCCTTTTCGCTCCAGCCCTCTCGAAGCAGTCTCTCTTTGAGTCCCACAAATTCGTGAGCGTCAATTCCTTTTCTATACGCCTCGGGATTGTAAGGTGCAAGATAGAGGTTTTCAATTGTGCTGGCAACCTCTTTATATAGCCCGCTATAACTTCCCTCAAGGCTGTATCTGACGGTGCGGAGTTCACGTTTCGGGAAATTAATGATTTTTCCATCTATTTCCGCCTCGGGATAATTCGTTTTTATGAAGTATCGGCTTCGTCTTATTGCAATCTCCTCAAGCAGGTCGTAAAGATTCTCCTTGTCTGCTTCCGCTTTTTGAAAATAGCTTGTTAGGTTATTTATACCCGAGCCCGCGAAAAAGTCACTTTTATCCCTCGTGATGAGTCTGAGCTGGTTGTGAAGGTCAAATATGGTATTGTTAACAGGCGTTGCAGTTAGAAGAATCAATTTCTTTGGTTTTCCGGTGGCGAGAATTTTAAATACGTTCTCCCATCTGTTTGTGTTCGCATTTCTGAAATTATGTGATTCGTCTATTACTAGGAGGTCAAAGTCCGCATATTCCGCAGGATTGAACGAATCTCTACCCACGAACTCCATGTGTGCGATGTCTGCACGGATGCTTGCACGTCTGAGTTCGGGCTCCCATAGCAGTTCTTTAAGTTGCGCGGGACAAATAAGAAGCGCTTTTTGCCGTAGTTTGTATGCGTAGTCGTCAAGGAGTTTAAGAGCCAAGAAAGTCTTGCCGAGACCAACAGAATCAGCAAGTATTACGCCGCCGTATTTTTCAAGTATATCTTTCGCATTCTGATAACCATCGTGCTGGAAATCCGCGAGAACAATCGGGCTTGGTGTCTCCTCCTTTGGACTCACCTCAAGTTCAAATCGGTCTCGGAAATATTCGTAGAGAATTTTGATGTAAATTTCGTATGGCGGGTATTCGTTTGTAAAAGCGGTAAGAATGTCGAGAAGTTCATCCTTATAATCCTCTGCTTCGTTCCAGAAACAATCAAACCAGTTTATTAATTCTCTTACTGCTGATTCTTGCTTCAAAACCGCGTTCAGTTCATAATTCTTGGTAAGACCCGCGTAGGTGAGATTTGAGGAGCCCACAAATCCAACACTACCCAGAACAGGAATCCCATCAATGATGTAAGACTTCCCGTGCAGGAATTTTTGTTTAAATGCTCGAACTCCAACCTTCTCCTGATTGATAAAATCCGCTAATTCCTGTAACAGCGGAGGGGTTTCGCGCTTGTTCATCGCTATTTCCATCTCGTTCCACAATCTATCGCCAATGACAAATTCGCGTTCCTGCTCCTTTCCGAGCAGTAATTTGAATTCTTTTGCGTTTTCAAGCCCGTTTTTTAAAACAGAAAAGCCGCCGTGGTTGAAATATGCGGTTACGATGCGGACGCTTGGCTCACCATGTTCGAGCAGTTGGTTCAGCACTGCACCGAGTTTTTTGCCTTCTGAGTTGTCAATAATGTCGGGGAGTCTTTCGGTCATTTTTCAGTTTGCCGTAAATTTCATAGTGTTCTATAAATTTAAAATTAAATCCCCCACCACACCGTTTGGTATCCTTGCTGAGCCTTTTCTCCTCTTACTTATCACTTTTGCTTTTGACTTTGACAGCGGGAACATTGTAGAAGATATCTCTTATCCTTATATATACTTGCATAAAACACCAATATGCGAGATAAGCCATAACAAATCCCAAAATAATTAATTGGTCCACTGAAAGCTCATTAGAAAAAGTCCCCTTAAATATATGGTAAAAGATTACCAAAGGTATATAGAATGTTGAGACAATCAGAGGCAAGTCTTTTATCAGTAGATCCAAAGGACCCAAGAATTGAAATGTTAATTTTTCAGGAAATTCCTCTGTCTTTCTAATAACAACAAAATAATGAAGTAGACATAGAAGAAAAACACCGGCCCCAAATCCCTTAGTAAGCAGGGGATAGTAGGATAATATGCCTGAAATACATCGAATCAAATCATCTTCACTTACCCTCACTACCAATATTTCTGCGATTAATACAGCGATTATGAAAACAATTAAAAGTTTCCACCTGATGCGGTGCAGGTTCAATCTATCAACTTTCATTGAAAAGCCTCGCTTTTCTTTGGTCTTCTGCGTCAGCACTGGCACCCAGCAGAGCACCTGCACTGCTACCTATGATCAATCCTATGGGACCTCCTAAAAGACCTATTAATCCTCCTATAATCGCACCAGCGGGTAGCACGTTGGACTCTACCGCGAAAACCTCATTCACACTGTAGGTATCTGAATAATTGCAATGAGGACATTCTACCTCAAAATCAGAAGAACCTAACCGCTGTATTAATTCATTCCTACCTTCTGCGGTTATACCTAAATATATTCTACGGTGACAATGATGGCATTCCACAAATAAACGCATATATTTTCACCCCAATATGTCTTTTATTTTATTCCTAATCCTCTCTTTATTTTTTGCGCTCTTTCCCCAATCAAAAAGTTGAGCTTTTGGGAATGACGATATTTCTACTTTAGTTTTCTTAGGAGATAGCCGGATTAACTTAATCTCAATATCTTCACCCCAAGATAGGAGTGAAAAACCAGTAGAACTTTTAATTTTACCCAAATTTTTATCTGCTGATTCTATTTTTAAACCACAACTCTTGACAGCACTTATTATGGCATCAAATACTTTATCATACTCATACCGATATTCTAACTCCTCCATTGGTTTTCACCTTTTGTATCTATTACTAATGTGAACTAATTAAAATATATCCTTTTATCCTATATAAAATTAGGCACGGAAATGACCAAAAATGCCCTCATGGATGGATGAAAAACGTGCAATAGCACCGATGCCATCGGAAGAGCAAATTGAAGTTTTGGCTAAGATATTCAAAGCGGTAGTGGTTGAGATTCTAAATTTTCTTTCTGTTTTCTATTATACTTCTTATTACTTTTAGTG
>JAYEII010000140.1:0-22078 GCA_034660015.1 Methanobacteriota archaeon | reverse complement strand
ATGTGAAGATCGAAAATCCTACGAGTGGTGCTTATGTGAATGGCACAGTGGAAATCGAAGTCTATGCTATTGACTGGCTCTTTGGTGGAATAGCGGCACCGCCTAACCGGCTGGAGTTTTATATCGATGGTGAGAACGTTTACACGTTATTATTCATAGAGAACTTAACCTCATCTTTTGACTTCACTGATGAACTTGCCACTCCTTATAATTTCAGTTATTTATGGAATACCCAAACAGTGCTGGAAGGTAAGCATTTTATTACGGTAAAAGCCTATGACAGCGCTGAAAATAACGCATCTGATTTCATACTTGTTACCGTGGATCATCCTGCTCCTCCAGCTCAGCCGGTTATTTCGGTCGGCAGGGGCAAGGTAGAGGGCTTGGAAACAGGATTCAGGGTAAACATAAATGTGACAAATGCGGGATATGCCACCGCCAACGACATAGAGATTGTGGATAAGTTAAGGGGTTATCAAGCACTTCCGGGTGGTGGGATTGTGACGCTTGGAACAATCACAGAGCCAACCTATGACGACGACACGAGAGTGTGTGAAGTGCACCTGAGTATTTCAAGTCTTCTTCCACAAAGTTCTAAGGTGATTCAATATTACATTGTTCCAATTCTGTTTGAAGATGATGTATCGTATCAAATTGGGATACCATATACGCAAGTGTCTTACAAAGGTCCAGATGACACAGTCTATAATAAAAATTTCATAATCCCCGCTACACAGGTGGAGATATCACCCGGAGATACTACAAATGTAGCCGCAGCGACAAATTATGCCATTGGTCTGGCAGATTATTTGATTGTTACCCATCCTTCGCGATTGTTCGCCTGGTATAAGGATAGTGAGGTGAACGTTCTCCTTTCCGAAATGGCGCACTTAGCATATCTGGAAACCGGCGTACTGGGGTATTTAGAGAGTTCCTATACGGAGAGTGCATACAACCTCGATGATTTAATCGAGCCTGATGGCGACTGGGCGAAGAAATTAAGTTATCTTTTTTCCACCGTTTATGAAGGGCAATGCTATGGTTACATGCTTATTGTTGGCGAGACAGAGATTGTTCCTGCATGGAATAAGAACTTTGATTGGTGGGTGACTAACAAAGTTAAGTATAGTGATCATCGCTATGCTGATACCACAGGCGGTGGTGCTCCGAATCTAATAGTGGGACGGATTATAGGAAGTGGAAGTGCCGCCAACTTAACTAAGCCAATTCAAGTGAGTATAAACGTTCATAAAGGCTCACCGGGATATGGATTTGATCGCTCTGACGCTCTGGTGGTCAGTGGCACTGGGGACAGTTATAAGGTCATGGTAGCTACTGTGAATAAGATAGAGAATATGCTTAAGGATGAAGGATTCAATGTAGAGAAAATCCACTGGAAAGATTATGTCGTCATGGATTCCTGCCCTTTTGCTGCAGGTTATGAGCAGCATAATGGACTTGCCGTAGGCGATATAGGCGGAGATGCGGAAGCGGAGATACTTATCGCAGATAGAGGTACGGATAAGGTTTATGTTTATAATCCGAGTGGCACAAAGCTCGAAGAATTCACAAGGGATTTTAAAGAAGGCGATGGGTTCGCTGTGGGTGACGTAATGGGAGATGATAAAGAGGAGATACTTATCGCTGACTACTCAGCAGATCGTATTGATATTTACAAGTGCTACTACCTGGGCGGGGGAAATTGGGATAAAGGATATCTTGGAGGTTTTGATATTAACTTTCACAAGTTTGACGGCTTTGCAGTGGGAGACGTAATGGGGGATGACAAGGATGAGATACTTATCGCTGATAGATACGCTAATAAGGTTCATATCTACGATGTCAGTGACGTAGAACTTAACAATTTCTCACTTGTAACTGGTGACTATCAGATATACGATGGTTTTGCAGTGGGAAATGTAATCCTGAAGAATCCAAATGAGGAGATAGTAATTGCTGATAGGAGTGAAGATAAGATTTATACCTATGCCGCAAATGGAACTCTACTTGCGAATTTTAGCTGTAACTTCGTGGAGGGCTACGGCTTTGCGATAGGAAATGCAACACCGGATAGCGATGATGAGATTGTTATTGCTAATTTCAGCGTGGACACAGTTTACTACTTCACTGCAGGTGGGTCTAAGAAAGGAAACCGAATATATCGTGATTTTGATGCATTTGATGGTTTTGCAGTGGGGAATATAATAAATGATGAGATGGCTGAAATGGTCATCGGAGATGCAAGCGAGGAAGAAATTTATTATTTCAACAGGCAGTACGAAGAGCGGATGACCGATGCGTTTGTCTCAAAGACACCCAATAAGGATGTCATTTGCATTTTCGGTCATGGTAGCCCAGATGCCATATGGCCTTTGGGTGCTAATGACCCATATGATTTTCCGCTTGACTTCAGCAATGCTAATCCCTTTATCTTTGCCATCTCTTGCTTAACCGGAGATTATCAAAGTGGTGACGATTCCAATTTCGCGGAAGCTTTTTTTGACAGCGGTGCTGCTGTTTATATTGGTTCAACCGAAGAGTCTTCTATGAACGCTAATGCTATAGCGGGAAAAGAATTCGCTGAGTCGTGGGGTCCACTTGAATCTATTGCTCAAGCTTTTACTAATGTGGAAAGGAACTTATGGAGCTGTGACTTAGCATCACCAGGATGGCGTCTTTGGGTCTGGGAATATAACATATACGGAGACCCAAAATATGGGCGGGTACCTTCAGCTGCTATCGTGACAGCTCAGGCAAAAACACAGCAACAACAACAGCCTCTCCCATCACTTCAAGTTGATATTCCCGATTATGAAGTAACTACCAGAGATGGATTGGATTACGTAGAAATCTCTGGTGGTCACACAGTACTGGAGGAAGGTAAGCCTCAGGTACCCTATTACGGAGTCTTTAAAGACTATCCTGCCGGATATGAAGTTCAGGATGTGGTCTTAACCAACAGGTCGGGATTAGTTAATGCTACTGGTTTGAACCTGCCGG
This sequence comes from Methanobacteriota archaeon, assembly GCA_034660015.1. Lineage (GTDB taxonomy): Archaea > Halobacteriota > Syntropharchaeia > Alkanophagales > Methanospirareceae > QEXZ01. The sequence goes on along the minus strand of JAYEII010000140.1, from coordinate 19,078 downwards.
TTACCTCGTTGGATACTTACTCCTCAGTAGTTACTAATATCTCGCGTTCAGATAGAAACGAGGGCTGGTATCCTGAAGAGGATTATTATTGGGAAATTCTGGAAAACCCTGATGGCAGCACTACCCTGGTCATATTAATGTATCCATTTTACTATAGTTCCCTGACCACCGACGTGGAGTTCTATAAAACATACGATTTTGCGATCAACTATACAGTATCTAATGTGACAATAACCAGCCTGTCTATTGATAAGCATGTTTATCGGCAGGGTGAAAAAGTTATAGTTGACTTTGCACTCAACAATTCAGGCGAAGTTAAGGATGTAATTGTCAATGCGGTGATAAAGAGGTATACCACAGATGAGATTGTGAGCGGTTTGAACCTTCACACGCTTGGTAATGTAAGAGGAGAAGCTTCCTTTTCTTCTGTGTGGGATAGTGCAAGCTCCGAGCCTGATTATTATTATGTGGAAGTGACTTTAGAAGATACTGCGGGAAATGTGCAGGATAGAAAAATGGAGGGTTTCAGATTGGGTATATCTTCAGGAGAGATAACCGGATTTACCGCCACACCGGAAATCTTTGATACCGGTGACGAGATTAACATCTCCATGACTTTTAACAACGCAGGCACGGTGAACATCACTGGGAATGCGATTATAAAAATAATTAATTCGAGAGGAGATATAGTAGAGATGTTTGAGCATAACGTTACCAATTTGATTCCTTCTGAAAATGTCAGTTTCTGCGATATATGGGACACATCAGAAGCAGAAGAAGGGTCTTATGAGATTGTGGGATACGTTTCGTATGATAGTAAGGTGGTGGGTCCAGTAACTGCTGTTGTGAGCACAGGAATAGGAATTTTTGACACCTGTGCAGGCACATACCCAAGCATCTCTGGTACACACACTGGAACAATCACACCCTCGCAGACAATCACCGTATCCAAACTTTACACATACTCATGCACTGGCACCGGCGGACACACCGAACACGTTACTTTTTATTACTCTGATGGAACAAAGCTCGCAGAGGGGCATTGGACTGGCTACACCGGAGAGTGGCACAATATTACTTTTGACACTGCTTTCACACTATACGCGGGTGAAACATATAATTACACCATACGCACAGGCTCTTATCCGCAGATAATCCATGAACAAAGCCACACAACTTTAGATGGTTCTTTTATCAATTGCACAGAATTTACAGACGCAAACGGCAGGAAATACAACGATTGGATTCCTGCTATCAGGCTGTGGGCGTGATAAAAGAACTCCCTGATATTTCTTTCTTAGCGCAGGTTCTTTCTCGTAGAAAGAAAGTGCTACATGAAATCCGTCAACGCCTTCTGCTCCTCTTCCGTGGCAAAAAGCGCATTCACATCCTTCTCCAGGAGTTCCAACCGTTGCCTCGTGTAATTGGATATGTGATACTCCTCCGCTATGCGTAACGAAACGTCAAGATATTTCTTTATACTCGCAGTGTGCACCGTGGGGACTATCTTACTGCCACATCGCGTGCACTTCCCGGTCAGCGGAATCCTCCTGTATTTCGCATTGCATTTACTGCACCTCACCTTCTGCGAGCCAAACGCGCGGAGGTTACCTTTTATGTCGCGAAGGAAATGGTTTTTTATTACCGTTTCCGCTACTTCGCACTCATCTACCGCCCTTATCATCCTCGCCAGTTTCAACTGCGCCTCTGTTTTATCCACCATTGTCTTCAGCGTCTTATACAACGATTTTAAAGGACCTGCTGCGATGTCCGTTGTGTCATGCGTGTAACCGAAGCCATAGACATCCTTCGGCTGCCCTATTCTGCTCGCTGCCGTTTCTATATTCTTCACCTCTTTTGGATGTTTCCCCGAACAGGCAGCCTCGTAAAACTCCAGCGGATATTCCGTCACAATAGAAACGTTATGCGCCTCCTTGTCCACCTCTTTCGGGTTGATAAACGGAATGAGCACGATAGGAGCATCCATTCTGCCTCCTCTCTTTTCGGGTAGAAATAGCAGCGAGAAATTGAGCAGCGCATCCAGCAGCAGGATAATTGAGTCCTCGTCACCGTCACAGTTAGCGCTAAGCACGAAGTCATTGACCAAAAAATTGTGATGCCCCTCAACTTCTATATCGTATAAGAACTCAAATTCCGACTTGACGGTTTCTATCCCTTTTATTTCGTCAAGAACGGCATCACCAAACGAGGAGATACGCGGTGCTTTCTCTTTTGCAAATGCCGCTCTCAATGTTTCGTTCTTCCGCTTCTCTACGAAACCGATTGCCTCACCGAATTTTCTCGCATATCGCGATCTTATGAAGAGATAAAGAAGGTCAAAGACCGGTAATTCATCTTCGCTTTTACCTTTTCGCTTGTAGAATCGTTTCGCCGCTCCTCCCGCAGCTTTTCTTTCTCTTTTCAATCGGTAGAATATACCAAATCGGAGCAACTGCAATCCAATGTCCTGCAGTAGTTTCCCGCTTACTGAGCAACAGGAGACCACGAGCTTACCTCTTTCCACCGAGCCATCGCCGGAGAAATAGGCACTCAGCAACCACCTCATCTTATCGCGAGGAAGAGTCCGTAGTAACGGTGGAATTCGCTTCTCTTTAGCTCGTTTGCCCGTACCCAAAACCTCCACAAATAGCTTGTATATCAATCGGTTTGATATGACGAGCACCCCCTCCTTTCTGCCCGGGGAAAAGCCAAAAACATCTCTGATGCAGTTCGCCATGTCATCCAACAGCTCTTTTTCCTGCGATGCCATGCTGACCTGATAAAACGCCTTTTCAACGCTTCTTGCATAGCCTTCTGCGAGATAATAGCCGACAAGCCGCATGAAACGCTCATCAAGCTTGATTATTCGCGGGATTGCCGTGTGGTCCCTTTTAACGCCGAGTTGGCATTCGCTCGGAATTGCAGTCCAATCACGGTGCGACCGCCTGAGTAACGAATGCAAAATAGGTAGCGGGATGCTATCACGATAAACATAATTTGAAAATGTCTTTTTCCCGATTCCTATCTGCTCAGCAGTGGATTTCAGCCCCCCCAGGTCTTTCATTAGCTTTTCTACTTCTTCCCGCACTCCTCTGACCATTACGTCCCCGGAAAGGTTATCGAAATGCAAAAACGCCTTCAGAAGGTCTATTTCTGCTCTGCCCTCTTCTTCCTCTAGATCAAGTTTTTTCGGTACTAATAGCCTGTCTTTGTCATCCAGTTCCAAAACTCTTTTGTGGTGGATTTTACCGTTTGACCATACCGTAGTTCGGTGTTCCGGCGAGGAAACGAACGCTCTGCCGGACCTGGTGCTCACGCTCACCAGATGTGACGGTGCAGGCGTTTTAATCACTGATTTAACGTCCTTTAGTTCAAACCGCCCATCCTCAGGATTCAGAGCATACGTCTTAATTCCTTCAACGAGTTTTCGTGTTGTACCGAAATCATCAACAACCTCTTCACGTGCGTTTTCACTATTGTATAACAACTCCAGATCAATGTTTTTTAACCTCCCTGAGTTCGTGACCAAAACCTCAGTACTCGGTGCCAAACAGTTCCTTCGTTTCGCAGCATGGAAAAACGGATGCGCATAACAAGCCGAAGCGCGTGTGAACCCGATTATCCTGCCCAATATCCCCGCAGAGGTGTGTGGTGCAAGGCCAAGCACAACCTCTCCTACAATGTCTTCCTTGCTTGAGGCACCGTAATAAGGCGGCAGGTCATAGAACCGCTGTAACAAATCATCCACAAAATTCGACACGCGAACCAAATGCGATGCCGCATCAACCGAAATCACAATATCTTGCTGCTTGAGTTCTACTATTTGCGTGTCGCTTTCCAACTCCGCGCCGTTTAGGTCATGCGAGTACCCCAGCTCTTTTGCCCTTTCCACGCTCAGCCCTATTTCTTCCGGCTTGAAATGCGTCAATGGCAAATTCGTGAAATCGTATCTTATCGTACCGTCTTTAAACACGAACACGCCATGTTTCGCTCTTAATATCCCCTTTCCAATATCCTCCGCCACTTTTTTACTCGTCATAAGGCCTTGCACACATTTTACGTCCACCTTGTTAATATCAAAATCAATGCCCAATCGGCTCAGCGTTTTGTGATAATAGTCCCACAAATCAACGCTCTTTTTACCTCTGGATGCCTGATACCGGGTACTGGATACAGGTTTAGGTTTGACTTGCATCTTGGATTTTGGCTCTTGCATCATCCCCCGAGTTTGAAAATTGCTCATTTCCACTTCTATCACTTTTTCTTTTAACGCTCTCTTCAGAGACCTGTTCTTTCCCCCGTATTCCCCTACGGGGAAGATAGAATGAGGTGCAGGTTGCATTTTCCTCGCTTTTGATTTCTCGGGTCTTCCCATTCTCATGCCTATTCTTGTCGGCGCTTTCGGTCTCGTCTTTATCTTCACTGACTTATCCCTTCTCAAATCATCTGTTATCTCCAAACACCGTAGCAAAGCACCCGGCTCTTCTATCTTGACCTGCATCCTGCATCCTGCATCCTGCATCTTCTCCTGTGTCTGATGCAGGACAAGCAAATCCTCAAGAATCGCCTTTATTCTCCCTTCTGCGTCATCGGGAATAAACAGTGCTTTTTCATCTGATACGGTATCCAGCCTCATGCATCCCTTTTCGCATATCCATTCCGCTAAATGTTCCCTGTCCTGCCCGGTTATGTCCTCCCACAAATAGGTATATGCCGGATGTAACGGCACTGCGAAGCGCGATGCGATTTCGATACCTTCTGTTTGACCCGGTGTTTTGCAACGCCACTTCTCTGCTTCTTCCTTCGCGCTCGCTTCTAACTCCTTTAACCACCATCCATGCGTGTATGCACCGGGCATTAACCGATGCCCCGTTTCCAGAAACTCACCGTAATCAATGAGTATCTCACCTAAATCCACTATTTCCGCTATTTCTTCCCTTACCCTCTGAACGTCTTTAACGGAATTTAATTTGAGCAGACTGCCATCTCTTAATTTCACTGTCGGCCCCTCAATGGAATCCACAGGAACAACACAAGCGGCTTTACCAGGCAGTTCGGGCTTTAGCTGTGTTCCCACGGCAGTAAATTCAAGTAAAGACATCGCTGCAGGGTGAATGCCCGCGGAAGCAAAACCCGAATTGCGTGCCCGACCATATCTCAATCCGAATGCCCCTTTTTTTGATGGTTTTCCAAATACGGGTCTCCCTGCTATCAAATCCGCTAAAAAGTCCCGCTCTCCTTTCTCTACCTTCGATTTTACTAACTTATTCACCCACTCCCAGCCCTGGATGCCAAGTTTATCAACATGCCTTTTTATCTTCGGCGCCTTCATTGCCATTCCTTCCGTGATAACGAGCACCATCCCTCCCCTTATTTTATTCGTGGCGACTCGTTCAAGGTCCTTATATCCCCCTACTTCTCTATCCTCCGTAGGGTCGCCATCTATGCAAATAGGGCAATTCCCTACGATTTCCCTTATCTCTTCGTCCGTAGGCGTGTATTGCAATCCACTTATTTGCGCGTATGCGGAAACCTCCAGTATATATCGCCCTATTTCTTCTTCTCGCGGCGAATACGCTGCAAATCCCTCTTTACTCCTTAGATAATCCGCAACCAATACAGAAAGCGCCTGAGCAGTTCCACCTGCACTTCTTATCGGACCAGAATAAAATATTTTAATGTATTCGCTCGAATCGTCGTTTCTTCCTGTTTCAACCCGCGCTATGCCATCTAAAGGCGCAGCAACCACGCCTTCGGTGAGAATCGCTACTGCGGTTCTAACTGCGTGCTCTATCACTTCTATGCGCTTGTAGCTGCCGAATTTTTCTTCTGCGAAGTCATATCCTGTTTTTAACGCTATTTCCTCTCTACTGTATCCTTCTCGCTCTAATTCTCTTATCCTTCCGCTTATGCCTTTTATTCCTATTAGCGCTTCTACGCGAGCTGCAAGGTCTTTGGTTATCTCGATTTCTGGCTGAAGCGAAGGGTCAAAACCTCTTTTCCTCGCCTTTCGTGCTATTTCTGTTTCCTTTTTCAGTTTCTCCATCAACGTTTCGTCGTATGTCGCACTCATGGTCATGGTTACTTAACTATAATATCCCCCACCTCTCTCTCATACATGTCTCTCATATAAGCCACCGTGCCCATAATGACCCTGTTTATCGTATAGATGAAAGCTGCGCCATACAGAATGCACGCAATGAAGAACATAGAGAATATATAACTCCACTTCCTTTTCACCTCATTTAACTTCTTTTCTGTATCCTCAGCCATAAGTGACTCACCTGCGACTTTGTAGTTCTTTAATGCATCTTCCAGGTATTTCTCCGCTGATCCATAGCTCTCAGAAAAAGTATCGTATTTATAAGGATTCAAAAGAAGATATGTATTCCAGATTCTAATAAGGTCGTTCTCCTCGGTATTCATTATGTTTTTCTCCGCTTTGATACGACGGTCTGTTGCATCACTCACCAGTTCATCATGCTTATCCATGAGCCGAGATTCTTCATAGTTGCATTCTATTCTCTTTTCCTTATCCTTGAGCAGGCCATAGATAGTAGCGGCATATTGATATGAAAGAGCGGATTCAAGCATATTTTCTTCCTTTTTTAATCCGCTTATATCATCCAGTGCCATTGCGTGCTCCACTGCCTTCTTTATATTCCACCCTCGCAATTCAAGCATTCTCGCCTCGTTAATCAACACCTCCTCTGTTGTCCTGTCCGCACCCGTTGAAATATCCTTCGCATATCCTGATATGTCCCAATTGTTCAGCTCAGAATTCGCGCCTATTGTGGATGTTGATACCGAGGCACTCACTAAGTTCTCCACGGCTTTTCCATAGTTTTCCTCTTCACTGGACATAACACCATCATTCAGCGATGAGAGCAGAGAGAGCGTTCCCTTCATCAAAACGGGTATTTTTTTCCAGTCCTCTGCACCTATTTCGCTGCTCTCTACAACTTCCAGCATTCCTACGCCGTTTGATATTATAACTTCTGATGATGGGTAACTATCATGTAGAGGGCTTTTTCTAAATGAGTTCAAATATTCTATCATCTCTGGGATATTCATCGGCACAATCTTCGCCTCTACATCAATTCGCTTTGCGCTTATCTCGTAAGCACTTATATAATACTTCCACGAGTAGTCCTTTGGCACTGCTTCCAATCCGGGTTCGATTTTGAGCGTAATGGTCCTTGACTTACCTGGAGGTATTTCAGAGAACTCCATCTCTTCTTTTAGCCAGTTCCCGTATTCACCGCTCGTGGAAAAGCGTAAATTCCGCACTGGTTTATAGCGATAGACCTCCGTTAATGTTAGATTCACTCTTTTCTTTTTATATCCCAGCTCTTTCAGCTCTAAGGACTCGAAATCAATGGAAAGGGGGGTGGTTGCGAAATAAGGAGAAGAGGAGGAGGAGATGGTGAAGTCAACTGGCCATATTATTTTTATGGTTATGTCCACATATCCTTGCCCTGCCTTACCGGCATCTATATACAACCTTCCGTGGTACGTTCCTTCAGATGCATCGTATGGTGCAGTGACATGAAGCTTGATTTCTTTACTGCTCTTTCCTGGAACTTCTTTAGGGGGATGGACTATTCCAATACTTATCCTACCACCCGGTAACTCGGAGAAAACGATTGTTTTTAAATCCATTGTCTCATCACCTATATTCCTCACTCGCACATCAATGTATCTATCATATTTGCGAACAGTGCCCTTTGGCTTATCGAACTTTATTTCCTGATATTCATCGTAAAGCCTGCCAAGTTCCGGTGGCATTCGTATGTATGCTTTGATTGTTATCGTTTCATAGCCTGCTTTACCCGCAGAAACAGAAAAAGTCCATGAGTATCGGTTGTGATCTGGATCGTCAGGTGCAACTAGCGTAAATTCGATTTCTTCGGATTCACCACCTGCAGGGATCGAGATCGTACCACTCGGACTTGAACTAACCCAATTGTTCTCTCCGCTTATTTTTAACGCTACATTAACAGGCTTATACCCATATACTTCTTTAATTGTAATCGGCGTTTCTGAATTTATAGTAGTACCATGACGAACACTTCCAAAATTGATTTCTCTTGAAGGAGGCGATACCGCGATCTTTGCATTATATTTTATTGTTACAGTGATAGTGACTTCTTCTGATCCTGCATTTGAATTTATGATGATCTTACATAAATTATCTCTTTCGTTCTTTATCGGGTCTTTTTCATATACTGTAATTGTTAAATCTATCTCAGCGTAATGGTCTCCTCCACCCAGGATCTCAAAAGATGAATGCACTGGTTCAACGTGTATACCATTTCCATCATATTCTCCCACATCTCCTGTCAATGTAGCATTCGGGTCTGATGCTCTATTATAAATTCTAAATGAGGAACTCTTGGTATCTTGTGTTGACGGACCAAATGAGAAGCTCACAGGGTCCGGATACGGAGTGGTCGTTTCTATTTCAGGTTCTAACGCGTTTACACACTGCACGCACAAAATAAAAAGAAATAATCCAACAAAAATACTAAACAACAAGCTCTTCGCCCAACCTCGTGTCGTCAAGTTCCTCACCCCATCTCTTGAAATCCTTCCATATTATAACGGTAAAGAAGGAAAGGATAAGAAGATAAATCGCAATCTTTTTGATTATCTTAAGCATCAAATCATTATAACTATTATCTATTTTAGATTCAATCCCTTTCACCTTCTCCAGTTCTTTATCCTCGTGGTTCTCATATATCTTCTTCGCTTTCTCAAAAGAATCCCTCGCTTTTATTATCTCCATAAAAGCAGCGCCAAAGAATTCTGAAGGAGGATTTTCTGCATTTTTAAGGTGTGTCCTTGATGCATTTATATATTCTGATGCCCTTTCCATATCCCTTTTATACATCCAATCCAATCTCCGTGATTCAAACTCCATCCGACTTTTTTCAGTTGGCATACCACCCAATCCGTATGCAATCGAACTATTACGCGCATGTTCTATTTTCACCTTCGTCTCTTCCTCATTCCTCGCCATATCCTTGAAGAATTTTCCTTCTTCCCTGTAAAATCGCTTAAGTGCAAGTTCTGCGAGCATTTGTATTTCCGGTATGCCGTATCTGCTGAGCGCATTTATGGACGTATTTATTCTTTCTGCGATTTCAATCGCTTCTACGTGGTCTGAAGGGGCAGAACTTTTGCTTAAATCCGCCATTTCTTCAAAATCATCAACAATTCCGAGCAGAATATCCACCCACTCCTTTGTACCCCGGGTCACATCCTTACCTTCCATCCCCTGTATCACCGCTTGTGTCTTTGCCTTTGCAAGAGATAACTCACCATAGTCGTCAAACAATTCGGGCTTATCCACTGATATTATCTCTTCAAGCAGCTCCCTCTTCAGCTCATCTGACCCTGCCGCGGGTGTGGAAAAAGAGAGGGTGCTGAGCATAATCGCAGTTAGCATTATTATCATCAATGTAACCAAGCTTCGCTTTTTCATCAAAAATATATAGCGCAATGAACTATAAATTTTTTAAGGAAATCACGTATGACACACCTGTTCATCGGGATAGGAAACGCAGGGGGGGCAATTCTCGACGCTTTACTGGAATATAAAGAGGTGAGAAGAGCCAAGCCAATCGTTATCAAGCCCAAGCCGGAAAAAGAGAGCGACAAGGATGATAAAATAGAGGCGACTCTAAAGAAAGCAAAAGGCATTGAATTCGCCTTTTTATTCTCCGGACTTGGTGATTGCAATATAACACTTCATATAGCAGAAACACTGATTGGGCTAAACATAAAAGTATTTCTTGTTGCCATTTTGCCTGCGAACAGGCGAGAAAAAAGAGAAGAGCTAATAAATGCATATTATTCGATGGAAAAGCTAAAGGAGCATGTTAACTCATTTATAATCGTTGATAACCAGAGAATAGCGCACCTTCCTAATTTTGAAGATTATTATCCCCAGTATAACAGGTATATCGCATCCTGTATCGCAGACATTCTTATTGGGACATCACGACCCGGTTCGTTACCCGGGGAGATGCAATTGTCTATGCCTATGGATGAGGTCATAAAGGCTTTATCTTTCGAGGACGAACCCGGATATGTGGCATTATCGAGGGCTTCAGAGCTTACGAAGGGATTATGGGGGTATGTCTTCCCTTTTCTGAGGCACAAACCTCTTGACCTCGGAACACTTCTTCATGTTTCACTGGATAAGCTCAGCGTTTCTGATGCACCGATAGGCTGTGATAAGAGCATCTCCTTTCTTCGAGTCCCGGAATATTATATTAGGAGTAGAAGTGTGGATAGGGAGCTGATAGAGGAATTCCTACTCTCGTATTCAAAAGAGTGCCATCTGGCTGTGTCCACTACGAGGCGAAACGTAGCAGCGATAACCAATTTGTTCACCTATAAGTTCGATCAATTGGAAAGACTGCGGGAGATAAGGGGGCTTGCGTATGAGAAGACATGAGATTATAATTGTTCCATTAGCGTATTTAGCATTAATCGCTCTCGGCATCTTCATTCTTTTCAGCACCGGGTCTGACATTGCAATAACCAGTATACTTATTCTCATCCTCGCAACAATAGTAGCGGCGTTCTTAGTTCGATACCTCGTTACGGTAAGGAAGAGAAGCATAAAGGAGAAGGTGATGGAGCGGGACATCGAGGGGATTGCAAATCGGTATGCAGAGCAAATGCGCATTTTATACGATTTCGAAGATAAATATGCGATAAGCACAAAGGAATTCAGGGATGAGTTGGGGAAGGTAAAAGAGGGTTTATTTGAGCTGGGATGCGAGGTAAATGGAAGGATAAGAATAGACAGAGCGAAGCTCAGGAAAGTAGTTTTTGCAGATGTTGAATGGGTGATTAAGATGTTCGAGGGCATAAAAGACAGGCATGAGGTCGTCCTTTATTCCCGGATGATGGACAAATGCAGGGATTATTTGGAAAGTATAAGAAAGCTTGAAAACGCAGGGTATGAGAATATACGAGGTCAGATAGAGCAGATAGAATCCAGGACAAGAGAGAGCGAAGGTGTTGAAGTGGATTCGCTTGAGCTATCCATGTTTATGAATGGGGTGGCTTCAATCCTGGAAGAGGCGCTGAGAATCTGTTTACGAGATGCACATGGTTTAGAGGTGGAAGGTAGAGAGAGTGCAAAAGCAGACACAGCCAGAATCAGAACCGATATAAAAATTGTCGAGCACAGCATAGAGCATGGAAACTACGAAAATGCAACAAAAGTATTGAAAAGCGTGATTGAACGATTGATTGGGGTGCTAAAGGATGCGTTTGAAAGGTATAAAGGAGAGATGTTTGAGCTAATAAATGCAGCAGTTGAAATCTCGGATAAAGAAGAGGATAAAAGAGAGGTAGAAGAGATGAGGAAAAGCATAGAGGAGTGCATGTTGCCTTCACAGATGCGAAAGCTGCGGGGGTTTGGTGATGCGCTCATAGGAAAATCCATTTCCGCTCTGGAGACGGTTTATAACGAGATACTTGAGATAGAGGGGGAAATACTGAAGGAGAGTCCGACAACGGAACTCTATCCCGTGGAATATTGGGCAAGAGATAAGATGGGTGAGATAGAGGAACTTAGGTCAATGTCAGGTTCGGAGATAAAGGGATTTATTCATAGATATATGCTTTTAGCTTCGGATGCACATTCGAGGTTGATGTATGATTTCGAGAGGTTAAAGTATATAAAGCAAAATAATATATCTAAAAAGTAATTTAGTATTGATATATTAAAAGGAAAGAGGTATCAGATATGGAACCCCAAAGTATAGGAATACTGATTATTGTCATATTGCTAATCATAGAGGTAGTGGTGATGCTGACAAAGTTAAAAGTGGACAAGATGCTTCTTCTTATGCCCGTCATCGGCGTAATATTCGCCGTTATCTCCTTTGCGTTGAACGAAACTCGGGATAAGATTCTTTCTTCTTTATCAAACTCTGCTTCTCACGCTGTGATATATGCTATATTAGCAGTAGGAGTTATATTTGGATTATTTAGTGTCGTGGTGTGGTTTAAGGGAGAGAAAGAAGCAAGAAGACTTAGTTCAGCAGCAAAAAGCATAGATAGCGCGGTTGCGGGGATTGAAAGTGATATAAGAGGGAGCGGAATGGAAATAGAGCATTTCGACGACGAGATGAGCGGTATTAAAAAGAAGGTAGAAGATTACGAATCGAAAGAGAAGGGGGTATGATACGGAATAGATGGAAAAGGGAGAAGATACGGTAAACAGGATTGTAATTGGCATTGGTGGGCAGGGAGGCATCATCGTAAATAATATATTGCGAATGCTGAAGTTCAAAGCAGGGAAAGCGCCGAAGAACGAGGAGTTTTTGATTATTGATACTGACCAGGCATCTGCGAACGCATGCAGCGAAGTAGAAGAGCGGAAGAAAATAATACTAAGCAGACCGGATACGATTTTGATGAAGAACACCAATAGATGGCTCCCTGACCCTTATCTTTCGGCTGCCGGTGCGGGATGTGGACAGCATCGGATATATGGTAGGGCGATGTATAACGTGCATCGAGAGAGGATATTCAGTGCGATAGGTTCTGCGGCATCGGAATTGAGGAACAGAACAGGTGGTAAGGACTTCTTCATTCTGATGGTGTGCGCATTCGGTGGGGGAACGGGGTCGAGTATGCTGCTCGACGTTGCAATAGACATACGCGATTGGATATCAAAACAGTTTGGGTCTGAGCCTGTGATGTTTGGAATTGGCATTCTGCCTTCGAGCAAGGAATCCGTGCTTCCGACGGGTAATGCCCTCGGTGCGATGAAAGAACTTCATTTTCTTATGTCCCATACCGAGGACGTAATAATAGATGACAAGAATTATTCTAATCCATTCAAATTATTCTTCCTTTTAGGTAGAGACCTTCAAGGGCAGAACCGGGATGAAGAACTGGAAAGGGCGATACCAAGGTTCCTTCTCGACCTCGGATTCTTGCCGGGTGGAACGGTGGAAACGAAAGGCAAGTGGCTTGACCTCAATGACCTCCAGAACAGAGCAAGGGGTTACGAAAACAGGTTTGATTCCCTTGGTTACTACGAGTGCGTATTCCCTACTGAGAAATTGTTTTTGTATTATGACATTGAGGACGAGATACCTGTGGTAAGACAGAGATTAGTAGAAATAGAGGCGAAAATATCAGATATAAGGGGGAAAATAGACTCACAAAGGGGAGAATTGGAAAGGTTCGAGGGCAGGATAAAGGACGTTCAGCGAGAGATAGATAGTTACGAATCGGCGGCGGGAATGTTTTCTCACGTGAATGCGGCTGCAATTACGGATGCAAAGGCGAAACTGGATAGAGCGAGGAAGAAATTAGGGGGCTTGAAGGAGGAAGTGTTCGACCTTGAGATAAGGGCAAGCGACGCAGAGGAGGAGAAGAGACTGGCAGAGCGGAATTTGGAACGCCTTGAGGCGCTAAAGAACAAGCTCTTCCGGGAGGTAACTTCGCCGCTGAACACGAGGAGCTATCACCAGATAGAGTTATCAGAAGAGGAGACAAGGAGCTTAAAGCGGAGCAGAGAAGACCTAAGAAATCTCTCCTTCTTCGAGATTATGAAAAAGCTCGACCGCGAAGAAGAGTACTTCAGGTGGACGCATTCGCCGATCAATGAGGGCGACATCATATTCAATCCGATGGTAAACTACCGGCATTCGATAGGGAATGCCATGTCATCAAAATATATAGACATCCTTCATGATTACGGATTCCTGACGTTGGATGCGCAAGGGAATGTGGTAAACGAGGAGGAGAAGTTCGGGCACTTCATCGCGGTGTTGAGCACAAGGGCGGACAATTTCGATGATGCGAGGCTTGGCGGGGGAGCATTTAAGAGCATGGTGACAGAGAGATTTACAAAGGATGCAGACGTTCTGAAACTGGATACACCGGCACGTGCGCACAGCTTTGCCATGTACACGCTTATGATTGGGGTTCAACCATGGGCGCCTGGTCCCGGGCTTCCGCCGCGACTTCGTGAATTAGAATGGCTTGAGAAAGCATATAATGAAAGTGATTTCGCCAGGTTGCAAAGGCATCATTCTCTTTTCTATGGAACCCCCAAACCATTCTCCGTAATCACCGGGATACCTTACACACCGGGTGCGGAGGAAAAAAGCAGGGATATGGTGACGAATTACTGGAAGAATTACGAAGTAATAGAGCCCGAAGCAATAAGGAATAACGTTCCCATTGTGCTTGCACAGTGCTTGAAGATGTTCGATGATTTGCTAACTGGCCTGGATAGGGCGGAAGATATAAAAAATCTTCGGGTCCCGGACCCGGAGAGCTACTCGATAGCAAATCTTACGATGCTGGTTCATGGACTTGAAACCGCGAGTAAAAGCATGGAAAAGGTGAAGCGATGGACTAAAGAAGCAGAGAGAGGATTTGTGCTATTGAAAAACGAGCTTGATGAATTGGTAGTTAAATTAAAAGGTATGAAAGCGGGGACACCTGCAGAAGATAAAGCAGCGAAAATGGTGAGAATGATAGACGACTCCTCAAGAAATATGGAGATATTGCTTGACCGGATTGAAGACCTGTCGAACAGGTTCAGTGACGATATAAAATCGGTCATTGAAAAAGCGATGGTTTTTTTAGGTGCGATACCTTCTGAAGAGACCTCTTCAAGCGTGATAAGGCATATATCAAAGGCGGACGCAGAGATTTCGAGGATAAGAGAGGATAGTGTGAAGGCGGCAAAGGGAATAAGAGAGATAGGCGGACCACTTGCAATGATGTTATCCTCATTAAAAGAATTGAAAAAGATAATAGAAGCAGGGGAAGCTGAAGTTGTTGAAGAAGGGAAAGAGAAGATGAAGGGAGAAGAGCTGCCCGATTTATCACTGAATATAAGGGAGAAAGAAGAATGAGCATGAAGCGTTTATTTTATATTTTGCTCGTTGTTTTAGCACTCGCACTTTTGTTTTTATCCGTTGGGATTGGGATTGCATCTGCTCAGGATGTATTGAGGCTCGATGAGGAGAATTCGTATGTGCTCAATTTGGAGACCGGAAGTAAGATGAGCTATACGACATTTTTAGAGAGTGAACAATTGGAGGGTAATAGGCTTGAATTCTGGATATATGTAAGTAATACCGAGAACCCCGTTTTACCTGATTACGTCTTAGAACTGAGGACGGATATGGATAATCCTGAATGGAAGTTCGGCGATGTGTTCTCTCATTCTGCAAATTGGGTCGTCTGGAAGGGAGAGGAGGAGCATGAACTCCCGATACCTTCACCGATTATACTATCCGCAGATGTTCCCAAGCCGATAAGACCAGTAAAAGAGCCAGGGTTCGAATCATATGACCTTAAAGGGATTAGTAAAGAGGTGGTAGAAGTCAGATTAACCGTTGGGAGAATGAGGGATGAGAACATAACATATATACAAGAATTGACGCCGTCAATGACGTTTTTCTCGACGAGTGAAGAAATCCAGGATGCTGAGAGCGTGATGAATAAAAATTTAGAAGAGGCAAGAGGTAAGATTGGCGGAACCGATTTGGAAGAGGCTATAAGCGAACTCTATGAAAGAGGTCATCCCGGCTGGGCATCTGAGCTATCGGAACATTATAAGAAATTATCTGTCGCGGCTGAGCCGCCTCCGGTTATACTTTATGCCCTCCTGTCGGTAATAGTGGGCTTGATATTGGGTTCCGGCTTTGTGTATGTATATGTATCGAGAGGAGGGGGTAAAGGAGTGGATGTGAGTCAGATTTCAGCAGAGCTGAATGAAACATCGGGGAAAATAGAGGAGAAATCGAGTTCAATCAATGCGATTTCAACGCGGTTTGCGAGGAGTGAGGATGACGAGAAGAGGAGTGTTGCAAGAGACTTGATACGGATAAGGGCGAGTTTGAATGAGATATCAAATGAGATAAGGACGATTGCGGATAGGATTAGAGAACGATAATTTAAATGCAATAAAAGTTATGCTTGGGGCATGGGCGAAAAGCCGTAAGAGCGTTTCTCAGCGTGATTCCCACGATTTTGCTCATTACGTGTATCGTAGCGGCATTCGCAACTGCACTTGGCGGTGTTTCTCGCTTTCAAAATAAATTATAGACACAGATTAACGCAGATTAACACAAACCTTTCTTTAAACCTTTTAAGAAAAGGTTTATCAAAAATGCTTCGCGGAAAGAAAGTTAACTTTACCAAAGAAATTTGTTTTTCTTTTAGCACAGGTAATTTTCTTTTTTTGAAAAAGAAAAAGTGTTGCGTAAATCAGTGTAAATCTGTGTCTTAACTTAAATAGAAGAAGGCTTATACTTTATCATATACAATAAAAAATAAAACAAGGAAAAGTAGGAGAAGGAGCTACGAAAATGGCAACACGAGGAAAAAAGGCTGCGGAAAAGGTGAAGGTATTGATGGACAAGACGGAGCGAATAAGGAACATCGGCATTATCGCTCATATAGACCACGGGAAGACAACTTTGACTGACAACCTGCTTGCCGGTGCGGGAATAATATCGAAAGAATTAGCAGGCGAGCAACTGTTCACGGATTTTTACCATCTGGAACAGGAAAGGGGGATAACGATATTCGCTGCGAATGCGTCTATGGTTTATGATTACAAAGGAGAAGAGCATCTCATAAATCTTATTGATACGCCGGGGCACGTGGATTTTGGCGGCGACGTGACAAGGGCGCTGAGAGCGGTTGATGGTGCTGTGGTAGTCGTTGATGCCGTTGAGGGTGCTATGCCGCAGACCGAGACCGTGCTGAGGCAGGCGATGAAAGAGAACGTGAAACCCGTTCTTTACATTAACAAAGTTGACAGGATGATAAACGAGCTGAAAGTGGATGCGCAGCAGATGCAAATCCAGCTCAGTAAGATAATAGACAAGGTGAACAAGCTGATGCGTGGTATGAAAAAGGACAGATACGAGGACTGGAAGCTCGATGCGGTAAAGGGCAATGTCGCTTTTGGCTCCGCACTGTATAACTGGGCTATTAGCGTTCCTACGATGAAAAAGACGGGACTTGGTTTTAAGGAGGTTTTTGATTACTGCAAGCAGGGGAACATGAAGGAATTAGCGTTGAAATGTCCCGCGTATGAAGCAGTTCTTGATATGATAACCGAACATCTGCCCAATCCCGTAGAGGCACAGCAGTATCGAGCTCCCGTGGTATGGCAGGGAGATGCCGAGAGCGGAATAGGAAAAAGCATGGCAAGCTGTGATCGGTCGGGCGATGTCGCTTTTATGGTAACCAGCATCTCCGTGGACCCCCATGCAGGAGAAGTTGCCACCGGCAGGCTTTTTAGCGGAACCGTGGAAAAAGGCACGGAAGTGTTCATATCCGGCTTGTATAAAAAGAACAGAATACAGCAGGTAGGGATATTCGAGGGTCAGGAGCGTGTAGAAGTGGACAAGGTGCCTGCGGGTAACATAGTTGCGCTCGTGGGTCTGAAAGATGCAGTAGTGGGTTCTACGCTTTCGACCTCGGAGATGGTTCCATTTGAAAGTATGAAGCATTACAGTGAGCCTGTTGTCACGGTCGCGGTAGAAGCGAAGAGCACGAAAGACTTGCCTCGATTGGTAGAGGTAATCAGGAAGCTGGCGAAAGAGGATCCGATGATTCGCGTGGAGATAAACGAGGAAACGGGAGAACATCTGGTCTCTGGAATGGGCGAATTGCATCTTGAAATAATCACGCACCGGATAGAGCATGATGAGAGCATTCCTATCATCGCTTCTCCGCCCCTTGTCGTCTATCGTGAGACGGTAGAAGGGCATGCGGGTCCCGTGGAAGGTAAATCGCCAAACAGGCACAACAAGTTTTATTTTGAAGTTGAACCGCTGGGTGCGGAAGTAGTGGACAAGATACAGAGCGAAGGGATAACCGTGGGTAAAAACAAGGTTCTGATGCGCGATAAGCTGATGGAAGCGGGAATGGACAAAGCGGAAGCAAAGAAAGTCCTTAATATCATTGAAGGGAACGTGCTGGTGGACATGACAAAAGGGGTTCAGTATCTGCGAGAGACGATGGAGTTGATCCAGGAAGGTTTTGAGGAAGTGATGCTTAAGGGACCGCTGGCAAAGGAGAAGTGCAGGGGCATAAAAGTAAAACTGATGGACGTGAAGCTGCATGAGGATTCGATACACCGGGGACCTGCACAGGTCATCCCTGCGGTACGAAGCGCTATATTTGGTGCTATTCTGCTTGCGGAGGCTACCTTCCTTGAACCGGTGCAAGGTGTCTTTATAAGCATACCACAGAATTTGCTTGGCAACGTGACACGCGAGATACAGGGCAGAAGAGGGCAGATAGTGGACATGAAAACCGAGGGCGATATGGTTTCATTGCAGTCCGAAGCGCCAGTGGCAGAAATGCTTGGCTTTGCTGGCGACATCAGATCTGCAACCGAAGGTAGAGCGTTGTGGAGCACGGAATTCGCGGGTTTCAAACCCATACCGCAAAATCTGTTCGGCATGAAGGTAATGGAAGTAAGGGAAAGGAAAGGAATGAAGCAGGAGATGCCAAGGGCGAGTGCTTTTGTGTCTTAATTTTAAATTGCTGGTAAGAGAGAGCTATCACACGCTCTCCTCAGCTGCTTCCACGGACAACCGAAACCGATTGTAGCTCTTATTCCGAAGGAACTGCCATTTTTCTAATAGGGTCGTTAGGGTCATTTTTATCAATTAGGGACATATAGTATTGCGTAATACGCATAGGGTGTATTTCTATAATTTCTTGTAATTGCTTCTCCTCTTTTGGTGTCAATTCCATATATTCCCCCAACTGCGCAATAGTGCTAATGCTTTCTTCGAGTTCCTTTTCCCATGCCATAGGATTCATCACAACCCCCTTAATGATTTATACTTTCAGCCCTCATAGTTGATACAAACATTGAACAGACCACTTTTCAATCCTTTTACAATAGTGGTCTTGCGCCCCTCACTCAAGGCATTGGTTATCCTCTGCTATCTCATGCATATATGCCCGCATCTCTGGCGTTCCATAATCCTCATCCAAATATCGATAGTTCGAACCCTTATCAGTGATATCCACTTCATCAACCTTCTTC
>JAYEII010000139.1:0-4886 GCA_034660015.1 Methanobacteriota archaeon | reverse complement strand
CAACTGCATTAGCTTTAAGCACAAATAGGTTGTTTTCAACCGCTCTCGCAATTGGCAAAGCTCTATTTTTATTTAGTTTTCGTATCGCTTCGATTGGCTCATAAAAATGCGCCGATAAGATAAAGATGGCATCTGCCCCCTGTGATTTATATTCCTGAGCAAGCACCGGATCGTTTTGATCCCTGCAGATTAAAACGCCAAACTTAACATCACCTAACTGAAAAATTAACGGTTCTTTACCCTTCTTAAAATATGCTTCTTCCGCCAAAGTGAGAGATATCTTGTGATAAATGTGTCTCTTCCCATTTGTTAACAGGACTATTGCGCTATTAAAACGCTTCTTGCGTTCAAGATAAGATGTCCCCACAATAACGTTTACACCAGATTTTGTCACCTGTTTTTGAATGATATCCAACGTATCCTTTACTTTATTTTGATTGACTTTAGTAAAATCACGCACATAGCCAGTGATATTGCATTCAGGAAAGCACAATACGTCTATATCCTCTTTCGATGCCCGCGAGATGTATTTGGAAATGGTTATTAAATTGGCTTCTATATCCTCATAAAGCTTGACCTGTGCAACAGCAGCCTTCATGATTGAAATCTTTTATTATGTACTTATTAAAACTTCACCTTCAAAGTAACTATCTCAAAAGGTTTCACCGTCAGTTCTATCCGTTCACCCTCTATTTTCAACTCTTTTTTCACTTCCTCCTCCTCCACCTCTTTTTCTAACATGTTCACTGCCCTGGCGGATTTTGGCGCTCTAAACAGTGTTATTTCAGCATCCGTTTCTTCTCCATTCGTTTCGTAAAATCTTATAATCACTCCATTCCCCTCCTCTGCTTTTTTCAACGCAGATAAAATGACGTTCTCCGGCTCTATTTTCAAAAATGATTTTCTCAGCGGGTACTTCCTATCATCTCGCAACTGTATTGCATCAAGAAGATAGTTGAACTCGAGGGCGTGCTTGTAAGATGAAGCTTCACGCCAATCGCCTTTATGCGGGTAAAGGGAATATTTGAATGTGTATCTTCTCAACTCCTGTGCATCAGGAACAGGAATTGCGGGACCTGTCCTGCCATCGGAGGACAGCATTAAAACGCTTCTGAGCAGTGTTAAGTAGACGTCCCCATCTCTTACCTCATTCTCGGGTATTCCCCGATGAATCACGGTCAAGCCCTTCGTTCCATCGGAATAATCAAGCCATTTCAGCGAGGGGAATACACCGCAGGGTTCCTCCACCCACTCCTCTTTTGGCTTATAGTGCCACTGGTCGGTGGGTCGAGAAACAGCGCCAAATTGAGTCCCGCAGGTATAAGTCAGGGATTTCATGTCCGTCGAGAACCTGACCCTGAGCCGTGCCCTCGGATGCTTGTCCATCACGGTCGTGATAAAATCTATTCTCGGAATGTCCTTATAAACGACTATTTTCTTTGAACATTCGAGGAATTTATGCCGCCATATAAGTGGCTCCAGTTTCTCCGTCAGCCGGTATGGCCATCGAAGGGAAAAATAATTGGTTTCGACATTGATAACACGTCTCAGGGGACTTTTATCTATAAAGAAATTCTCTAACCTGAATGAGCCGTACTTCACTCCCTCTCCCTTTTCTGTTTTCAACGGGATACCCAGCGTTTGTCGGTGATAGTAGAGGTCGCCGGTTTCTTCTTCCAGCACAAGCTCATTCGCCGTACAAATCTTCTCTTGTTCCGCTCCTCTCTTCCCTATTGACACATCAATCAATCCGATGGCTGGGTCCACCGTAACCCCAAAGAAGCAGTTTTCTATGGTATTGCCCCGAATCATGATAAAATTAGGCTCATAAGCATACCGTCTCGGCTCACGCTCAAGGATTTTATACACCTTGTACCCCATTGCTGGAACTGTAGGAACGAACCCTATGCGGGCAAATCGCAACGAATCATCATCATACCGCGTGAATTTTATGACTTCTATTTCTATTTCCTCGTCTCCACTTTTTAATCCGTTAATCGCTACCAGTTTACCCTTGTCAAAACGCAGATTCATCTCTACCCAGTTCTTCACTTCCCACGACAGCGAGTTAAATACTATTATGTCCCCATAGCCATAGTCGTAGCTCGGCATCGCTGCTGATTCCTTCATAGAGCTTTGAGATTCGACCGTTGCCTCTGCTTCCGTATCGATTACCTGGTTATGTGTGCAAAGGCAGCGGGCGGGCATTTCAGTATTGAAAAAGTCATGGAAGTGCCGCACTTCATTGTAACCTTCGTCCATACCGGTTCCCGGGGTCACATCATGAAATGCGATGTACAGAATTTTTCGCCATGCATTTCTCATACCCTCGGAGGGGTAGAGGTCATTCAAGAGATAGTTTACCGCGCTCCATCGCTCGAAACACGCCAGCCAAGCCTCATACATGCAAAGCTCCTGCTTTATCCACATTCTGCTCGAGCAGCAATTCGGAAATACTTCTGAGTACTTACCCGAATACATCTCGCCCTTCCGCACGTCCATCTTAATATTCCGGTCTTCTATTTCCTTCTCCAGTGCCTCAAAGAATTCATGCGGCGTGGCTATCTTCATCTCTGCTGCTTTCCCTCGCTCGTCATTCCACGTGCGCACCGCTTCTAATGTCTCTGGCTGTGGTATCATTACTCCACTCCCGGAAGGCATCAATATGTGTGAGGTCACCGCCAGGTTCTTGAGTTTCTCATAGCTTTCATCCAGCTTTGTCAAGTCTAATCCTGCGCGGTATCCTAAAGGCATCCAGTGAGCTAAAATCCGCGTTCCGTCCAGGGCATCCCAGAGGAATTCCGAAGGTTTTCGCTTCGTTGCCCCCCTTCTGAGAGCGACATAGCGGTATCCGGATTTTTTGTATATCTGCGGTAGCTGGGCATTCAACCCAAAGCTGTCTGCCTGCCACATTACTGGCACGTCAACCCCGAACTTCTCCTTCACGTATCTTTTACCAAGCAGGATTTCCCGTATCAACGTTTCTCCCTCCGGGAGCATTGTATCTGCCATCAGATATTCCCCGTCGGCAATCTCTATCTTACCTCTCTGTATGCTCGTCGCAATCTTTCTGAATACTTCGGGATACCTCTTCTCCAGCTCCTCCAGCAGAAACGTCTGCTCTATCAGGAACTTGTAATCTGTATTCTCAACAAGCTCTGCCACCTCCTTCAGAATGGCCACCATGTTGATGTAAAAATAATCCTCTTTCGTGAATACCCAGATGGCATCATAATGCGTGTGCGGAACGAGATAAATCGTATCTTTTCCTTTCACTTTCGCTTCCTCTTCTTTCTTTTCACGGGTTGTCATAAGTCTATGTTAATATTTCCCAATTACTAAATACATCTACGACAAAAGAAGATATATAGTAATGGTAAGCATAAATATAGCGTTTGCGCATCACAAAGGCGGGACAGGCAAGACCACTTCTTGCATAAGCATCTCCGGATACCTTGCATTATGGGGTAAAAAGGTGCTTGTTATTGACCTGGACCCGCAGGCAAATGCGACATCCGCACTTGGCATTGACAAAAATAGTATAGGGGAATCAATGTATGACGTGATGGTTGGAGATGTGAAGATTGAGGATGCTATCTTAGAAACGGAGATAGAAAACATTCATCTTGCTCCTGCCACTCTTGACCTTGTTGGCGCGGAATCACACCTGTACAGAACAAACAACAGAATATCTGTCCTTAAACGCAGCT
Organism: Methanobacteriota archaeon; assembly: GCA_034660015.1. Taxonomy (GTDB): domain Archaea; phylum Halobacteriota; class Syntropharchaeia; order Alkanophagales; family Methanospirareceae; genus QEXZ01. The sequence goes on along the minus strand of JAYEII010000139.1, from coordinate 1,176 downwards.
TGGAGGGAATAAGAAAATACTATGACTACATAATGATAGACACGCCACCAGGTCCGGGTCTTTTTATTATTAATGGTGTTGTAGCATCAGATTACACAATTGTCACGCTTGACCCCGGCGTTTTTGCATTAGAAGGGATTGAGACACTGAGCACGACTTTTGATGACATTAACGAAAGCAGCGGCATCAAAATAAATCCGCGGCTCGCTATTCTCACAAGATGCAACAAGACATCGTTATTTTCCAGGATTGTGGGGAAAAGGGACCCTGTAAAGGAAATCAGAAAGGGCATGAAAGATTTTTTTGATTCTGTCTATACCGTGCCTTTCGGGGTTGAAGTTTATGAGGCGCAGTTGAAAGGCGTGCCAATATCGCATTACAAGCCGAAGTGTAAAGCAGGCGTTGCGTATAAAAAAATCGCAGAGGAGGTGATATAAATATGGAAAAGAATAAGGTAAGGAAACCGGGTAGGAAGGCATTGTTTGAGGATATAGAAGTGGAAGGAAAGGAGAAGGAGAAAGAGGTGAGTGGGGGTGGAATGGTAGAGGGGGAAAATGTTAGAAAAGGAGAAACAGAAGAGGAGTATAGAGAAAGGCAGTTGAGACGTTTGTTAGAGGCAATGGACGCTTTTAAGAGCGGTGACTTAACAATAAGGCTGCCAAAAGAGAGATACGATATATATGGCGAACTGGCAGACTCGTACAATAAAATGGCTGAGATGGTTGGGGGAGTTACAACAGAGATGCACCGGGTGGCAAAGGTTGCAGGCACAGAAGGCAAACTGACCGAACGCGCATCAGTACCAAGTGTTGCAGGCAGTTGGAAAGAGTGTGTTGACACCTTAAATGGTTTGATTGACACTGTCGCAGAATTCACGCTTGAAATGGGGAGAATACTTGACAACATCTCCAGGGGCAATTTGACAGAGAAGTTTGCAATACCCGTGACAGGCGACTTCAAAGTAATGTCTGACACTGTCAATAAAACAGTTGACAGCTTCAATCTAATTGGCGGTGAAGTAACAAGGGTAGCAAGGGAAGTAGGAGTAGAAGGGAAACTTGGTGCGCAGGGAGAAGTGCCGGGTGTTGCCGGTGCCTGGAAGGAGCTGACTGATAATGTGAACACGCTGGCGGCGAACGTGACAGATCAGATGAGAGATATTGCTAAGGTATCCAC
>JAYEII010000138.1:0-4928 GCA_034660015.1 Methanobacteriota archaeon | reverse complement strand
TCTTCTATGTTCAATGCTTTCCGGAATAGGTCTTCGTACATTTGATACTCATCTCCTCTTATGATAATTTAGTTAGGAGTGGGGTGTATTAATAAATTAACTTACCCATACAAAACAGCGAAGAGCCTAATCATTTTGATAATTTTGGGAGGAATAGGTTATTTTGTGTATCATCAACAAAAAATTATCACAGAACAAAAAGAGGAAATAGAAACACAGAGAAGTGAAAAAGAAGCAGCTCAGGCAGAGGCTCAGAAAAAACAGCAAGAGATTGAAGCTGAAAAAGAAAGACAGAGGATTCTAAATCAAGATAAAGATAATGATGGTTTAACTTTAAGAGAAGAACAAAATCTTGGAACATCCGATAATAATCCTGATACCGATGGAGATTCTGTTCCAGATAAATATGATGAACATCCTGTTGGAGGTGGAAGGATGGTTGTTAAATACTTAGCATGGGATTATGGTGGAACTTGGACTTGGGAGTTAAATATACCGTCGGATGTTATTAATTATTATGAACAAGTGCCAAGACCAATATGGAAAGGAAGCCATTCATATTATTCGGAATTTATTGATTTTAACGATAAGGGAATAGAAAGGCTAGCTAATGGACTAAAAACTTCTATTGATGCACATAGTGAACATTACGGATGGGATTACTATGACCACGTTATGTTTGTAGTGAGTTTAGTTCAACATTTACATTATGCATCAGATATTTTGGTGGGATTTGATGAGTATATAAAATATCCAATGCAAACTTTTAACGATGGTACCGGTGATTGTGAAGATATGGCGATTCTTACTGCAGCTATTTTAGATAGATTAGGATATGATGTAAAACTTATATTTTTAAACATTCCAGATGGTCAAAAACATTTAGCTGTTGGCGTTTGGGGTCATGATACTTATCCTGGAACATATTGGATTGAGAATAATAAGAAGTACTTTTATATAGAAACTACAGCAACCGGTTGGGATTTTGGAAAATTCCCAATGCAATGGGAGGGAGGCACAGCAACATTGATAGATGTGTAAAAATTAAGGATATTAAAATATATTTTTGGTGAGTTAAACTTTATATTTGCCAGGGGGGTTAATCTCCCCTTATATTTAGGAGGAAATGAAAATGTGGAACAGGAAAGAATTGGAAGATATAGAAAATCGATTAGAAAAAAGGACTCGGGAGGATAAACTACTAGTGAGTGAAGAAGTAATAAGAAAAGCTCTAAAATTAGAAAAAACCTTGATAACAAAGGGACTGCCAAAAATAGAAGAATACAGGGATTACACAATGTTAATAACAGAAGAACCAAAGAAACCAGAGGAAGAAAATTGGAAAGTACACGAGGCATATGTGCACTCCATAGACTATGAAAATGCTGATTTACATCCACATTATCACTTGGGTTGGATAAGTGCATTAATGTGGGTAACAGCAGAAAATGATAACATAGAACGGGGCAAAGACATAAAAAGCGAAAAAGAAATAAAGAAAGAATTGATAAGCCAAACAGAATCATTTATACATGTGGCAAAAAATTATCCAGAAAATTTGAGGCGGTTCCGATTTAACAGTGATGAATTAAACGAGGAATTTCTCACTGGATTCCATGAGGGGCTTGAATTTTCAATAGGTAAACTCGATTAAAAAAACAAAAACGATGAACGTAAAAGAACCGTGGAGAAACTGGAATCATATCACAAAGCTCGACCCAGACAAACACATCTCAAAGGCGGATTTGAAAACCGTCGTGGAAAGTGGAACAGACGCAATAATGATCTCAGGCACACAGAATATCACCAACAGGAACGTCACTAAGTTAATAGCAATGGTAAACGATTACGATATACCCAAAATATTAGAGCCGGCAACCCCTGAAGCCGTTATGTATGAAGGTATAGATTACGTTTTTGTGCCACTGGTTCTCAATTCCCGCGATTTGGAATGGATTGTGGGTAAGCACATGGACTGGATAAAAAAACAACCAATCGAATGGGATATGGTAACATCTGAAGCGTATATCGTCTTAAACCCCGAATCAGCAGTCGCTAAACTGACAAAATCCGATACGGACTTAACCGATAATGAAGTTATTGCTTACGCACGGTACGCCGAGAAATATCTTCATCTTCCTATTACTTACATTGAATACAGTGGGACGTATGGAGACCCGCACAAGGTAAAGAAAGTAAAACAATCGCTAACCGAAACGTCTTTGTTCTACGGTGGTGGAATAGACACAAAGGAGAAAGCAGCAGAGATGAAGGCGTGTGCTGACGTCATTGTGGTTGGCAATGTAGTGTACACCGATATGAAAAAGTTTTTGGCGACGATTATTTAGATGCTTGTAATTTCAGAATTCTCGTCCTCCACTGGAAATGATGGGGTGTCAGGGTACACGGCACAAACTTTAAAAAAAAACTAATCTAAAATCAAAATAAAGAGTAGGCAAAACAAAATGACCAAAACCGCAGTGTGTGTATGCTCAGGTGGGATAGATTCCACAGTAGCAGCGGCAATCGCATCGCAGGAAGGCTATGAATTGCATTTCTTTCACGCTTCCTACGGGCAGCGAGCGGAAAGAAAGGAAAAAGCGGTAGTAGAACAAATAGCTGCTTACTTAGGTGCGAAAGAGCTGAAGTTCGCGGAAATACCGTTTTTGAAAGACCTTGGCGGGTCTTCCTTAACCGACATCAAGAGAGCAATCCCTGCGGGTGGAGAAATAGATTTGGATAACCCGGGAGAGACGCCATCTACATGGGTGCCCTGCCGAAATTTAATCCTCTTAGCGACTGCAAGCGCATACGCAGAAGTCATTTCCGCAGATGCAATTTTCGTGGGCTTCAATGCCGAAGAGGCGAGGTCGTATCCCGACAACGAGAAGGAATTTGTCGAGCGATATAATGTGGTGCTAGAAAAAGCAGTTGCTTCTTTCTCGCAGCCGCCAACGGTAAAAGCGCCTTTAGTTGATTTGTTGAAACCGAAGATAATAAAAAAGGGGGTAGAGGTCAAAGCACCCTTACACTTGACTTATTCATGTTATCTGGGTGACGATAAACATTGTGGGGTTTGTGAGTCGTGCTTGCATCGGCGAAGAGGGTTCAAAGAAGCGGGTGTGGAAGACCCAACTGCGTATATTCAAGCGGGTGAAAAACCTAAATCATAAGCAACACTTTTTCTTTTTAGGAAAAAGAAAACCTGTGCTAAAAGAAAAAATAATGGGTGTTTAGAATCCAGGATTAAGGTTTAGAAATTACACCAGCGGTTCAGGCTGCTTCTCTTCCGGAAGCATAGGTAATCGCATGGTATTCAACAACAAAGCAGCTTCAACTTCTTTAGCACGTTCTAAAAGTAATTCCTTGCCCGCGGGCGTGAGAGCGAATATCGGGATTGCCGTGCCAGCCTGTAAAAGAGCTTTCTCCTTTGCCAGTTCTCTTATATGCGGTGATGCACAAGCAGTAATCAGGTCGGCGATTTCATAGATTTTCTCTGCGTCTTTTCTGGAGATGCCTGTGAGATGCACTCCAAGTATCACTGCATGCTTGCTGATAGCTCTACATTTTTCAGCGTCTTCCGCGGTGGATACTGTAACGCCCACTCTTTCGTATCCAAGGCAAAGAGCCATCCGCAATCCTGCTACCTGGTCTATCCTTGGTGGGTCAAGTATTTCCCCTCCCTTCTCCCTTATTTTCTTTATTATTCCTTTGACAGGTGAGGTCTCGATTACACCGCTTAGCCTCGCCCCTATTCCCTGCACCAGTGTGGGATCAGGACTGATTACAGTTCCAGCGCCTTCGCAAACCGTTACGGCAGCATCGAGCAAACCTCTGCGAAGTGCGGTCATGGACGTCTCCGAAGCACCAAAACCAACGAAAACCTCTGCCTCTACTTCCCTATCTTCCGTACACATCCCAAAATCTTGTATCCTGAATTCAACATTCTCTTTTATCACTTTCTCGTTCAGTTCTTTTATTCCTCGTATTTTAGCCCACAACGGACAGTATTTGAGCAGAGGTTTGCCAATCTCAACAACTTTACCGTTTTCTACTACCACCCTCGTTTTCCCCAAGGTTTCAAAAACATGTCTGTCTTTTCCCATTTTCAGCTTTTAATTCATTTATAGTTCTGGGACTCATTTATTTTTGAAACGGCAAAATGAACATGAACATCGAAGAGATAAGAAAAGACTTCCCGATTTTGAATCGCGGGATAATATATATGGACAGTGCGGCAACGAGTTTGACGCCCGAGCCCGTTCTGGATGCCGTTCTGGATTATTACAGGAATTATAACGCGAATGTAGGTCGTGGCGTGTATAAACTAACGCAGATAGCTTCGCAGAACTATGAGGACGCACACAAAAACGTAGCAAAATTCGTTGGAAGCACAGCAAACGAACTCATTTTTACTAAGAACACAACCGAGGGGATAAACACGGTGGCCTCAGGAATTGGGCTGAAGAAGGAAGATAAAGTGGTGGTCAGCTTATGGGAACACCATTCTAATCTCCTGCCCTGGATACGTGCGAAAAAGACGCTAAGAATAGATCTGGAAGTGGTAAAACCCAATGCGATTTCGGAGGGCGATGCGAAAACCCAATGTGCTCTTGAAACATCGGATTTTGTGGATGCGATAGACAAAAAGACGAAGATAGTGGCGATAACGCACGTCTCTAATGCACTGGGCTCGATTCTTCCAGTAAAAGAAATATCGAAGTTGTGTGCGGAGAACAATGCTCTTTTGCTTGTTGATGCTGCGCAATCTGCGCCTCATCTGAAAATAGACGTCAGAGACATGGGCTGCGATTTCCTCGCCTTCTCAGGGCATAAGATGCTCGGACCCACGGGAATCGGGGGTTTGGTTATCAAAGAGGAACTCATGGACGAGATGGAACCGCTGACGGTGGGTGGAGGCGCAGTGG
>JAYEII010000137.1:0-5027 GCA_034660015.1 Methanobacteriota archaeon | reverse complement strand
TATCGCCTAAGAGCAGCAGAGACGAGAACATGACAGGGGAATTTACGCTCCTGCTTACTTTTTTAGCTATTATATTCAGCACTGCACTGACTCGAGGTGGGCTGTTAGAGTCAGTTCATGCTTTTGGGAAATCACCTGTCGGGCCAGCGCTGATGTTATTTGCAGTGGGCATTCTTTTTTTCTTTTTCTATCTATGCCGAAAAGCGAAAAAACCTATTTATACCTTTGACGTTGATAGTTCTTCCCTCTCCTCAGTCTCCCTCGTTATCGCATACTGGTCACTGATATTCCTCATGATAATATGCTTTCTTGGCGATGCAGCGCCAATAATCGGCGGTTTATTCAGCGAGAACCCAATGACCACGAGTCCAGAATTTTATAACAAATGGTGTTTCCCCTTTACTCTCGCTTTCGTAGCTGCTTTAGCGGGCTGCAACGCCAGCGCATACATAGAACTGAAGAAATATTTAGGGTTGATTTTTGCGGTGTTGTGCGTTGGAGCCCTTTTAGCGTGGCTCGGGCAGCCAACGCCAAATCCACTTGCTAATTTCGGGCTTCCTCTTATACTCGTGGCGGGGTTTACTATCGCACACAATTTCGTTCGTGTTCTAAGACGAAGCGCAAAAAAGAGTTCCACACGCTTGTGGGGTAAAACCATCGTGCATTTTGCAATCATCCTCATTTTAATCGGCGTTTTTGTGAGTTCCACTACGGAAACAGAGAGCGGGGTCATCCTTGCAAAGCCGAACTCCACGATTGAGACTCTGGGAATGGAAATCGAATTGAACGATTTTACTATATCTACCAGTACTGGAAGCGTTTACTCGGCACAACATCACTTCATGCTTCCGGAATACTCGGCACTAAAAATGAACGCTTCGATTAAAGACGCCGGGGACGTTCATCAGGGGGCTATGTGGATAAAATATTATTCAAATCATGGCGCTGTGTCGGAGCCTTTAATCATTTCAACGCTCATGGGCGACATATACGTTTATATGCAATCTACAAAATCCTCTTCTGATTCGCTGCTTTACGCGCTTATGGGGCAGAAAGTTCAACCTGAAAATTTTATCGTCAGCGTAAAAAGAATTCCATTAATTGGGCTTGTCTGGACAGGGATATTATTACTGGGACTTGGAATGGCGGTGTTATTAGTGGGGGAGTTTGTGAACACAGGGGAAAGTAACCGCAGAGTTCACAGGAAATAGCGGCATAGCGGTTTGGCGGTTTAGAACGGCTGAAAACAGAATTCTGACCTCTGTTCTCTGACTTCTTCTATCTTCACAATTTCTCGTGAAATCTGTGTGATCTCGTGGTTATAATTTCGCGTTCTCTGCGGTAATTTGAAAGGTGACATTGCCAATGTAAAAAAAAAAACGAGAAGGGGAAAAAGTCATCGAAGTCAGAAAAACTCCGACTTTCCCCTTTTGCCTCTTTCTCAACTTTTCTCCTGCCCAATCCTACTTCGATATTGGATGGCAAATTATGCAGGCTTCTGGTCTAACCGTTAGTTCATGGTCATCATGGCAGGTTATGCACTCATAGCCACTATACTCCGGGAATTGCTCGCCCATCCACGAGATATGCTCCTCGTGTCCTGCTGGGTACTGCAAGTGGCATTCCATGCACCATTCGCTTTTTGGTGCTTCGGGAATCTCATCTTCGATTTCTGAAGCTTCTATCCCCTTGATGTGCTCAATGCCATGCCCTATGGGTGCTCCTTCAGGCCTGTGGCATTCGTGGCAATCCATCACACCGGCAGTTCCATGGGTTGAAACCTCCAGGGAGTCATAGAAGGGCTGCATCTCATGACACATCTTACTACAGCTCTCCGGCTGGTGCATAAATTCTACCATCTCTACTCCGGCAACCGCAAGCACTAACACTACCACAACCAGACCAACGACAACCATCTTCTTTGTGATATTCATCTCTTCCTCTCTCCCATTTCGATGTCAAATCTTTTTAATTAGACATATATAAAGTTTTCGATTTTTTTGCGAATGTTTTTTGCTCAGCCAGACTTATTCTTAAATGTCATAAAGGAAAAATGTTATGGAAACGATACTGAAGCGATTTGCAAGTGGTGAAATAGGCATAGAAGAGGCGTGCAAGGAACTAAAACAGGAAAGTGTAAGGAGATTAAAAGATTTTGCAAGAATAGACGTAAACCGGCAGTACAGGACGGGCATACCCGAGATAATCTTTGCAGAAGGTAAGAACAGCGCTGAAGTGGCGGATATAGCAATTGCACTTGCAACTGCCAAAGGTTTTGCATTGATAAGCAGGGCAAGAGGAACGGATGTAGGGGCGATAAAAAAGCGGCTGGAAGAACAAGAACAAGGCGAAGCGTTTGAAATTGATTATAACGAAGTTGCGAAAACGATACGGGTGCAGAAGAGGGGGTATGAGTTTGAAAAGGCAGGCAAAATAGGGCTAATCGCTGCGGGAACTGCTGATTTACCGGTTGCCGAGGAAGCGAGAGTGGTTGCCGAGGCGTGTGGATGCGAGGTGATAAAGGCGTATGACGTGGGCATTGCAGGCATACACCGGCTGGTAGAACCGCTCGAGGGGATTGTAAACGCCAATGTAGCGGCGATAATTGTGGCTGCCGGTATGGAAGGGGCATTGCCCTCTGTAGTAGCAAGTTTGGTGAACGTTCCCGTGATAGGGGTTCCTACCTCGGTGGGCTATGGGCTGGGCGGAAAAGGAGTAGCATCGCTTCTTTCTATGCTCCAGAGCTGCTCACCCGGATTAGCAGTGGTGAATATAGACAATGGCGTCGGAGCTGGGACTTTCGCTGCAAAATGCGCGTACAGAAAAAATTGCTAAATCCTTAAATTTCACCGCAGAGCACACGGAGAACGCAAAGGCACAAGAAAAAATAAACAATGATTGAAACCGTCCATCTACAAACTCTGTGCTCTCTGCGCTCTCCGCGGTGATAAATCAATATTTTATTTTCTCGTCACGCATCAACCTCCTTACTTCTTCCATATCGCTGGTTTGACCCAGCACCCACATTAACTTTACCAGCGCGGTTTCTGGTAACATATCCTCGCCCTCTATTATTCCCGCACGAAGTAAATCGCGACCGATATCGTAAACTCTATCGCAGATTGTCCCGTATAAGCATTGAGAAGTCATCACGACGGGTATGCCCTGTTTTATTGCTCTTGCCACGCCGGGAATCCATTCCGCAGATACATGCCCTAATCCGGTTCCCTCCAAAACAATGCCCCTGTATCCCTGTTGCGCTACGAAGAAATCGAGTATCGCGGGATCGGCACCGGGATAGAACTTTATAAGACCGCATTTGTCCTCGAGCTTGTTGCTCAGCTCTAATTCGTTCTCACCTCGCTTCGTATATGCAGAGAAGAACTCAAACCGTATCTTATTTATGTCGGTTGCATCATAAATCACTTTTCCTATTGGCGTATCGTTTATTGATTGAAAAGCGTCGCGTGCCGAAGTATGCATCTTCCTCACTTTCGTGCCACGATGAATGAGACAGAAATTGTCGGAGGTGCTGCCGTGCATTACTACCACAACTTCCGCAAGGTCGCTGCATGCAACTTTCGCGGCACATATCGTGTTCATTGCGGCATCGCTGGATGGGCGGTCTGAACTGCGTTGCGACCCGACAAGAACAACCGGCACGGGGCTTTGCACCATAAAAGATAGCGCTGCGGCAGTATAACCCATTGTATCCGTACCGTGCGTAACGATTATACCTTCTGCACCACTTTTTATCTCGTTATAGACCTCCGCGGCGAGTTTACGCCAGTATTCGGCACGCATATTCTCGCTGAGTATGCTGTAAATCACTTTTCCTTTGATGTTCGCTATCTGCCCTAATTCCGGGATTGCCTCAAGTATGTCTTCGGTAGAGAATTGAGGAGAAACCGCACCGGTTCGGTAATCCACTTTAGAGGCAATTGTGCCGCCGGTAGAGAGAATGGACAGGGCGGGTAAACCCTCTTTTACTTCCCTTTTTCGCGCCTCTTCCCCTTCCACTGCTCCTTCTTTCGCTTCTTTTTCTGTTTTTAGCCTTCCTCCTCTCCCTATAACTTCTATTTCCGTATTTTCCTGTCGTATACCAATGTTGTAGCCACTATCGAGTTTTATAACCACGTTTCTTGTGGCTGTCGGCATAACAACGCCTTCATAAACGACAACACCGCTATCGCTCTTCTTCTTTATCCTTATGCGGTCGCCTTCAACAAAGCTGTTTCTTTGCATCAATAAAATATCTCAGATGAAAAGATAAAAATAATCCCTATTTCATCCCCTTTAATATCTCTCCAATTTTTGTTTCGTAGTCTAATATATATCCCGATGCTTCGCGAGCCAAACGTAATTTCGTATCATGCGAAAGTTCGCCTTTTTCGAGCTCCTTGATTATCGCATCGTATCTCGCGGGATTCACGATAACCGCAACGTGTTCAAAATTCTTTATCCCTGAGCGAAGCATTGCAACACCGCCGATGTCCATGCCATTAAGCGCGTTTTTGGTTGCCAAACCCAAACTCAAATCTAAATCCAGGGGTATGAGGTTTACAGCAACGATTCCTATCTCCGCGGTTGCAATTCCTGCGTGAATCCGTGGATGCAAGGTCTTTATTTTACCGCCAAGTATTTCTTGAAATCCTGTAAACGCTGATACTTTTGTTACAGGGATTCCACTTTTCAAAATCAGCTTTGCGGTGCCTTCAGTCGCAATTATCTCTATTCCAAACTCATTTAGTACTCTTGCAAATTCTATCACGTTATCCTTGTTGAATACGCTTATCAGGGCTTTCATCTCTTTATCTTCCCTTCAAGCCATCCTATCTTCACTTCTCTCTTCTCTTTTTCACCAAATTCTGGAACATACGGCTTTATGTCTATCAAAGGGGTGCCATCAATTGCATCTATGCCTTTAACCTTCAATATATTTCCTCTCCTTTCAATTAACCTCACAATAGAAATCCCAATTGGATTCGGTCTATGTGGTGACCGCGTGGTAAATAAACCATGCGGTT
>JAYEII010000136.1:0-5036 GCA_034660015.1 Methanobacteriota archaeon | reverse complement strand
GGATAACGAGCGATAAGTTTCGGAATAAAAAAGATGAATTTAATGATGTGGCTATGTTGATATCGTGTGGATTGTGGAATTATCATTTGAAGTGTTGTTGAACCGGAAGTGGGGGCAGGTATAGGAGTACCTCTTTCTTTCGCAGGATATTATTTTGCAACAAGTCTATTATTTCCTTTAGCTGCAACTTATTCTTTTTGCACATCTTCCAGACTTCTCTTCAAAGGAACATTAAACCAAAATGGTCAATTCTAGCAACAACTTGCATTTGGACATTATTCTTTGAGTCTTTTATATGGATAGATGGTGGTTTGCCGGGGGGCATCCAGAGCATAATCATTTCAACGGCTATCCTTGCTTCTTTATTTCTGATATGCTCTTTCGCTTTTTATAAATCAGATGGCATAGTAGGTCAGGTAATTTTACTTGGGATTTTTATAGCATTATATTTATGAATACGAAGAAAGGTAAAAACTACAGTGCCATGATAGATATGGAGAAGAAACTTAAACCTGAGCCCGATGCTGTTTACAAGATTAATATATGGTTCTATAACTTCATCGATCTCATCTGTAACCCACGGCGACATTTGAAGAAGATTCCCTTGAAAGAGGGAATGGTAGTGGTTGATTATGGATGTGGGCCAGGCCGCTATACACTGCCTGTAGCCAAGTTAGTTGGGTCAAAGGGCAAAGTCTTTGCAGTAGATATCCAACCACTGGCTATTAAGACGGTAAAAGAGAAAGCGGCTCGTGAGTCTTTAACAAACATTGAGGCAATCCTAATCGATTCCTATAACACAGGAATTAAAGGTTCAAATATTGACCTAATCTTGCTTATTGACACGCTTCACCTGATTAATGACCACCATGCACTGTTTCGTGAAATTCATCGGCTACTCAAACAGGATGGCTTTCTCTTTATGGATCCCGGGCACATGAAAATGACAAAAGCAAGAGAAATTGTGGAAAGTACGGGCTTTTTCACAATAGTAGAATGTCGGGGTCACGATATGCTGGTTGCTCCAAAAGATTTTTGTTGAAGCGAAGAGTGAGGAATAGACGATACGATAGATCACCTCCTCCCGTACTTCCTGAACATAAAAGCCAAAGCCAGTATCACTATAACGATGATCACCACGCCATAGAGGGCTACGTTAGACGATTCCTCGACGATTATTCTAAAATCCTCTTCCTCCTCCAGTTGGTCGCTTTTAATCTTCACCGTCACCTTGTAATCGCTGGGTGTAATATCACCGGGAGGCGTTATTTTCATCGTGAACGTCTCGCTCTCACCGGGTTTCAAACTCGTCACCTCTTTTGGATTTATCGTCGCAGTCCAGCCCTCTGGAGCGCTTATCTCTGGTTTTATATTCGTTATCGTACCGCCCTTACCGGCATTTGAAGCGGTCAGCTCGATAGAAGCCCTCTCACCCCTTTTTATCTCGTAGCTAAGCCTGCGGGAATACAACCTCATTTCATAGCTCCCCCTGACTTTTAACGTAAGCTCGAGCTCATACTGCCCCGTAGAAGATTGAATTAAGCTTGTAAAGTTATATTCTCCTATCTCCACATCGTACGGGGGAACAAACTCCAAATACAACGTTTTCTCTTCTCCTGAGCCGACGAAGAGCTCAGAAATGTCTTCTTTCCCCTCTTCCGTCTCCTTATACCTGCAATACCAATCCTCCGGTAATCCGTCAATGTCTAATCCATACGCATCGTCCGCCTTACCGCTATTTTTTATCTTTAGTTGGTACAAGGGATTTTCTCCAACCATCGCGGTCTTAGAAGGCGATTTGCTTGAAACCTCCGCATAAAACTCTTTTTGCTCCAATGAGATGATGCCCATGTCTGTCGTTCCACCTATCCTTATCTTAAAATCCTCTGTCTCCTTCGCATGATACCCTTCTTTTAATATCTCAGCAGTATATTCTCCTTTTCCTAACTCCAGTTCTATCTTCCCTTCTACGGTTGTCTTTGCATAATCCACAAATTTATTCCCGTTATAAACACTAACCGTAGCACCTTTAATGCTGTCCCCGTCTTTGTCCGTAACAGTCAAAGCAAGCGTCCCCTTCTCTCCTTTATGCGTCTCCGTTATTTTAACGTAGAGCGTAATGCGCCCGTCACCAATATGCACGTGTATTGGAGATTCTCCAACCTTTGCATCTCCTGGTGTCTCAACGGCGAGTGTTACCGTCTTGGGGCTGCCTGCGGTGCTGCCTTCGGGAAGCAATGTCTTATACACTTCCTTATCGCCGTCCTCAAATTTTATGTCCCAATTCTTCGCTTCTCGGTATGCCCACCATCGCAAACTGTACGTGGCGGTTTTACCATGATTTACGAGCAGTAGCTCAAAAATAGCGGTATCTCCTGCTTCTATCTTCTGAGCCGGGAAATCGCACCTTATCTCCACTCTCTTCTCCACACCTTCTGTTTGCGCTGCCACTAACGCTGGAGAAAGGAAAAATAGCGTGAGAAAAAATAAAAATAGAGTAAGGATTGGCACTAATTTCCTCGCTTTTGCTTTCTTTTTTGCTTTCATTTTTTCCGTTTTTTATTGTATATAAAGTATAACTTCCTCCTATTTGAGTTAAGACACGGATTTACACGGATTTTTTCTTTCTTTTCATCTGTGTTAATCTGCATTAATCTGTGTCTAATTTATATTCTATTTTCTTTCTTTTCATTTTTTAGCGTATATCCATCCTCATGAATTTTATGTATGCAATTGCAAACATTACCACCGGAAAGACCAGTAAGACGAGTAAATTCTTCCACACCATTCCCAGAGCTTCGAGGATATTCGTTTCAGCAGGGGGTTCTCTCGTCGGACCACCAAATACAAAAAATGATTCAAATGTCGGGTCAAGAACTGCAGAAGACACTTTATCGAAATTGCTCTTTGGATCGCCTATTGAAAACATCTCTTGCACCCTCATCACTTTCTTCATATATTCCTGCATTTCTTCTTGCCATTCTTCTTGTATTCTCTCTTGTTCTTCTATTTGTTCTTCTTTGCTTATGTCTTCGCCTTCAGATACATTTATCTCTTGTCTCCTCATCCCGGGATACTCAGGCGTGTCACCCGCGAGTTGCATACCGACGATCGAGCCTGCTATAGGCATGACGAATGATATCACAACGAATATTACAAGTGAGTACGTTATTGCGCGGGTACTGTTTTTCGCAATCGTTGAGCACATCAGTGCAATCGCAAAAAACGAGAACATAAACAACAGCGTAAATCCCATGAACACTAAAATCCGCACAAATTCGTCCCCGGTCGGCATGATCCCCAGCATCATTAGTATTCCTATCGACAATAACGTCATAACCAGCATTGCAAATCCCAGTGCTCCCATTCCGCCGAGCGCCTTACCATTGATTATCGTATCGCGGAACACGGGATGCGATAACAACGACTTCAGAGAGCCACTCTCTTTCTCGCCAGAGATCAAATTGAAACCAATCGCTATTGCCAGTATCGCATAAAGAATGCCAAACAACATACTCATCATCTGGAAAACGAATAGTATCGAAGGTTTTTCTGGCATCCAACCCCGGGGCATTCCCTCCGGATGCTCCTCTATTTCTGCCGTTTGTTCTTTATAGCTATCCAATTGCTTATTATAGCTCTCAACGCCCTGGTGCATCGCCAAAAGCGAAATTAGCATGAGTATCGCGAGAATCACCAGGAATTTCTTGCCCATTACGTGGTCCAGGAACTCTTTTTTTGCCACTACGAATATTCCAGACATCTATTTACCTCCTTTACCCTTATAAACGGATTCCATGAAAACATCCTCTAACGTTGGCTCTTCTATTCTCAGCTCCTTAATTCCAACGTTGTGTTCAAGCAAATACCGCGATATATATTCTCTTATATCGGATTTTGCTTCTATGACCGCCTTTCTACCTTTGTATTCCACGTTAATGATATTTTCATGTTCTATCGCGGGCATATCTTCTGTTGCTTCCACGATAATCTTGACGGTCTTCCGCACGTCTAATTTCGTCTTGACTTCATCCAGTGTGCCGCGCTCTATCAACGTGCCATTTGAGATTATGCCTATCGTATTACAGACCTGAGCGACCTCGGCTAAAATGTGAGAAGAAAAGAAGATCGTTTTTCCTTCATCCGATAGTTTTTTGAGCGTTTGCCTGAGTTGTAATACCCCTTCCGGGTCAAGATTCGTAGTGGGCTCATCCAGGAAAATAACCCCCGGATTATTAAGCAATGCCTGTGCAAATCCAAGTCGTTGCGTCATTCCCCTTGAATACCCTCCCACTTTCTGGCTTACGCCGTCAAGTTGCACTAGCTCAAGCAGTTCTTCTATTCTCTTTTTCCTCTCATCCGCATCCATCGTTGCATAGAATCGAGCGAAGTAATCGAGGTTTTGCTCCGCGGTCATATTGCCGTAGAACCCAACGTTCTCCGGCAGGTATCCAATGAGCTCCTTTACTTTAAGCGGATTCCTCGCTACCTCGATGTCGTTTATGATGCACTTGCCTTCGGTGGGTTCAATCAGTCCCACGAGCATCAGTATTGTCGTGCTCTTTCCAGCTCCGTTCGGACCTAAAAAGCCGAATATATCGCCTTCGGCTATCTCCAAATTCAGACTATCCACTGCCTTATTTCCATTATACACCTTTGTCAGGTTTTCTGTTTTTATCATTTTATCTCCTTTTTGTTACCACCTTTTCTTCTTTTTCCTATGACTTCTTCCTATTTTAGCAGACACAGATTTACACGGACTAAGCGAGTTTAGAGGTTTAGCTCGTTAGCGGCTCAGTCCCTTTGACCAAACCACCAAACCACTATACCGCTATATTATCATCTGTGTTAATCTGTGTAATCTGTGGTTAATAATTTTTCGTCTCGATATCTTCTTGCTCTCCCCTCATTCACTTTCCCCCTTACAAAGCGGAAAACACACTTTTTAATGCCTCTCTCCAGTAACCCACGAACCCGCCGATAAAATGCCCTATTTCAGTCGCTGACATGTCTTCCGGGATATTTCCGGAAAGAAT
>JAYEII010000135.1:0-5040 GCA_034660015.1 Methanobacteriota archaeon | reverse complement strand
CGGAATTCTATGAGATGGGATACCTCAGTCGAATCGTTCCACATTGATTTGGGTTTTACATTTTTCGGGGGTATGTCATCAACTTTAAATCTATATTTTCGATTTGACATTTTTTATTACCATCCAATAATAGATAGGATACACACCCTTCATTTAAAAACCACCCTCCACCACCTTCACCTCCTCCTCCGTCAGCCCATACAACTCATAAACCAGCCTGTCAATCTGCGCATCAACAATCTTTATCTGCCGTTCATAAAGCTCTTTATCCCGCTCCATTCTCGCATTATGGTGTTTCTTCTGCAGTTCAAGCATGTTATCCACCAAAGCTACGAGTTTATCGTGCTGAGCTTTTTCGGCTGGATTTGAGAAGTCTATGATGCGGATTGGGAGCTGTTCAACATAAAAGGGCTTTGCCTCGATGAAACCACCCCGTCTCCCGGCAGCAATTTCTTGGAGAAATCTCCAAAGAAGTTTTGAGTTCATACAGCCCAAAAGGTATTTATCATTAGAATTCAAGATACAAGCGGGTGCATTGATGTATAAACTCTCAAAATCGATTGTAAATGACGCCACATTGCATAAGTTTCCCCAACATATCTTTGGCTTTTCAAATTCAGTGTAATAGTCAATAGTATCTTGGATTTCATACCATTTGTATGAACCTGGTTTTCTCCCGGGCCATTTATCTCCTTCCCAATCTTTTGGTTTTGACATGAGTTTTTCTTTAAATTGCTTCAAATAGGATTCTATCGCTGGATATTCTTTGATATTCACTCCTCTTCGCGTAAAAATGAGATATTTATCCGTTTGTGGTAACTGATACCGTTTTATGTCTCTACCGACAAGAAATGGCTTGATCAGTTCTGCACTTTTGGGATCTTCAATAATGAGTCGTTTACGAGTCTCCGCATCGATGACAAACGCATAATTCAAACCTGTTACGATACCTCGATAAATTTTTCCCTGCACATATTCTCCAAGTGGAATCCCAACCTGCTGTAACTTCTTCAGCAATGCAGCAGTCTGCTCATCGACCAGCGACCAACCCCCGTCATCCAGCTCATCCTGATTCAACGCATATTGATGCTCTTCCACATAAGTCTCAAGGTCTGGGAACTCCAAAGTTTCAACCTGTGTCACCTCAAATGTTGGATGGAGTTTCCCGCTGGAAATCCGAATAATACAAGGGTAAGTTGTGGTGTTCTTAAACATTGAAAGGTCGCCAAAATCGACAATCTCCTCGACCCGCTTTGTTTTAAGCCACTGCCTGAGTGTTTTTCCATAATTTGCACGCATCCATTTATTGGCAACGATTATGCTGAACAATCCTTCAGAACTGAGCAAAGAAACCCCTTTCTCGATAAAATAGGCATACAGGTCAGCAGTTCCATGATACACGTGATAATGGGTCTTGAAATATTCCTTCTGCTCTTTCAGCAGTTCTTGCCGCACATAAGGCGGATTCCCAATAACACAATCAAACCCACCCCTTTTCATAATCTCTCCAAACCCTTTCACATCGTCCTCCCAGTCGAACACATTAACCCGCCTTATCTCAGCTTCATCAAACAGCGTTTCCTGCTGCCCTGTACCATAAAAATCTGCTCCAATCAGCGAATTCCCGCACTTGACATTACCACCCAAATTCGGCAGCACACCCTCCAGCCCCAATTTCACTTGCTGGTCAATGCTCTCGCGGCTTTCGTTCTCAAGCACCTTCAACAGCAAACTCAGTTTCGTCACCTCCACCGCCTGCGGGTCAATATCAACGCCAAAAATATTATTCAAAAGAATCCGCTTCTTCTCCGCCGTGGTCAAATACCACTCGTTCTCGCGAACCTGAAAAACCGCCTCTTTATGCTGCTTCGGTTTGTTATTCAGGTACCAATCCAGATGATACCGCAGCAGATACGTGTACGCACCAATAAGAAAACTTCCGGAACCACACGCCGGGTCCAGAATCTTTATTTTTGCAATCTCTTCTGGCGTCTTCCCATTTCCCTCAACTAATTTACCCACCGTGTTCTTGACGATATAATCCACGATGTATTGCGGCGTGTAATACACGCCACCCGCCTTTTTAACCTCCGGCTTCGTTTCCACCTTTGCCTGATGCCCGGCGGTCAGCCTGATGACCTTACCTAAAAACTGCTCGTACACGTTCCCTAAAATCTCTACGCCGAGCACCGAAAATTCATAAGGCGACTTCGGATAATACAGACTCTGAATAATCGTTTTCAAGACGCGGTCATCAATGCTCAACGAGGTCGTTATCTTATCGGCGTAAAAATCAAATATCCCGCTGTTGTATTTGGATTCCGCTAATTTAAAATGGTTAAGCAAATGCGTGTACACGTCACCGGATTCCGCTTTCGTTTGCAACTGCCCGTACGGTTCGATTGCTCGGTCTTCGCAAATCCGCAGGAAAATTATTCTATCAATGATTTTCTGCACCGCATAGTTCAATTCGTAAATGGACACGTCTGGATTTCTGAGCGCAATATTCTTAGCCAGCAGTTCTCGCCAGCTCTCTATCTCCTTTAAAAACTCGCTATCAACTTCCGCAGTGCCTTTCTTACCCTTGGTTGATTCCGCGTACTTATCAAAACCACCTTTGAGCACCGCTTCTTTTGAAAAGACATCGTATATCTCGTCAAACTTATCGCCGTCGAGATATTCGTCAAACGTGTAGTATGCGATTCGCCCCACACTGGATTTGTCGTTTGGATTGGGCTTGATTCGGCAGTCGAAAACCGAGAACTCCTCGAAATCCGTTACGACAGACAACGGCAGTTTCGCACTCCACGCATACCGCCTTAGTTGATATGCCGGGCTGACGTCCTCTTTTATGTTCACCGCAGGTTTCTTCGCTTCGACAAAGAACTTACGCTGACCGCCGATTCTGAAACTGTAATCCGGTGCTCTGGTTGAACGCCCCACTTTTATCGTGTCTTCAAGAACGACCTCCTTGTACTGCTCCGCAAACCCCTGCCTATTGCTCACGTCCCAGCCTAGGGCTTCAAAGAAGGGGCCAATAAATTCACGTCTTACCTGTGCCTCGTTATATGCCGACTTTTTATAAACGTCAAGATTATACATGAATCGGTCAACGAGTTCTTTAACCTTCTGCTTCGCTTGTTCTTTCATTTTGACTCTTGGCATCACACTGTTCCTTTTATAACCACAAGATTACACAACACTTTTTCTTTTTTACAAAAAGAAAACCTGTGCTAAAAGAAAAACTAAGTGAATGTTTTTAGTCAAGGTTTTTACCGAAGGTAAAAAAGTTGTTGGTAAAGCTTTTCTTTCTAAGAAAAGGTTTCTTGTGGAATCTCGTGGTTCTCATTTACAGATATTATACCATCTCGCGGACCACGCCAACACCCTTATCTTATCAATATTATGCTTTTCTACCCTTGCTTTTAAGTCTATACTTCTGATGAGCAGCGGAAACGGATACCGGTACCCGGAATCGCCACCTGTAATCTCCTTAATCAGATTATGCTCGCCGCTTGCAACTACCATTTTAAGCTCGTCTTTATACACATCCACCAGCGCTTCAAATACACCTCTTGCCTTCTCTGCATGATGCCGGATGTCCTCATCTCGAAGCCGTTCAAATCTACGCTGACTCATTCCCCCTTTCGTGTGCTTCTCCTTTATACTACTGCGAACAACCTTGTAATCAATAACCGCTTCTCGATTTGATATTCCGATAAACGTCTCCCCTGCATGTGCCAATACGATGCCAATCACCTGATTCTGCTCTAATAGTTCCTGTAGCTGCGTGGTATCAAAGGCACGGTCGAGTTTCCACCCGGATTCACCTATCGGAAACGGCGGTGTCATGAGCATCCTCACCACCCCCAGCCTTTTCATATCACAGAAGAGCGCCATACCTGTCGGTGACTCAATCCTTTGCATCAGGTGTTTGACATCTTGTTCAAGTTCAATAGCACTTTCAAATCCATTCAGGTCGGTGACTGATTCATCTGGACGCAGATAGACCGTGACAAGGTCTTCATTTCTTGAAGAGACCGAGCCAATCTGCGCCAATATGTCACAAGATTGAGCATTTGTTAATGTTACAGCTCGTTTGAAGGTCAATGCTAAGTCGTCAGTTTTTTGCGTTTCCTCTTTCTGATTCCCAAGCGTGCGTTTGAGATTTTCTATTTCCTTCTCTGCTTTTTTCAATGCCAAATCCGCTTCTTGTTTATCGGATACCGCCTTTTTAGTTCGCACCTCCTGCTTCGATAATCGCGTGGATAGCACTCTATTTTTCGATTCAAGCTCATCAATACGTGCTTGCAGTATTTCAATCTTCTTTTCCAATTCTTTCCGATTAAACAACTTCCCGAACATAATCAACCACTGATTACACAAATTTAATTATAATATAACCACAAATATATAAACTAACTGCGCTCTGTGTTCTCAGCGAGTTCAGCGGTAAAGTACAACGGGGAAAATGAAATCCAAGTTCATCGGTGCTTTAATAGGCACTGCCGTAGGAGATGCATCAGGTGCTCCGCTGGAAGGCTATAGCATGAACGAAGTCAATTCGGTGAGGGGGCGGAGCGATACGTGGGAAATGATTTCTGGTCGCTATACAGACGATACGGAGATGATGATAGGCGTTGCAGAATCGTTGATAGGGAATAAAGGCTTCAATGGCGAGGACATGGCGCTCAGGTTCACCGAGAATTACGACCCGAGCAGAGGCTACGGTCCCGGGTCTAAGGAAGCTTTGAGACGGATAACCGAAGGCGAGAGTTGGGAAGAAGCGTCAAAAACGCTGTTCGGTGGTAAAGGCTCGTACGGAAATGGAGCTGCAATGCGTATCGCACCGGTCGGCATTTTTTATTATGACGATGCCGATAAGCTGCGAGAAATAGCGTATACATCGAGCCCATTCCCGTAAACTTAAAGACAGCACAAAACCAAAGTTGGCGATGCTAACACGCCGAGAGCATATAACTTTCAATCTTAAACAATCACATTTTTATATTTTTTTCACATCCAATGGATGAGAAACGA
>JAYEII010000134.1:1953-5049 GCA_034660015.1 Methanobacteriota archaeon | reverse complement strand
GAGAAATTCAGCGTAAATTTGGCATCCAGGTCAAGTCGGAGGAGCTGCGCATTCATCTGGATAAGCTAATAGAAAAAGGTATAATCGGAGATATTTCGGGAAGAGGGGTAATATGGGATGCATAACCCGGGAAAAAAATGAAAGGAAAAGGCATTAAATTCGGGATTAGAGAGAAGGTATTGGCTTTATTTCTGATAATTATTATAATGTCCACGGCTGTTACGGGCTATCTCGGTTCGAACACCCTCGACAGTGCAGACAAGGCTGCCGTTTCCATAACAAGAGATGAATTAAAATCAAGTGCGGAATCGAATCTTATGTTTTTAGCGGAAGATAAGGCACATGAGGTCGGCGAGTTCTGCTCCGAAGTTGCCAGTAACACGGCAGGTTCTGCATCTTACGTTTATCACGCCTTTACAAATGACGCCTACGCGGATTACACATACCAGGAAGACATATACGCTAACTTTGGCTACGCCGACTGGAAGCACGGGGCTAACAGGAACAGGATAAACGGGATTCTGGATGGTACTATCTCAGACCCATCGTACGACGAACTATTAGCTATATGTGATGATGCAAACGATACGAAGCTGAATGCAGCCCTCAGGACGTTAGCAGCGGGCAGTTATGCGGAGCGACCAGCGAGCCATAAGAAGGCAACCAGAATAAACGGCACTTTGTGGTCAAAGTTGATGAGTGTAAATACGTTAGTGAAGGTGAATAGCAAGAAAGGCACTTGCGACCAGTTCCTGTTGTACAACTTCATGTACGGGCTGCTGACGAAAGAGGCACAAAAAGATATTGACCGGTCTTTAATTGCCGGGGAGACAATAAGGAGTCAAATAGACAGCCATGAGGATTATGATATGGTGCGGCTTGACTATTGGGGGAACACAACTTATTGTACCGTATTACTTTACTCGAAGACGCCTATTAAAATTCCACTGCCCTTTCATAATACATACTACTGTCCAAAGAACAAAGCGGTAAGAGAAAAAGGAGAAAGATTGGGACCCGTCTGGACAGTAATTGGGTGTACGGGGGAGCCGAGCATGACTTGTACCGTTCCGGTATGCCGAGCCCCTCTTGAACCACTGGGCGAAGAAAATAAGATGGTTGGCTCTGTAACTTATTGGACCGACCTGACGACGCTGTCCGCGCGTGTCGCAAGCGTAACGGTGGAGGAGACGGGGTATGCGTTTATGGTAAATGATAAAGGAAAAGTGATTGCACATCCCGACGCTCGCATGCTGGAGATAGACCTTACAGCAGGCGAAACGGAGTTTAACACCGCGGTGAAGAAGATGGTGGAAGGAAGGAGCGGAATCGAACGGATTACGCACGAGGGAAAACCGTTTTACATCGCGTATGCACCGGTAAACATTACGGGCTGGAGCATTGCTCTGATGGCTCCTTTTGAAGAGGTTATTCAACCTGCGGTGGACGTGGCGAGTGAAATGGACGAGAAAACAAATACGCTGTATCTGTATCTCGGGGCAGCAACGATATTGATTATAATGCTCGCGGCACTCGTAGGATATTTCGTTGCCAGTACGCTAACAAAACCCATAACTGATTTGGCAGAGGGAACAAAAGCCATTTCAAAGGGTGACCTTTCCCACAGGATTGACGTTGACCGAAAAGATGAGTTCGGCGAGCTGGCGACGGCATTTAACCACATGACCGCTTCATTGCAAGAACATATAGAAAAGGTGGAAGAATCGAAAAAGAAGGTGGAAGAGGCATATCGGTTGAGAGAGCACTTTCTAAAAGAGACGTCACACAGAATTATCACTCCGGTATCTATCATTGGAGGGAACTCAGATATATTACTTGAATCCAGCAATCTTGACGAGGACCAAAAAGAGAGAATCAGGACTATACGAGAAAGAAACGAGGAAATACAGAAACTGGTGCGGGATGCGCTGGGGGGTAATTATTTAGGGGAAGAGGAAAAGGAAGAAGAAGATTAAAAAAGGCACAAGACAAAACAAAAGGGGTAAGATGAAAGAAGAATACAAAGATAAGACAAAAGAGCAGCTTATAGATGAATTGGTAGGATTACGCCAACGGATTGCTGAGTTGGAAGCATCGGAAAACGAGCGTAAGCGGGTGGAGGAGGAGCTTAAACAAAAAACAGAACAACAAGAGGTTCTCTTATCGTCCATACCTGCTTTTATTTATTATAAAGATATCGAATCAAATTTGATTGCTGTAAACAAAGCATTTGCAGAAATGGTGAATGTTCCTATTGATCAGCTTGCCGGTAAAGATGCCTATGACCTTTTCCCGAAAGAGCAAGCCAAGAAATTTCATAGTGACGACAAAAAGGTCATGACATCAGGAAGACCAATAACGAACCTTGAATAAAAGTTTACAGATGCAGAGGGCAAAACAAGGTGGGCTTCTACTTCAAAAGTTCCTTCTTTTGATGAAAAAGGGAAAGTAACAGGAATGGTGGGCATTACCTTCGACATCACGGAGCGCAAGCGTGCGGAGGAGAAACTCAAAGCATCGCTCAAGAAATTAAAAGAGAGCGAAGAGAAACTACAATTGGTTGGGAGTGTGACTCGACATGATGTAGCTAATGAGCTTTTCGTAATAAGTGGATTTGCTCAGATGGCAAGGGAAAATACAAAAGATAACGTGATTCTGAATTGCTCGGAAAAAATAGAAGAGTCGGTTGGTGCAGCGGAAAATGTGTTTAAGTTCTCCAAACAGTATCAAGAACTTGGGGTAGAAGAACCGGAGTGGAGAGATATGAGAACGTCCTGTGAAAATGGGATATTCGATATAAATTTGAATTCCATAATCTTGAGAAACGATTTGGGAGGATTAGAGATTTATACAGACTCATTAATAGAAAAGGTGTTCTATAACCTCGCGGATAATACCATTAGACATGGTGGCGAAGTGAGTGAAATAAATGTCTATTATAAAGAGATTGAAAATGGACTATTATTGATTTATGAGGATGACGGTGTGGGTGTGCCGGAATCAAAAAAAGAGATAATATTTGAAAGAGGCTATGGAGATAATACCGGTTATGGATTGGACTTGATAAAAAGGATCTTTGAGATAAGCGGGATGGGT
>JAYEII010000134.1:0-1853 GCA_034660015.1 Methanobacteriota archaeon | reverse complement strand
TCTAAAAATTAATTTTAAATGTTTGTAATTTTTCTATCACTAATGGAAAATTTTTTATATCAGAAAAGGAAAGATAGTGAACGAGGCGATATTAGATATAAATAATGACAGAACAAAACCACGTAAGGATTTTGCATGTGGAAGATAACCCAAGAGCTATTCAGCTAACTCAATTATACCTGGAAGCCCAAAATAGCAATTTTAAAATCACCCCGGTATTGTCGGCGGGGCAGGCATTGGAGAAACTGGAAACGGGAAATTTTGATGCCGTCATTTCTGATTATGCGATGCCCGGGATGAATGGAATAGAATTTCTGGAAGAAGTGAGGAAGAAAGGGAATAACATTCCGTTTATTATCCTTACCGGTAAAGGAAAAGAGAAAGAGGCGATAGAAGCGTTAAATAAAGGCGCGGACAGGTATCTCAAGAAGGAGGGAGATCCCACGGCTCTATTTGATACGTTGATACATTATATTCAAGAGGTGCTGGAGGAAAGGAGAAAAGAACAAGAATTGAGTCAAAAAACAAAAGAACTCGAGGCTGCCAACCAAAAGTTGGAGTCCACAAACCGGGAGATTGAGAAACTCGTAGTACGCGCTAACCAGATGGCTTTAGAGGCTGAGGTCGCCAACTTAGAACTCAATCAGATATTTAACACCGCAGTGGACGGGATGTGTATGATTGATAAAGACTTCAACGTGACTCAAGTTAACAAGACTTTTTCAACTTTATTTGGAATAGGCAACGATAAAGCAGCGGGTAAAAAGTGCTTTGAGGTGTCGAACAACCCCCTATGTCATACGCCTAACTGTCCGCTAAAGCAGATTATCGGCGGTGAAGAGCGTGTTGAATGCGAGGTAGAAATAGAAAAGGAACGCAATGACGGCATCGGAATCCAGTGCATTTTGACGGCTACTCCCTTTATGGAGCTTGATGGCGAACTGAGTGGCATTATTGAAAATTTTAAGGACATCACCGAGCGCAAGCATGCGGAGGAGGCATTAAAACATTCAATTCGATTGAAAGAAAGCTTTCTAAAAGAAACGTCACACCGAATTAGCACGCCCGTGTCTATCATCGGAGGAACCTCAGAAGTATTACTTGAAAGTAGCAATCTTGACGAGGACCAAAAAGCGAGAATCCGGACTATACGCGAAAAAAACGCGGAAATCCAGCAACTGGTGAATGATGCGCTGGCGGGAAATAATTTAGAGGAAGAAGGCGCGGGATAAAAATGGAATACAGTATTTTGCTTATAGATGATGAAGAGTCCATTCACCAATTACTGCCCTACTTTCTGGTGAAGAAGAAGAAGCACAGGTTCACGGTGCACTCTGCCGTAAACGGTAAGGCAGGAGTGGAAATGTACAGCAAACTGGAAAGTGAAGGACAGAAACCGGATTTCGTGCTGATGGACCTCCGAATGCCGGTGATGGACGGCGTTGAGGCAACCAAAAGGGTAATTGAAAAGGACCCGGGAGCAAACATTTACCTGTTTACAGCGTATACGAACACACAGGAAGAAAGAGATGCGCTCAAAGCGGGTGCAAAATTGACAATAAGCAAAGACGCAGACTGGCATAGAACGGTGGAAAATATACTAAATGTTCTGGAATCGGGACAAGAAAAAATAAATTATAGACACAGATTAACGCAGATTAACACAGATGATAAGAATCAATACGGTTAAACTAAAATAAATCTGCGTAAATCAGTGTAAATCTGTGTCTTAAATAGAAGGAAGCTATACTTTATATACAATGAAAAAAAAATGTTTAACTATTACAAGAAAAATTGAAGTGTAAGTAATATTCTTGTATCGCCATTGCAATTACAAATAAGGGATGACAAAA
>JAYEII010000133.1:0-5150 GCA_034660015.1 Methanobacteriota archaeon | reverse complement strand
TAGGGCTTTTTATGGCTCATGAGGTTGACCGCACAGTATTGAACGGCTATTCAAAGCTCGTAGAGGAGAATATAGACATGGATAGCCTGCTTGAAGCGACAGAGGTTGAGATTCCAGATGCAGAGCCGGAGCCCGAGTCACCGTTAAGAACTGTTGATGGCGTCAGGGTGGGAGTAGCGATGGACGAAGCGTTCTGTTTCTACTACCCGGAGAACTTAGACGTATTGCGTGATTTCGGTGCTGAAGTCGTCCCCTTCTCTCCGCTTCGGGACGCTTTACCTGACGTTGATGCTTTCTACATCGGTGGCGGCTATCCTGAACTATACGCAGAGCAGCTGGAAGAGAACGGTTCTTTACGTGAGGCGCTTGTTGATGTGATTCGGCATGGGTCGCCGCTCTACGCGGAATGCGGTGGCTTGCTTTACTGTCTTGAGCAACTTGAAGACAAGGAGATGCTTAGCTTATTCAAAGGCTCTGCAAAACTCACAAACCGGCTACATGCGGTGGGCTATGTCGAAGCAGTTGCCGTAGCGGACAACCTTCTTTTTCAAAAAGGTGCGAGATTTCGCGGGCACGAGTTCCATTATTCCACGGTGAACGGGGTTATGGCGGAATTCGCATACGAGCTTCTAAAAGGTGTCGGAATAGAGAACAAACGGGATGGAATCTTCAGAGAAAACGTTCTCGCTTCATACACGCATCTTCACGCATTGGGAAACGAGAAAGCGTTCCTCAGGTTCATAGAGGCTGCGGTTGCGAGGTGTTAAAATGTCGAAAAGGATAATGGTGCAGGGCACGGGGTCGGGAGTGGGCAAGAGTGTAATTGTGGCGGCGCTTTGCCGCATACTCACACAGGAGGGATACAAAGCCGCTCCATTCAAATCGCAGAATATGTCACTTAACAGTTATGCTACCGCAGATGGTCTTGAGATAGGAAGGGCGCAGGCATTCCAGGCGTTCGCCGCTCGTAAAGAGCCGACAGTGGAGATGAACCCTATTTTATTGAAACCCACAAGCGACACGGGCGCCCAGGTTATCGTGCGAGGGAAGCCCATAGGCAATATGACGGCAAAGGAATACCACGACTACAAACCCAGAGCATTGAACCTCATACAGGACTGCTTTGAGAAACTGGACCGTGAAAACGATGTGGTGGTGATAGAAGGCGCAGGCAGTCCCGCAGAGGTGAACCTTCGCGAGAATGACATCGTGAATATGAGCATCGCAAAACTTTTAGACGCGCCCGTTGTGCTCGTTGGCGACATAGACAAGGGGGGTGTATTTGCATGGGTCGTGGGGACGCTGGAGTTGTTTGAGGAAGAAGAGCGGGAGTTGGTGAAGGCTATTCTGATAAACAAGTTCCGTGGGGACATAGACATACTCAAACCAGGACTGGTGTTCCTTGAGAAACGAATCAATAAACCCGTGATTGGCGTTATTCCTTATTTCCAGGATATACGGATACAGGAAGAGGACTCTGTATCCTTGTCAGTGGCGAAAGGGAAAACGACTGTAACGAGCGAGGAAAAAGCGATAACTATAGAAGTCGTTCAGTTGCCGCACATAGCCAATTTCACTGATTTTGACGCTTTAGAAGCTGAGGATGACGTTTCGCTACGTTACGTAGGCGGGGGAGAAAAATTAAGCGAGCCTGATGTGATAATCATACCGGGGTCAAAGAACACGATAGGCGACCTGTTGTACCTCGAAAATAGCGGATACGCATCGCAGATAGTGGGGAAGGCGAGGAGCGGGAAGTGCGAGGTTTTTGGAATCTGTGGCGGCTATCAGATGCTCTGTAGCTCTATAACGGACCCGGAAGGTGTGGAATCAAAACTCGGAGCGACCGAGGGGCTCGGGCTGCTGCCTGCCACGACGGTATTTAAAAGTCATGCGCGGAAAATGACGAATCAAGTGCAGGCGATGGCTGACTTGCCGTTCTACACTGGAGAAATAGCGGGATATGAAATACACATGGGAAGGACTTATTTCTCCGATGGCAAGATAAAGAATGCGTTCAGGATATTTGAGCGTTCAGGAGAGAAGGTTATAGACGATGGTGGTGGTGGCGGTGCTGTTTATGGCAACGTTATCGGGACTTATATACACGGGATATTCGATAATGATGCTTTCAGACACGCTTTCCTGGACCACGTGAGAGCGAGAAAGGGGTGGCCTCCGTTGCGTGCAGACGAAACCAAAACCAAAAGCGAAGACAAAAATAAGCGAGGGATTGATTGGGACGCGGAATACAATAAGTTAGCAGATGTCGTGCGGAGCGGGGTTGATATGGATAAGCTATACGATATAATTTTTTTTAGCAGTAGCGAGAGGTGTGGATGAAATGAGTGGCATGGAACAGAATTTGGAAGTGAAGTGGCAATATAAATCAACGGGAATACCTGACAACCTTTTTTCGAGGTCAAAAGCAGGTTTGACGCGAGAAGAAATCCGCTCGATTATCGTTTCCAAAGCGAGGATAAAAGGGAACGAAAGGATTTTAGACGCTGGTACAGGCTCAGGGAGCGTGTCCATCGAATTCGCGCGGTTAGGTTGCGATGTTACGGCAGTAGAAAAGGACACAGAGAATTTTGAGATTGCGAGAAAGAACATAGAAAAATTTGGGTTAAATAACAAAATCGCGCTTATCTTAGGTGAGATGGAAAAGGTTAATTTGAACAACCGTTTTGATGTTGTCTTCTTTGGAGGCACGGATAATCTTGAAAAGTCGTTTGGCAATGTGTTCAAGCACTTGAAAACGGGAGGTAGGGTTATTATTGCAGCAGTCCGACTTGAGACCGTCGTGGAAGCCATAGCAGTATTGAAGAACAGAGGTATCAATCCGGAGGTTCTGAATATCTGCTTGAACAAAGGCAAGAATTTAGGCGGGAAAACCGCCCTTGCACCTTCTTATCCCATATTCCTGATATATGGAGACAAGAAAATATAGTCATTCCGAAAATTATAACCACAAGATTACACAGATTTCCACGAGATTATTTATTAATTGCAATTTGTTACTGGAATGACTATAGATTAGAGACACAGATTAACGCAGATTAACACAGATGATAAAAATCGACAATGTCAAACTCAAATAAGTCCGTGTCCGTGTAAATCCGTGTAAATCTGCGTCTTAAATAGATGAAAGTTATACGTTATGTACAACGAGAAATGAAGCTCAGCAAGCTGTATGGAATAGGCGTGGGGCCAGGCGACCCGGAACTGCTCACTATTAAAGCGTATAAAATACTCAAAGAAGTGGATATGATAGTTACTCCACGGTCGAGCGAGGATAAAAGGAGTCTTGCTTTGCTCACGATTGAAGGAATTATAAACGAGAGAAAGAACAAGCCAATTGTTGTTGAACCCATATTCCCAATGACGAAAGACCAGGCGAAATTGGCCTTCTATTGGGAAAAGGCGTGGGAAGAGGTGTTGAAAAATGCGAAGGGGTGTGAAACAGTCGCATTCATCACGCTGGGTGACCCCAGCCTGTATTCCACGTTCTACCGATTTCTGGAGATTTTTAAAGATGCTGTGGATGAGGTAGAAGTAGTACCAGGGGTGACATCCTTCTCAGCTTGCTCTTCTATTGCTAAAGCACCTATTGCAGAAGGAAATGAAATCGTTTCCATTGTCCCCGACGTAAAAGGGAACGAAAATGCGGTGCAGATAATTCAAAACTCCGATTCATTGATATTCCTCAAGCCGAAAAATATGGACGAGATAAAAACGATGCTGGGCAATAAAAAAGCCATCTTGGGCGTCAAGGTTGGGTTTGAAGACCAAGAAATGGTTTTTGGGAAACTCAATGAATTACAACAGCCGGGTCATTACCTCTCTACGCTTATCGTGAAGAAGGAGATTGATACAAAACCAAAACCACAAGATTACACAAGATTAACACAGAATAAAAGTAAAATGAGACAACGAAGGATTGACAGGGAAGAAGAGAACCCACAGCAAATCTCGTGGAAATCTGTGGAATCTGGTGGTTCAAAATGAAACCGAAAGTGGTTTTTGTTGGCGCAGGACCGGGCGACCCCGAATTGCTCACGCTAAGGGGGAAGCGAGAGATAGAAAGTGCGGACGTGGTAATATACGCGGGTTCGCTCGTCCACAAAGACATTTTAAAATATGCAAGGGGCGATGCGATACAGATAGATAGCTATGGTAAGACCAGGGAAGATTTATTCGCACTGTACAAGAAGTTTGCAGTCGAGGGAAAGAGAGTAGTGCGGCTTCATACCGGCGACTTGAGTTTCTATTCTGCTATTCTGGAACAGATGGAATACCTCGAGTCAATTGATATAGATTTTGAACTTGTTCCCGGAGTTACGGCGTTCTCTGCCGCATCAGCATCGTTAAAACGCGAACTCACTTCGCCCGGCATATCACAAACGCTGATAATCACAAAACCGTTTGGGAAGACCGGCAAGCCCGCAGAGGAAAGTATAGCGGAACTATCAAAGCACGGTGCGACAATGGTCATTTTTCTCGGTGTGCATCTCATTGACGATGTCGTTTCAGAGCTAAGGGTCGGCTATCCCCCGGAGACACATGTAGCAGTGGTTCATAAAGCGTCATGGGCAGAAGAGCGGATAATAAGAGGCACTTTAGATGATATTGCCGTGAAGGTGAAGAAAGAGGATATAAAGAGTCAATCAGTGATAATAGTAGGTGATGTGCTTAATAAATCGGGCGTTTCAATATTGTATGGAGGCAAGAAAACAAATTATTGACACAGATTAACGCAGATTAACACAGACAAGACGAAACGAGCAATGCAAATGCCACATTTCAAATTCAGCGCAGAGAACGCTGAGTTCGCAAAGAAAATCAGATGTCAAAGAAGGGCATGTTGTCCAATATTAGTAGCTACTATAAACCGCTATCCTCTGCGCGCTCTCTCTCTGTGAACTCTGCGGTTAATCGGACATTGCCAAGTTAAAAAAATCCATGTAAATCCGTGTCTCAACTTAAATAGAATGGAATTATACTTTATATACAACAAGAAAGAAAAGGCTCTTTGGTAATTCCCGTGGAACATATCTCCCTGCTAAATCAAGCAAATAAAGAATATCCCACAAGATCAAGGTGTATGTGCTGAAACAGATGTTTAACGTTTAGAATTCCATAACAACGCC
>JAYEII010000132.1:0-5159 GCA_034660015.1 Methanobacteriota archaeon | reverse complement strand
AATTCAAACTGGCTCTTCAGAGGTTATGGCGGGTAAAAGACCTTGCAGCGGCGTGGAATTATTTGAATAAGTGGTATTTTTGGGCTGCACACAGTAAGATTGAAGAAATCGTCAAACTCGCGGAGACCGTGCATAAACATTCTTATGGGATTATAGAAGCAATCAGGACAGGACTCGACAATAGCGTTGCTGAGGGATTGAACAACAAAGTCAAAACGGTCGTCAAAAGATCCTACGGATTTAAGACGGTGAAATACAGAAATACGATGATTTATCTGGTAACAGGCAAATTGGAGTTGTCCTCGGGTTTACCCACACAATGTTAAAGAGAACCGTTTTCGGCTTATGTGAAGTTCTCAAGTAATGAAAATGCAATAAGATTCGATGTCGTTCCTCATTATGAAAGGTAAGACTCATCATGACAATGCACGAAAAACAAACACCTGCGCACATATTCCGGGCGTATGACATACGGGGTATTTACAATGACGACCTGTACCCGGAGACGATGCTAAAAATAGGCTTGGCGCTGGGGTCGTATGCAAAAAAGAGAGGCAAAAAGAATGTGGTTGTTGGTAACGACATACGCTCTTCCTCCCGGGTGCTCACAAACACACTTGTCTCTGGGTTGCTCTCTTCAGGTATGGACGTGACCAGTGCAGGAACAACCTCATTTGGCGTTTCCGCCTTCTGCGGCTGGCAGCTCAAGAAGGATATAACGGCTTATGTGACGGCATCGCATCTGCCACCCGAATGGAACGGCGTGAAGTTTTATACAGGAGCAGGAATAGGGTTTTCCGCCGATGAGAATGAAGAGATACGAGATATAGTGCTGGAAGGGAAAGAACACGAAGGACGAGCTTACTGGAATGAAATCGGCGACTACCAAGAGGTGGATTTGAAGAATGAGTACATAGAATACATAGCGGAACGATTTGAGGGTAACGGCGAGAACATCTTTAAAGAGAGGAGAATCGTGCTGGATTGCGGAAATGGGAGCATGGGATTGGTAGCGCCAGACGTGATGAAACGAATAAAACTAAAGACCGATGCGCTGCTGTTTGTAACTCCTGACGCTTCTTTTCCTAACCGACCCTCTGAACTCACGGAGGATAGTTTGGGAACGTTAAAAGAAGAAGTAAAACGGAAAAAAGCGGATTTTGGCGCTGCTTTTGATGGCGATGGTGATAGAGCGGCAATTGTAGATGATAAGGGAAGAATGCTGAGCGCAGACCAGTGTGGCGTCATCATTGCTAAGAATTTATTGCGGGATAGAAACGGAATTGTTCTGGCAAATGTTGAATGCTCAATGCTTATCGAGCGTGAGTTAGAAAAGTTGGGTGGTAAAATAGAACGAATACCGGTGGGTCATACGTTCCTGACAAAAGAAGCGAGCGAAAGAAACGCAGTGCTTGGTATAGAATCAAGCGGGCATTACGTCATTCCTTCTTTTTTCCCGTTTGACGATGCGATGATAATCCCTCTAAAAATAGCGGTGATTCTGGCAGAAACGGGAAAGAAGTTATCAGAACTCGTGGATGACTTGCCAACGTTTCCTAAGGAGAGGATGAACCTTGAATGTGATGATACGGTGAAGTTTGGAGTGATGCACGCACTCGCTGACCGTTTAGCAAATGAATATGGCGCTGATAGGATAAACACGATGGACGGGATAAGAATAGACTTTTCGGAGGAAGGCTGGGTGCTGATAAGGGCTTCTAATACCTCGCCGTTGATACGAGTAACGGTGGAAGGCGCAACGGAAGAGGTAAAGGAGAAGTTGATGAAAACGTTCGTGGGTGTCACGAAAGAGGAGATAACAAAAACTATAGTCATTCCAAAAAGTAACCACAAGATTACACATAAGCCCTTACAGGGCTTGCAAGGTCATGGGGGGAAAGCCCCATGTTTCACGAGAAAAAGCAAAGATCAAGAACTATAGATCGTTTTCTCTCTCTGGTCTTGTGTTAATCTTGTGAAATCTCGTGGTTTTGCAATTTGTTACTGGAATGCCTATAAATGCTAAATGCGAGTGTTGACGCGACGGTTGTTCAGGCTGTAAAGAAACATTAGATTTATATAGAGATAGTGTATATGATAATGTACATAAGGCTGTTAGAGGGAGGTAATTATGGGTGAAAATCAGCAAAATGTAATTCAAATAAAGACAAAGGCGCACTCCGTTATTGAAAGATTATCTGAAAATGAGATTGAGTTAATATTGCCCCTTCTTGAACACGTATTGAGAAAGGAAAAAGTTGTTAGTTCTGCTGAAGAGGGCTGGAGAGCTTTTATGGAAATGGGGGAAGATGGTCTTGGTAGTAAATTGCACAATGCCTCAGAAGAGCATGATAGATACCTCTACGGGAGAAAAGATAGTGATATTTGTTGATACTGGGGCCTGGATTGCTGTAGAAGACGTGATTGACAAAAACCATGCTAAAGCGCTGAAATTCAGAGATGAACTCAGAAACGAAAAGAAACGACTTATTACCACTTCCTATGTATTGGATGAAACGTATACTTTCCTACTCCTCCACATTGGCTATGAGAAGACGCTACTTTTTCATGATAGAATCCAAAAATGAGGCAAGGGGACATTCTCGATATAATTCATATCTCTGAGCATATCGAAGAAGAAAGTTGGGGTGCCTTTGAAAGATTTAACAGTGATAAAAAGTGATCTTTTACTGACTGTACAAGTAAAGTGGTAATGAATTCATTAGGAATTAACAAAGTATTCACTTTTGACTTTCATTTCGAACAAATGGGGCTCGCCCGAAAGCCGTGATACTGCTAAGGTAGAAAGGATGATAAAGATTTAGTAAAGGTTTTTGCGAAGAAAAAAGTTTTTCTTTTAAAAAATGAAGAAAATATACCACCTCGCGGACACACACATAGGCTATTCAGCATATCGGAAGATAGACGAAGCGAGTGGGCTAAACCAACGAGAAGTGGACACCTACGAAGCGTTCAAGCAATTTGTAGACTATGCGTTGAAAGAAAAGCCAGATGTAGTACTACACGCAGGCGACCTGTTTGATTCCGTACGCCCGACAAACCGCGCTATTTGTTTCGTTCTTGAGCAGTTAATAAGGTTAAGTGAAGCGGGCATCCCCTTTGTAGTGATTTCAGGCAATCACGAAACGCCTCGGTTGAAGGAAACGGGCAGTGTATTCAGCCTGTTTGAGCATATTCCTGAGGTGTACGTGGTTTATGAGAACAAGTATGAAGTCATTGAAATTGACGATTTGCAACTACATGCGATTCCGCATTCCGATGATATAGAGGGCGAGAAGAATAAAATGACGTTGAATATTGACGCTAATGGTTCTAATTCTAATTCCAATTTTAATTTTAATGTCGCGCTTCTTCACGCAAGCGTTCTCGGTGTTGGGCTGCCCACATTCATGATGGGCGACTTCAACGAGCAGGTGGTTGATATTGACGACCTGGCAAAACTCGATTACCTCGCATTGGGCCATTTTCACGGGTGCACGAGAGTAATGGAAAATGCCTATTACGCAGGGTCAACCGAACGATTCAGCTTTAACGAGGTGAACGACAAGAAGGGGTTCTTAGAAGTCTCTTTGGATGCCAACGGCGAAAAAGAAGTCGTATTTCATCATTTAAAGACAAGAGAAATGGCGGATTTGGAGCCAATTGTTTGCCGCAGTCTCGATGCGCACGAGATAAAAAGAGCCATAAAAAGTCGCATTCTGGAATGCAATCCGCGAGACAAAGTTGCGAGGTTAAAGGTGCAGGACATTCCCCTGCATGTTTACCACTCGCTGGATTTTGACGAGTTGAAGCGGCTGACGAAATCGGCAGTTCATTTTGAGATAAAATATGAGTTCCAGAAGGATAATGAGCTACTTTCTGCGGAACATCCAACTTTTCGGTCTTTACATAGCGAGTTTGAGCATTTTATCAGGACGTACACGATAGG
This sequence comes from Methanobacteriota archaeon, assembly GCA_034660015.1. Classification (GTDB taxonomy): domain Archaea; phylum Halobacteriota; class Syntropharchaeia; order Alkanophagales; family Methanospirareceae; genus QEXZ01. Next base: position 1,210 of record JAYEII010000132.1, on the reverse strand, counting down.
GGCGCATATAGATAAAACAAGGCTAAACGAGTTAGGGTTGAAGTATATGCAGATGTGGGAAGAGCATGGTGAAGAAGAATGAACCAGCCCAAAAATAAATTATAGACACAGATTAACACAGACAAGATGAAACGAGCAATGCCGTTAAAAGTGACCCTGCCAACCCAACAAAATGAATAAAAAAATAAATAGATATATAGTTATAAGAAATGAGAGGTGCAACTTGTCAGGTGCTCCAATCCTTACACCTCAAACCTAAAACCTTAATCCTAACAAACACCTAAAACCCACTCAGTCCCGTGGTGTAGTGGTCAAGCATACCGGCCCTTGGAGCCAGTGACGGAGGTTCGAACCCTCCCGGGACTATCTATAGTCATTCCAAAAATTATTAACCACAAGATTACACAGATTATCACAAGATTTTTTATTGTATATAAAGTATAACTTCTACCTATTTAGGACGCAGATTTACGCGGATTTACGCAGAAAACTATTTCCTCAAATTATCAATCAAATGCCTTATATTTAAAATCCTGATTATCTGCGTCCGATTATTAAAAATTTTCTTGTGAAACTTTTTTACCTCTGCGTTCTCCGTGTGCTCTGCGGTGAAATTTACTCAGTCAAGCAAAAGTAACCCGTAAAAAGTCAGTTTTTCATACGGTGATGTGAACACTTCCGCCACATAGCCAACTTTCCGAACCGTTGCGAAAACGTCTATCCCGCATGCTTCCATTGACGGTCTTGCTCTATCCTGATGTGCGCAGAATCGCTTTGGCTCTTTATCTAAGACTTTCTCCTTCTCTGGAACGCAGGGTTCACAATAGGAACAAGGAAGCGCCGTCATCGCAAATGCTTTGTAATAGCCCGCTAAATAAGCGCATCTTTCCAGCTCAAACATCGTATCGCTTATCTTCTTGATGGCATCCCATAAAAAGTGATGGATATGGTAAGAAGGAACATCAGGATTCGGCTGCACGTCTTCGAATCTCACGATAATCGCCTTTTTATAGCCCTTTATGAGTTTTCTCGTCTCTTCTGGCGTTGGTGTATACGGAGGGCAGGTAAGATGCTTCGCATAGCCTCTACACCCATACAGGCATTTCCACCGCACCCAATCAGCTACTTCTATCTCATCTGCGGGAATACGTTTAAAATCCTCGTGTATCTTCCTTAATTCCTGCAAAAGTGTATCCAAATCTTTTTTCAT
>JAYEII010000131.1:0-5329 GCA_034660015.1 Methanobacteriota archaeon | reverse complement strand
TATATTTTTACCTAAAATAAGGCACAGAGAGAAGTTAAATACAACCCCGCATAAGTAAAGGGTTATATATTTAGGACACATATTTCCTTTTGAGGTGTCCAAAATGAAGCAATTATATGGGAACAGTTCTCGCTTTGTTAGGGAACTCACACCAGAAGAGAGACCATTCATTTCCAAGCGAGTTAAGAGTACTGATAGGAATATACGTGATAGGGTTAGGGTGGTTGATCTGTCGTTAGAGGGGTATTCTGTTCCACAGATAATTTATCAGTATAAGGTGATACATATATATAACTATCAGTGATAGGTACCTTTGAACACTGAGTGTCATATAAGGATATCATTGATAACGGTATTAAGTTGATTTACCATAACAATTAATCCCGGTAAACTTCTTCCTGTAAGCTTCTAACAAAGGCGTAAGCTTCCTTTCCGGTATTTCAACCTCCTTCAGCCTATCTTTAATCTCGCCATCGCTTAATCCAACATTTAACTTCCTGTTTGGAATATCTATCTCTATTATATCTCCATCCTTTATCACACCGATTGCTCCGCCGTTATACGCTTCCATTTCAATATGCCCGATGCAAGGACCGGTGGTGCCACCTGAGAACCTACCATCCGTGATTAGAGCCACCTTTTTATACCCTGCACCCATTATCGCATCCGTAGGCGTCAGCATTTCCGGCATTCCCGGTGCCCCCGCGGGACCCTGGAATGGTAACACGACAACATCGCCCTCTGCAATCCTTTTCGCTTCGGTGAGGCTCTGCCCCGCGACCCCGCAAGCCCCGTAAGGAGTTATCGCATCCAACAATTCCTTTTCGGTATAGAACACCTTAGCAGGACCAGAATGTACCATCATTTCTTTGCCAACCGCAGTTTGCTTTATTATCGCGCTGTTCGCGATGTTTCCTTTTAATACCGCTATGCCGCCTTCAGGGAAATAAGCATTATCTGTGGTTCTGATAACATCGTCATCCAGCACTTTTCCTCCTTCTGCTATCTCCCTTATTGATTTTCCGTTTACCGTGGGTGAATCTTTTAGCATATCTTTTAAGCGGTTAAGAACCGCAGGAACGCCTCCTGCACGGTCAACGTCTGCCATCTCATCGGTCCCCGCAGGGATTATCTTACATAAATTCGGCGTTTCCCGCGCTATCTCATCGAACATATCCACGTTAATATCCACGCCCGCTTCTCGGGCTATCGCGGGGATATGCAAAACGGCATTTGTTGAGCCGCCCATCGCCATATCTACCCGTATCGCATTCTCGAATGCGTTTTTTGTCATTATATCTCCTGGCTTTATGTCCTCTCTGACCAGTGCAACGATTCTTTTACCGGTTTCATACGCCTGCTTCTTTTTCTCCGCGTCTATCGCCAGAGTCGTTGCGCATTTTGTTAGTGACATGCCCAGTACCTCTGTAGCAACAGCCATTGTATTTGCAGTAAAGAGCCCGACACAAGAACCTGCGCCGCAAGCCATAAGAGGAAGCATTTTATTCGCTTCTTCCTCGCTCATCACACCCCCTTTTACCTGACCAACGACGCCAAAACCTTCAATAGGATGGTGCTTCTTGCCCCCCACTACATTGGCTTTCATCGGTCCTCCCGTAAGCATAATCGCCGGTAAATCGAGACGTCCCGCAGCCATTAACATTCCCGGCGTGATTTTGTCACAGTTCGTCACGCCAACCCAGCCGTCTAAAGAATGTGAAAGAGTCATTATTTCGATGTTATCTGCAATATGTTCCCTGCTTGGAAGCGATAGCCTCATCTCTACAAACATCGCAACGCCATCACAAACACCCGGCACGCCCCATTCTAAAGGAACACCGCCTGCATCTCTAATCCCTCGCTTCACTTCCTGCGTTAGTTCGTTCAGGTGAATATGCCCCGGAATGATGTTGTTATACGAGTTCGCAACGCCAATAAAAGGTTTATCCGGGTCAAAATCGTCTTCTTTTAGTCCCGCAGACATCAATAATGCACGATGCGGTAATGTTTCAATATTTCTCTTTAATATGTCTGAACGCATAGGGTCATCACCTTAAAGAAGATTATTATCCATGGTGTTATTTAAATGTACCTGTTTCTTTACAGGTGTGAGGTTTTAGTCTTGCTTTTCCACTTCCTTTTCTTTTGCTTCTTCTGCTTCTTCCATTAACTCGGCATATCGCTCCGCGAATTTTGCGCTGGGTTGTTGTGTTCTATAAACCCACGCCCTGCTCGTTTCCGAAGGTTTAGAACCTACTGCCGCCATTTCGGGTTTTGGCTCATGACCTTTCATCTCCAGTTGAGATAAAGGCGCTATCTCCGAAAGCAGACCGGCAATCGCTTCGGCTATGCTTTCGTTCTCTTCAACGTCTCTCTCCACCGTTATGCTCTTCCCAGCCAGAGGAAAGGTTACTTTTACTTTTGTTGACATCTTATGGTGGCTTCTGCCTTACGTTATCCCTTTATACATATTTGATTTCTACTCGCATTTATAAATATAATCAATGCAATGCAAATGTACGTCACATAGCAGAAAACGGTGAATGGAAATGGAAGTTACGAGGCGCGATATAAACGTAAAAGCTGCAAGAAGTCGCAGTCAGTATTTTTTGATTGATGACGCTGTTACAGCGAGATTGGTGGACTATGCAGGCGTAGAGCGTGGTGACGTGGTGTTGGAGATAGGAGCAGGAGGGGGAAGCATCACCGGGAAATTGGCAGACAAAGCGAAGAAAGTTTATGCAGTGGAGAAGGACAAGGAACTTTGTGAGACATTACGAGCGCAATACGAGAATAAAAAAAACAAAGCAGAAGTAAAGGTAAGAGTGATAGAAGGGAACATTATGAAAATAGAACTACCGGAATTTGATAAGGTCGTTGCGAACATACCCTTCTCTCTGTCATCGCCAATCACGTATAAACTGCTGCTCCATGACCCGGGCTTCGGGCTTGCTGTGCTGCTGTATCAGAAAGAGTTTGCGCAGAAAATGACTGCAAAACCCGGGTCAAGTTTGTATGGGCGTCTATCGGTTATCGTGCAGGCACTTGCAGACACTGAAATTCTTGAGCTCGTGCACCGGGATGCCTTTTATCCTTCGCCACCTGTTAAAACCGTGATAGTGAGATTAAAGGAGAAGGGACTAATAGCGAATAAAAAGGAGTTCTTTGAGTTCGTTACTACGGCGTTTGAGCACAGGAGGAAGAAGATGAGGAATACATTTAAAACACGTTTCGGTCTTTCAGGAAGTTCGGCACTTGAACAATTGGCGCGGAGACCCGAGGAGTTGAGTCCCGATGATTTTGTACGGCTTTTCTTCAAATTCAGAAATAACTTTTGGGGGAAAAAATACCCCCACTGTTAGGGCTTAGCTATGAAGTTAAGATTAACCGCTGACTCGGAATTGATGTTTGAAAAAGCAGGTGAAGAACCCTTCTATTCTATTAATCAGACGAATGGTATATCAGTTGATTCCTTTTTATTACTGCTTAAGGAGATTGAACGTTTTATTCCGGAGTTTGAAAAAGCAATTGGGATGAGCGAGGCAAGAAGCAGGCTATGGGAAAGATTGAATGAAGCGGTCTATGCAGGGCGGACAACAGTCGAAAAGCATCTGAAGAACCAGTATTTTTCGGAGTTCGAGATAAAGTCTGATACGGCTTACATTTTGATTGAGAATTATGAGCTGGCAAAGACAAAGGCATGGCTAATAAGAAGTAAATATTATGCGTATGACTTTACGGTTCTAAGGTTTATGCTCACCAGACCAGTCCACGAGGATACGCATTCGCACGTGCATAAAACAGAATATTCAGCGTTATTCTCGGAACTCGTGGATAACACGCGGGAGCGAATAGAAGAGAAAAAACCATCGGCAAGGAGAAAAATAAGAAAAGTTCCGTTGGAATTCACAGCTCCTATTTATGTCAGGGAGAAAGAGGAGATGTTAGCAAGGCGAATGCAACGATTTGCTCTTAATGCTTTCTTGCGGAAGTATTATGAGCACGATTCCGAATGGTATGGATTGTTAGGCGTGCCGCTGTTTTTACCACCCAATCCAAAAATTGTGGAAGAAATAAAGAGGATAACCAGGAGAAAAGTGGAGTTCAAGATCGGATTCGTGAGCACGTATAGAAAAATACTGAGAGAATATGCCGGTGCGATAGCTAAAAGTGAAGAGGAGATTTATGAAGATGCGATGGTTTATCTTCATTCGCGCACTGGAGATTTGATAAACGTGGTGAAGAAGTGTTTAGAAGGCGATTACAGCGGTTTAAGAAGAAGAGAAAAGGAAATGGTGTGGAGACCGGGTGTTGGGATGAAGATTTAAGTGACAGGAACTTTGAAATGGAAGTCAAATAAAAAGAAATTTTTAAGGCGTAAAGAAGGCTATATTATTACGGTGTGAGAAAAGAAATTATTAAGAGAAATGCCACTCAACAGCCCTACACTGCATAAGATAGAAGAAATAAAAAAAGCAAGTAGCGAAGTAAAAACCTTCAAATTTCACTCGCCTGAAATAGCCAGAGAAAGTGAACCGGGTCAATTCGTAATGGTTTGGAACCCAGGAATAGACGAGATTCCAATTTCTATTGCCTATGCCTCGCCTGAAGGGGATTTGGAACTCGCAATTGCGGACGTAGGGGATTGTAGTCACAGCTTACATCAAAAACACGAGGGGAATTTGGTAGGTTTAAGAGGGCCTTATGGCAGAGGGTTCAAATTACAAGGCGAAAAAATCTGTATGGTGGCGGGAGGCTATGGGGCGGCACCGTTGAGGTTCGCGGCGAAACGAGCGCGAGAATTGGGTAAGCATGTGATGGTCTTAGAAGGCGCAAGAAGGCGTGCAGAACTTTTGTATATTGAAGAATTTGAGAGAATGGGTTGTGACGTAAGAATCGCTACGGAGGATGGCTCGGCTGGCTATAAGGGCACGGTTACAGCGTTATTGGAACTGTTGTTTGCATCAGGGGAAAAATGTGAGCTGGTTTTGACCTGTGGTCCCGAACCGATGATGGAACGCGTTTGCGTGATTACGTCAAGAGAAAAAATACCAGCACAGGTTTCCGTAGAACGAATAGTAAAATGCGGATGCGGTGCCTGTGGCTCTTGTGACCTCGGCGGGTATCGAGTGTGTAAAGACGGCCCGGTTTTCGATGCCGAAGTGCTTAAAAGGACGGAGTTTGGGAAGTGGAAGCGAGAGAAGAGCGGAAAAAGAATCGCTATTACGCCACAAAGTACGAACGTGCTGTCAATTCCGCCTTCGCCGTTCACGCCTGAATACGACCCGCTATTAAAAACAGACGTCTGTGGCATCGGTTTTCCCAATCC
>JAYEII010000130.1:0-5341 GCA_034660015.1 Methanobacteriota archaeon | reverse complement strand
AAATGCCGATTTGCTCATAAATAATTTCCCGCATCCCGCACATGCAATGAACTCAGATTCAACGAGCTTTTTTCCTTCTTTTTCTACCAGTCGCGAGAAATCAAGCACTTTCTCTATGATTATCGCTTCTTCCGGGCATGCTTGCGCACACAAGCCACAGGCAATACAGCGCCCATAGACAAAATTAATCGTGTTCTCTTCCTTACTCAAGGCGTTTGTCCTGCACATGTTCACGCAGGCATTGCACATCGTGCATGCGGAGTTAGAATCAATGGAGACATCAGCGAATGGAAACTGCGTGTTTTTTTCTATTAACGTTGGATGCACCCCGGTTTTCACGAAAAAGCTTCGCATTAATTCCAACAGCACATCCCTCTTGGGTTTACCAAAATCAATCGTTTCCCGCTTCTTGTTTCTAATAGGAGAAGGGTTTAAGTCGTTGGCAAAATTCGCCATCTTATTCACTGCATCGCCCGGCGTATCACTTACCTGTAGCACTCTTTCCGCACCTAAATTGAAGGCGGATAAAGCCATATTTGCAAACTTTACCGTAGGTTCAATCTGCTCGAGATGGCTATTACCGTTTTCGCATTCCCACAGAACGACACCATCCGCACCGAGTTCAAATGCACTAAGTATGTGCGTCTCAGATACCAGATCAATAGAAGGCACGAAGAGGGGTAGCACCGCAGGATATTTTAGCTTCTTCCTGCCAACCACGTTTAAATCTTCAATGCGTTCTGAAGAGGCAAATAAGAGAATCTTTTGCGTTAAATCCGCAGACAACAGATTTTCTATTTGAGCATATATTAGATAGTTGGGGTATTCCTCTAATTGCGGGACTGACAGAGGGCATAAGGCACAACAAAGCCCGCATCCTTGACATCTGACCTCGTTGAACACCATCTTCGCACCCACCCTCGTTATCGCCCCGTAGGGACAGGGTAAACAGGACTCACATCCTATTAATTCGCTCTTACCGCTTGCGCATCTTTCCAAATCCAAATCCAGAAATTTTGTATGCTCTATTTCTCCTAAATTCGTAATCACGTCAACTGCTTTCCTCATTGCTTCTTCGTAATCCGCGGCAGTGTAAATCCCGAATCGGGTTGACCCGTTCCAGCCGCTGCCCTCCGCAATCGCCAGAATTTGACCCGCATGAATGACTTCACGGTTGTGAAACTCAATGGCGCCAGTTGGACACACATCAATACAGTCGCCACATTCATCGCATCCCTCTCCAATTGTGTACACCGCATCATATCGTATCGCATTTTTCGGACACGCATCAGCACAAAGACCGCAGGATATGCACTTCGCTACGTCTATATTTCTCTCTATTTCCACCTCAAATCCGCCGATATCACCGCTTATGCCTTTAACTTCGCCAATATGTATCTCCAGCTCATCACACCATTCTTGAATATTCTTTGTCAATAGATGGACGTTAGCCAGATGGGAAAGACTTTTTGCAACTTTTACGGCTCCTCTATCCTCCTCACCGACTACCAACACATCGTATCCAACATCCACCGCGGTTTTTTTAGGTTCTGGAAGCGAGGTTTTTATTGTAATGTAGCTGATAGCGGCCTTTATCATAGCCTTCGCCTTTTCTGTCGCTTCTTTTCTGCCGTGCACCCAACCACAGTGTTCGCGGATGTTTAAGAAGAAGATGTCACGTCCAAATCCAGCGGTTACCCGCTCAAACAGTCGTTTTTTTTCACTACAGCCCGCTATTAATATGCCGTCAAGCTCCAATCTTCTGAGGTCGTCTATGATATAATCCAACCCTGCCTGACATAACTGATCATGGAGTTCAACGATTTCAACTTCTTTATTCTTCTTCAGACTCCTTTTGACGTTTTTAAAATCTATATCTATTGTACCGTTACAGGCGCAAAGAAAGATACCCAATCGCATAAATACTACTTTTTATTACTGCAATAAATAACTTGCGTTTTTTGCTGCTTTGAGATAGCAAATGAAAAAATCGAAAACCTTATATGCCGTGAATTTCAGGCTATTAACTTAACTTAATTGAAACAAAATTAAAATTATTTGTTAGATAACGTAAGTATAGAACATAGCAAACAACCAAAAAGTAGGAGTAACATGATTCGCATAACACAGCTTGTTCATGGAAAGGGAACGGTTAGCGAAGCACTAAAACACCGGAAAAAATCGCCGCATCAGGTTCCAAGCAGATTACTCGCATTTGCAGAAACGCGCAGACCCGTAGTTTTCTGGAACATTACGAACAAATGCAACTTAGCCTGTACGCACTGCTACATTAATGCTCGACCAGAACTGAATATAGAAGAGGAATTATCATTAGAGGAGGCAAAAGCGTTCATTGACGACCTCGCAGAGATGCGAGTGCCTTTGCTTTTGTTCACGGGTGGCGAGCCGTTGGTACGAAAAGATTTCTGGGAACTCGCGGCTTACGCAACTGCAAAGGGGCTGAAAACCGCTCTGAGCACCAATGGCACGCTGATAACAAAGGAGGTTGCAGCAAGAATAAAGGCACACGGAATCGAGTATGCCGGTGTGTCGCTGGACGGTGCGAAAGAGGAAACGCACGATGCCATCAGGAACCAACGAGGGTGCTTCAGAAAAGCCGTGCAAGCGTTGAAGAACTGCGCGGAAGTCGGGCTTAAAGCGGGTATCCGGATTACCATTACGAGAGATAATTATCAAGAACTAGAAGACCTGCTGGACTTTGCCCAGGTTTTAAACGTGCCGCGGTTCTGTGTTTACTGGCTTGTTCCAAGCGGAAGGGGAAAAGAGATTTACGAGAAGCAATTAAAGCCCGAAGAAGTTGCACATATCTTTGACCTGCTGTACCAGCGGGCACGTGACTTGGACCCCGAGGAAATGGAGATTCTCACGGTAGATGCACCTCAGGACGGCATTTACCTGCTGAATAAATTGAGAGAGGACAATAATCCCGAATACGAAAACGCACTTAAATTGCTTCAATATACGGGCGATTCTTGTAGTGCTGGCGACCGCGTTGCAAACGTTGACCCAGCGGGGAACGTGTATCCATGTCAATTCGCGCAGTTAGAAGAATTTAAAATCGGAAATATCCGCGAGAGAAAGTTCAGCGAACTGTGGAATGATGCAGAAAATCCTGTTCTCGCTGCGTTCCGCGAAAAGACGAAATTCTTGAAGGGGAAGTGCAGTTCCTGCTCACAGAAGGATTTATGCGGCGGAGGATGCCGAATAAGGGCATACGCAGAAGGAGGAGATATATGGGCTGAAGATCCGTTGTGTCCTATTATCATCTCAAAGTAAACAAGGGGGCACAGTCGAATTTTCCAGCGAAATTGCCAAATCATTAAATTTCACCGCAGAGCACACGGAGAACGCAGAGGCATAAATTATAGGCACATCTTCAGCGTCACGTTCTTCTTTTATATCATCAACTGAGAACGGGATTGAGCGTTTTGTAAGCATCTGCGAAGCTTTTGAAAAGATTGTTGTGGCTACGTCCTCGTAGATTATCGCGTATTCATACCGTTTTAATGATTTTACGTTCCGGGGCAAATCGTTGATCTCTTCCATTTTACCTATGTTTGCTTTTGCATCTGCCTTTATCTGCTATTTGTACTATCAGGTATATAAACTAAAATGACCATCTATTTTAAGTCTTGAAATTCTACTGCAAGTCCTGAAGAGGATACAATTTTCTTTTGTTTAATTGAATCTAAAGTCTAAGTAACAAACATGAACAACCACACACACAAGAAAATCCTCCTGATCGCTATTGTTATCCTGCTGGTAGCGACAGCTACAGCAGCAATGTCGTATTTCGGCTACGTTGAGTTCCTGACGGAACCACATGCTGCTACACCGTCACCTGGAGTGACCCCGAACGTAAATGTGAATGTGAATGCTTCTGCAATCGCTCCCGATGAACTCCTTGGCATGAAGAAGGTAGTAGTATCCTGCGGTGATGATGCACTGCAGCGTGTAAAACAGTCGCATACAGGCAGTATTGAGCATATTGAAGACGTAGCAATCGTGCATTATATGAATATGAAAGAAGGTAAATTCCTGACCCTGTGGACGACTCAGTATCCAAACGAGATGATTGCAAACGATGAGACTGAGAAGATGGTGGTAGGTATGCAGAAATGGGGAGGCAGTTGGGCATCCGATCTAAAGGAGCTTACAATCGCTGAGAAGCAGGTATATCAAACTTCGTCAGATGGCGTTACTTACCAGTACTTCTGGGCAGGCCGCGAATGGTCGTTTTATATCATACCACACGACTTCACGGAAGACGAAATCGCCGAGATTATTGGCACAATCCCAATAAAGTAACCTGCATAGGAAGCTATTCAAATAATCCCGTCGAACAATCTCAACCCAAACCCGACAAATCTTTCAAAGTGCGTTCTGTTCAACGTTGAGAGCATAGCATCACGATTTATGCAAATTGCAGCAATCATTGTATCGAACCTGCCGACGGGTTTTCCAATCTTTTCGAGTGCCGATTCAAGCTTCGCAGACAGGAGCGCATCACTCCTTGTGTACTCTAAAATGTTGAATTCCATAAGCTCTTTTATAATCTCCTTTTTCACTTTATAAAATCCATAAACTATCTCATGCAGGTTAATTGAAGTAGTTGCAACCTTATACCCTTCTATTTTTCCCAGGATCTCCTCCCCCACTGCTGACTTCCTATCGAATATCTCTATCAAGACATCGGTATCTAAGGCAATCATCGAAATCTCTCTTTTCACCTCTTTTCTTGTATATTTCCTTAAGAACTGCCTCCTTTTCTTCACTACTTAAATCAATGGTTTCCCTAATCTTTTTAAGCACATCAGTTCCTTTTCCTCTCCCTCCACCAATCATTCTTTCAATCAAATCACTGAGCGACTCATCCCCTTTCAGCACGCGAAGTTTTTCATAGACGTCATCCCGTATCGTTATCGTTTTTACCATGCTTAACTTTAACTTCGAATAGCTTAAAAGGTTTCACCGCTAAAAAGATTTCATTCCGCAAAAAGAATTAACCCACGATGAGGGAAACATCAGAGAGAAGAATCACTCTTCAAGCACGAACTCAAAAGTAAGGACCATTATCGCAGTTATCAGGAACAGAAAAGCGATTAGCAGTCTCAATTCCGGTATTACTTCGGCTATACCCGAACCACTGACGATTTTCTTTGTTGCCATGACCGATGGGATAAGCACCGGCATACAAATAGGAATAAGGAGAAAAGAAAGAAGTAGGGTCTTGCCTTCCGAAAACATTACGAGCCCTGAAATAAAAGAACCTGCGAACGCAAGTCCAATCGCACCTAAGAAGCATACAAGCAATAGAGCG
>JAYEII010000129.1:0-5346 GCA_034660015.1 Methanobacteriota archaeon | reverse complement strand
GGTTTAGTGCCAAAATTAAGTTTAAAATCCTGGTTATCCGCGTCCATCTGCGTCCGATTATCAAAAATTATTCTTTCTCGTTCACTCTTAATCTAATAGAGATTCATCTTATTATCATCGTTCCTGAGCCTGTTTCGGTAAGCACCTCTTGCAATATCGCGTGGGTTTTCAATCCAATAATATGTGCGCTTTTAACGCCGTTCTCCACGGCAGCTATGCAGGATTCGATTTTCGGTTTCATACCCTCTGTTATAAAACTCTCGTCCAGAATGGTTTTTGCCTCTGATAGGGTCAGTGTCTGTATCAAACTGTTTTCATCGTTTATATCTCGTAGCACCCCCCTCACCGGCGTTAAAATGATGAGCTTCTCCGCGTGCAGACCGCATGCCAGTTCACTCGCACCGTGGTCTGCATTAATGTTAAGCAGAGTGCCTTCTTCGTCTGCGCCTATTGGATAGATTACAGGGATATATTCATTTCGCGTAAATAATGCGACAAGTTCACTGTCAACCTTTTCTATGCTGCCAACAAATCCTAAGTCCAGATGTTGTATTTTTCTGGCGGTAAATAAATTCCCGGAAACGGCAGAGATGCCAATTGCTTTGCCTCCTTTTTGATTTATATTCCAAACTATCTTTTGATTAAAATCAGACAGTACTGCCTGGACAACCTCAAGCGTATCCTCATCAGTAACTCTCAACCCATCAATAAATCTCGCCTCTAAACCAAATTTGTCCATTATAGACGATATTCTCTTCCCTCCACCGTGAACAACGACCACATTTATGCCTGCTTCGTATTTTAACGTGATCAAATCGGAAATTACCAGGTCCATTATGCCTTTATCTGCCAGAACTTCACCACTGAATTTTACCACAAAAACTTTGTTAGCGAACTTCGTTGCATAATACAATGCTTTTTCTAAGTCATCACTCACTTTTTCATTTTCCCCTGCTCTCATTCTTATGTTCACTCCTCCGCCTTGAATTCCTCCACGCTTATCTCACTGCCTTCCTTCTCCATCAGCTTCTCTACTTTGTATCCCGCTTCGTCTAACTTCTTATTGCAAAATTTGCACAGCTCCATGCCCTCCTCGAACCTCTTTAGTGACTCTTCCAGCGAAAGATTTCCTTCACCTAATGTCTCTGCTATGGTTTCTAACTTTTTCATTGCTTCCTCGAATGTTATTTCTTTTTCTTCTTCTCCTTTTTCTTCCATTTTACTTCTCACCCTAAACGGTCTTTAGTTCACGAAGGGGGTTTGATTATATTTCTACTTCTTCTTTCCCCTTCTTCTCCTTCACTTCCGAAACTGCTTCCCCATCGCGGAATAATATCTTCAACTCATCTCCTATAGAAATATCCTCCACACTTCTTATTACTTCGCCTTCGGGCAATCGCGAGCATATACTATACCCCCGGTCGAGAATAGCCAGAGGACTCAAAGCGTCCAGCTTGCCAGTAAGAGCCTGTAAACTTTTCTTGTGCAATGCGATGAGATGCGTTATTTCCGCAGTTATGCTTCGCTTTATTTCATCTACCGTTTGCCGATATTGGTTTATCTTCTCCATAGGCGTTCTAAACAAGATATTTCGCTCGATGCTCTCCAACTGCTTCCTGTGGTATTCAATCGCTTTAAAAGCATTCTGCTGCATTCTCAACTTCAAAGAACTCAAATTATTCTCGATTTCCCGTTTGTCGGGCACAGCCAATTCCGCAGCTTCGGACGGTGTTGCCGCTCGCCGGTCCGCAACAAAATCAGCGATTGTAAAGTCCGTTTCGTGCCCCACCGCGGATATTACGGGAATCTCAGATGAGAAAATCGCTCTGGCGACGGCTTCTTCGTTAAACGCCCACAGCTCTTCTATTGAACCTCCTCCTCGCCCCACTACCAGCACGTCTATTTTCATCTGCTCTGCATTCACCCGGTTCATCAGCCGAATGGCATTTGCTATCTGCGGAGCTGCTTCTTCTCCCTGCACTGCAACTGGCGCCAGCAAAATATGCACGTGCGGGAATCTTCTCCTCGTGATGTTCAATATATCGCGAATAGCGGCACCGGTGGACGAAGTGATAACGCCTATTCGGCGTGGGAAACCCGGTATCCGCTTCTTATAAGCGGCATCAAACAAACCCTCTACCTTCAGTTTCTTTTTTAACTGTTCAAAAGCACGATATAGCGCACCTATCCCCTCTTCCTGTATGTCATCCACGTATAGCTGGTACTTTCCCTGCAGCTCGTACACACTTATACGCCCCCTCGCTATCACGCTCGTTCCATCCACCGGAATAGATTTCAGCTTGCGATTCTTATCCCTGAACATCACGCATCGCAGTTCCGAACGTTCATCCTTGAGCGTGAAGTATAAATGACCGGAAGTAGGCTGACGGAGATTGGAAATCTCCCCTTTTACGTAAACGTCCCTGAGCACCTCATCCCTGTCTAATTTCTGCCTTATGTATTTCGTGACCTCATAGACCGCGTATATGTGCGGTGTTTCTTCCTTGATTGTTTCTACTCCTCTTTTGCTTTTGTTTTTGTTTTTGTTTTCAGCACCAGACTTATTTTTATCTTCGCCTTTATCGCTGTCATCGCCTAATTCCTTTTTCAAATGCAAGAAATCAGTTAATGTAATCCCCTTTCCCTGTTTGTTCATCCCTATTCCCCCAACCTCTTCACCCACACATCCTCATAAATAGGTCCCTTAGGCGTAAGCGTGCTGCGTTTTAATTTTAGCTCTTCTACAAGCATCGTTCCTACTTCTACATCCTTCAGCTCGGCTACCTTGTTCAAAAGCAGCCGTATTTCGGCTTGCGATAAATGCTTTTTCACCCTGCACAGCGTGACGTGCGCACCGAACCGTTTTTCATGCGGGAATCCAAGTGTACTCAGCTCTGATTCCACTTCCTGCTGCAGCGCCTTTAATTCCTCCTCTCCCTTTTCCATTCCTATCCATACGACCCGTATGTTTCTTGCCTTTTCCAGCGAAGCTTCGGGAAAGAACCCCACACCCCGCAGTTTTATATCAAATGGTTTTTGAGTTGTCGCTGCCAGTGCAATTTTAATCTCTTCAACTCTATTCTCAGGAACGTCCCCCAGAAATTTCACCGTTTGATGCACCTGCCACGGGTTCACGAATTTTAACTTTATTCCCCCTTGTGTATCTAAATCTACAAATTGCTTCTGGATTCCCTTTATCTTCGCCCTTAGTTCCTCAGACAGGTCCACGGCAATAAATGCTCTCATAACACTTTTTCTTTTTTACAAAAAGAAAACCTGTGCTAAAAGAAAAAACAAATTGTTTCTTTGATAAAACTTTCTTTGTAAAAGAAAGTTTTCTATCTTCTTTTGGTAAAGCTTTTCTTTCTAAGAAAAGGTTTTAAGAGAAGGTCTTGATTAAGTGTACTATTCTTGAGAGCGTATGCTGTCTTTTCTCCTCTGCACGCTCTTGATACGTTCTTACAGCCCTGAGCAGGTCTATTCTTCTGAACTCAGGCCAGAAAGGGGCGCAGAAATAAGCTGCACATTCGTTCCCTAACGCCTGCCATGGCACGAAATTGCTCAATCTCTGCTCGCCACCTGTTCTTATTAACAAGTCAACACTCGTTTTCGCTACGGAAGCGGCAGCGGAACCATTTTCTATCTCGCTTACATATAAATGCTTTGATATCGTCGCTTCATCTATATCCTCTGGAGCTAACAACCCTCGTTTTACCATATTCGCGATTATATACGCCGAATCAACTATCTCCATCTTGCCACTATACGCCACGGCAATGAACAACTTAAATTTGTCGTAATGCGCAGTTGTATCTTCAGCTTTTCTTATCGCCTCTCTTACTGTTTCGGGCAGCAGATTGACATTACCTATTGCTTTCACCCGCACCCCATCCTTATGAACCCTTTCATCCCTGCTTATCTTCTTAAATTCTTTTTCCATCAGTGCAAATAACTTCTCTTTTTCCTCATCCATCCTGCAAAAGTTTTCGATAGAAAAAGCATAAATCGTGAGCTGCTGTATTCCGAGCTCAAAACACCAATCAATCACGCGCTCTGTTATCTCCGCTCCATAGAGATAACCGTCCTCTGCGGAAATCCCTAACTTCTCTGCATACCTTCTGTTCCCATCCATGATTATCGCTACATGTTCGGGCAAACTCCGTGCTAATATCCTCTCTTCCAGTAATCGCTCGTAATCGCTATAAACCATGCCTTGCAACCTGCTGCGTATTGCCACCGCTTTGCGTAGTGCGCGGAACTTCATTCCGCTATTTCTTGTCGTTATCTTCATACCCCCCCCCTCCTTATCCTGCTTCTGCTATGCTTCCGCTTCTGAAATCCATCACCTTCGTTTCCATTTTACAAAGCTCTACAAGCGTTGCGCAGCCGGGAACAGGATTTATATCCCTCTTTTTTTGATACGGTGTTTGTGATTGCCATGTCCCGGAATTTATAAGTAGCACGTCTCGATATTTAGAAATACCAACCGTATGGACGTGTCCACACAGGAATATGTCAGGAACAGGGTCAATAATCCCATAATCGTGCCCGTTGGGGATAATAGAGACGACGTTCCCATAGGTAGGTGCAATATGCCGCCGTTTAAGCATCTCAGCCATTACTGCCTCAGGCTGCGAATAATTCAGCCTCGATACCGAGCTGACAAAATCGTCGTACGACTGCCCATGATATATCAGGACGAGCCTGCCGCCAATTTTTATGTATGCGGGATTGCTCACAAAGCATGTATTTTCAGGGAAGAGCTGCCTGAGGTGTGCGGGCAAGGGCGGTTGTGGTTCTGCATTTCTGACCGCATCATGGTTTCCCGGCGCTATCACCGTATGTATATGAGCAGGTAACGCGTGAAAATATCCCGCCGCTACTTTGTATTGCTCATCAACGTCCGTAATTGACAAATCCACCTCCTGACCCGGATACACGCCTATTCCATCCACGATGTCGCCAGCAACAACCAGATATGCAATCCCTATGCGTTTGGCTTCCCTCTTCAACCAGTGCACGAAACTATCCCATGGCTCTTCCAGAAATGTCTTGCTCCCTACATGCATATCCGAGATAAACACCGCATATACGGGTTTTTGTGTCTCGCCAGTTTCTTCTCCCTCCTCCCCCGAGGCAGATTTGAATGGAAGTGCTAATGGTGCCTGTGAACTTGAAGAGCGGTAAGGCACGTCGGGATGTATTATTTTATTTGCAAATAAGTACCCCCTATCCGATAAGGAGCCCGTAACGCCTATTATCTCATCGGGTATTATTTCCTCATGGGGTTGCAGAATAACCATGAGCTGCCCCGAGGGGTCTTCCAAATCCACGCGTAGATTTCCT
>JAYEII010000128.1:0-5368 GCA_034660015.1 Methanobacteriota archaeon | reverse complement strand
AGTGTTCTACCATTAATTATATCTTCTAATCCATTTTGCTTATCTTCCCTGATTTTATCTTCTATTATCTTTATAATTATTTTCTCAGGAAAACAAAGCCCTTCAATTCTTTTTTTGATGTCTTCAAAGTCGAGAAACGGTTCTTTTCTCCTCTCACCTAATAAAACATCCAATTCCCCATCCCTTGTGTATTTTTTTAAGATCCCTTTTGGCTCATTGAATATCTTTATAAACCTTTTCTCGTTATCGTTTACTATTTTCTTCACTATATAAGGAAGTTCTTCCTTCGCTGCCGTTGTTAATTCCCTATATTTCAACCTTTTGATCACATGGTCTATTACTTCTCGCTCGCATTCTCCAATATATATTCTGTCATGCAACGAAGGAATTTTGTCTTTCTTTGGTGAAAGCTCCATTAAGACGAACTTATCTTCACCAATAGCCTGAACAAGTGGCTTCTTCTGATATATTGGTCGAGAGTCATCAGGACGCCCATGAGGTAAATAATCAAGGACACGGGCGTATTTCTCTCGTTCTTTTGATGTTTTAGATGTTGATGATTCCCCTCTCTTTAATTTTTTCTTCTTTTTCCCCTTACGCTTTCCTTTGCGTTTTACTTTTATGCCTTCCACTTTCACTATTTTAAAGTTAATATTATGTCCTAAATTTTCTATTCTTCTCTTAATAATGGTCTTTCCTCACAGCTCAACTTCCCGCATATATCTCCTCCACCTTCTCATTTATTCGTTCCTGAACGCTCTGAAGTTCCTTCCACAACTCCGATTTCTCTTCTTCTTTCTCGGAGGCATACCGCTTCTTTTGTATCTCAATCGCGTCTTCAACGAGATTTTCTATCTCTTTCCGCTGTGTCTCGGTGGGAATGACAAGGGGGAGAAGGCGGAGGTCATTAAGTTCAGGTTCTACGGTATGATTCAAGTATTCCTTGGTTAGATAAAATGCGAAGTTCGAGTTGAGAAAAGCCGTCAAGTAATTAGCACCAAACAATCCCTCTATAATCTGATGCAGTTCTAAAACATGAGATTTATGTTCAAATACAGTAGGCTCCGCTATCTTCGCTCTAAATCGACTTTCTGAGATGGAAGATATACTCACTCCTCCTCTGAAGTAATATTCGTATCCCTGCCATCTTGCCCCTGGCCAACTGCTTAATGTTTTTACACTTTTCCTTGACCAATCAATGTAATATGTGTTTGGCGCCCAGTATATCTCTTCCTGCCCTGTATTCTTTTCAAGCGCTATCCATTTCCCTTCATTTATTAATCCCCTATACTCTTCCTTTACCTTTTCTTTCAAGTCTTCATCCAATCCCTTCAAATGTTCAGGTAATTTCGGTAGCTTCCACAGACTTTTCACATCGCTTTCCTTTTCCGGGACACCACCAAAAATTAGCACTCTTCGCATAATATCCCCCATCTCAGGCGCAAGACATTCAAGATAGGAAGCCGCATCAAAAACATCCTCTTTCTTGATTACCTTGTAGATGAACCCTCTTGGAAACTCTAACTTCTTTTCTTCAAATTCCTTTCTCAGTTTATCCAGCGCATCGTTTCTGGAATGGGTTGCCAACAACTCCTGACATTTCTCATATATTTTCGGCTCTTTCCTCACCCACTTCCTTTCAAACTCTTCAAGTCTTTCCTCAATTCTTTTCGCTTCTTCCGTGCCTTCAAGCACGGCTAAGAATCTTCCATTGTCTCCCGTTTGTAAACCCACTCCACCATCAGTAATCAACCCCAAAAGAGTAATGTCACCGGGCTTTAACGTCTTCAAATATTTCTCTATTTCCTTTTTGTTCTTCTGTATATCCTTGCTTGATTTTATCTTCGACCACCATTTGTCGTATAGTTCGTTCATCTTCGGCATGAACTGCTCGTACAGCTTCAGGTTCTTCTTGTTCGGCGTGAAGAACACGCGCTTAACTGCTTTCTTGTAGAGTTCCACAGGCACTCGATACTGCCCAATTGGATCAATTTCTCGTGGGTTGGACACCTCCAATTCCTTATCGCCAATCCTTACGGCATTCTGCGTATCGTATGCCTCTATTTCCTTCAGTCCCTCAAATACGATGAGTTTGTCTTCCCAGCTCCCTTCGTCATTACCACCAACTTCTCTTGCATCCAGGAACGTGAAGTTATAATCTGCAAGACATTCACGCTGAGCGATGTAAATAGCAGTGTTAACCGTTGCCTGAAATGCTTTTGGCGTGAGTATAAGCCTTCGAATCCGGTTATCTTGTAATAGTTCTCGCATCCTCTGTTTCCACGCAAGCGTAAGATACGTATCCGAAGTGATGAAAGTAACGATTCCCTTCGGTCTTGCGAGTTCAAAAGCGCGGAAAGAGAAATGCACGTAAAAGTCGTCAATAAAGCCATAATGAAGTTTCAAATCGTCTCGATAAGGCAATTTAGAAAGTTTCTGTGTTCTTACGTACGGCGGATTGGCAATAACCACGTCAAATCCGCCTTTTTCTGTAAACACCTCTGCAAAATGTATCTGCGGCAGGAAAAACGACTTCCCGCCTGATTTCTTTATTTCCGCCAGGATTTTCCCCGCTTTCGCCGCTTCTTCTCTTAGTTTCTTCAATTCTTTCTTCTCTTTTTTTGGTATTCCTTTCTCCAACCACTTGTATTTCCCTTTTATTTCAATTGCCTGTCTTGTTTTCTCCTCTGCCTCTTCACTAAGCCCCTTCTCAATTAACTGCCACTCTATCTTCTCCGAACGCTCACGGAACTTCTTCCTCTCTTCTACATCTGTTTC
Source organism: Methanobacteriota archaeon (assembly GCA_034660015.1). Classification (GTDB taxonomy): domain Archaea; phylum Halobacteriota; class Syntropharchaeia; order Alkanophagales; family Methanospirareceae; genus QEXZ01. The sequence goes on along the minus strand of JAYEII010000128.1, from coordinate 2,590 downwards.
AGTCACAAGCTCGTCTCTTATACCCTTGAGTCCATCAATCAATTTCAGTGTTTTATCCTCACCGAAAGTTTTCTGAACCCCTTTCTCCAGTAATTTCTTGCCTCGCCAACTCTCTACAAGGCTGTTCCCCACCCGTAATTTATAATCAAGATTCGGTAACGGCTCTACAGCGTTAAGTTCTTCATCCACGACTAACGAGAGCCATAGTCGCAGCATGGCAATCTCTATCGCTTCTGGTTCGATGTCCACACCATAGAGATTGGACTTGATAATCTCTCGTTTAAGCTGCGCATTCGTTACTTTTATCTTTAGCTTACCTGCCAGAGTTGTTTTCAAGCGAACGATCTCGTGCATCAATCCGACGAGGAACGCACCTGAACCTACCGCGGGGTCGAGAATCCGAACTGCAGTCAGCGCTTTGTAAAGTCGCTCGGCTTCGTTATCAGATAAGTCCCCTGTGCTACTCTCTTCTACGAGTGCCAGGACTTTATACCTCGCAATGTCTGTAATACCTGCAAGATATTCTTTCAGGCTCTCTCTGCACATATAATGCACGATTGGACGAGGCGTGTAGAAAGTTCCTTTCTCTCCCCTCTCCTTCTCTGCAAGCACATTTTCAAATAGTTTTCCGAGCAGTTCGGGGTCAAGACTCACTTCTACCTCTAACGGCGTATTCTCCTGAACCGTGAAGTTATAGAGGTCAAAGAAGTCTATTATCTCGTGGAATATCACATTTGGCAACTTTACATTGAAATTATACTTCTTTTCAAAAAGTCCACCGTTTAGATATGGGATTGTCCCAAACTGCGAGTCATTGTTCGGTCTTGGCTCGTTCAACACCTCAAAAAATAGAGGTTCTAAAAAGTCATTATAAAAATTCTTATTCTCCTGCTCGGCTCTCCTCAGCAAACTGCCTACGAATTTTTTATCTCCGTTTAGCCATTTTTTCTTTTGCAAGAAGTAAAGGAAAATCAGCCTGCCAAGAATACGTTGAGCAAAAGTTTCAATATCTTTCTCGTCTTTTAAATATATGTTGTCTCTCTTATTCAGCTTCAAAGCATCTTTGAGATGATCAAATTTACTCTTGTAGGAGTTAAAGAATTCCTGCGTTACCTTCTCAACATTGAAGGCATCAAGATGTTTCGCCCAAGGGTCCGCTTCGCCCGGAACGAGTTTTAAAGCACTTAAAACCTCTAAATCGGTATGATAAACATTATCCCGGTCTATTTGTAGAATACGGAGTTTCAGTTTTGTCTTTTTCCTATCTTCTGGAGAAAGAACTCGTTGAGGACTTACGAGAACAAGGGGGCTATATTCCTCGGTAGTAAACACAAAAAGGGTATTCACCTGCGGGTGTTTGTTGTAAAAAGGTTCCAGAACCGCTCTTATGTCTGTTCGGCGTAAGCGTTCCGCTTCAATAGCATAAATCCGGAATTGTGTTCCATCGGTTTTGTAGTCGCTTATGAGGGCAATAGATTTGATAATCGCAGTAGCTCGCTCTGGTAGGTCTAAGTCTATTTCTTTGTCAAGGATAATCTCTTCCGTTTGATAGTTCAAGCTGTTCAGGAACGCCATTAGCGAATGCCTGTCCGTGACCCCGGCAATGTCATCCATTGTTCTATCAATAGCTACTGTTACGTATAATTTTTATCTTTGTCTTTATTTTCCATTCACCATCTTCAACACCGCTCTCCAGTAATCCACAGTCTTCCTCCTACCAATGCCTTTAATCCCCTCCAACCCATCTTCAGTCTTCGATAACCGATTCGCTATTGCGATTGACATGCTATCGCAAAAAATCCGCTCTTCTTCTCTACTCCAAACTCAACATCCAAAAACTTCTTCGTCACGTACATGTTCGTTTCGAGATGCTTTGTCACTTCACGAACCTTTATCTCCGATTTGCCGTTTGCAAGAGCGATATACGGAATAAGCTGGTCGGCAAGATAGACATCAACCGTAGATGCAGATTCCAATTCGTTTATGATTTCCCTTGCCGCTTCTTCACCCACGCGTTCCGCTCGTTTGCCGCGCTCGCCCAATGCACTGCCGCTTTTGTAGCCCTTCCACAGCGTTATGCCACAGCCCGTTGTCCTCTTACCGTTCTCATCAATCTCGGTTTTTAGCTCGCTATCGTATCCCGCCGCATTTAATACGCTTTCCGCGGCTTTCGCCTGTCTTTCCGCTACGTGCACCGGAACCCCACAGGAATGAGAGATGCCCTTTACAACTCCTTCTCTTCCTCCTGTTCCCTCGCTCTCTACTAAAACAATTCCCTTCAACTGGTGCGAAGGCGTTATTTTTGCTTCCACCAATCCGTCACCTTTTGGGTAATAACCCCTACGTTTCAGGTCGAGATGCACGTCACAACCCATTTCACGAATGGCTTTGAGAAACAGTTCAGTGTAAAAATCCATTGGTGGCGACCATTTAACGTCTGTTCCACCTCTTATACGCACTTTCGTCTCGCTATCCGCAAAAACCGCAACTGGAATAAGACACTGCAATAGTAATGTGATGCTTCCCGCAGTGCCTATGTCTATTTCACCTTCAAATCCGTTTAACGCGCCAGGTGCGAATTTTAACCCTG
>JAYEII010000127.1:0-24111 GCA_034660015.1 Methanobacteriota archaeon | reverse complement strand
GGAGGAATAAGGAGGATAATATGCACATACGAACGAGAATGCATGGTGAATCTTATTTGGTCGGTTCATAGCTTTCCGAAAATCGGAAAATGGTGGTTTTGAAATGTTAGAGTGCGGAATGTGGGTTATATATATATATAACGTTAAACACGGACTAAGGTAGGATTGAAATAATGAACAGGAGGGATTAGGAAGATATGAAAAAAATGTTAAACACGGACTAAGGTAGGATTGAAATTGCTCTAAATGTGATAGGTTCATTAGACCCAATAGGTTAAACACGGACTAAGGTAGGATTGAAATCCCATTGTGATGACTTTGATATCATCCGGCAGAATAGTTAAACACGGACTAAGGTAGGATTGAAATTACCTTTTCATGCACATACACAGCAACATATACTCTGTTAAACACGGACTAAGGTAGGATTGAAATAAATCTTCTTATGTAAGAAAAAAAAAAGAAAGAGGTTAAACACGGACTAAGGTAGGATTGAAATGTAACAGTTCATTACGTGGTGGCGTAAAAATGATAAGTTAAACACGGACTAAGGTAGGATTGAAATTAATATTCAACAACCTATCAAAAGTCTCGTATGAGAGTTAAACACGGACTAAGGTAGGATTGAAATGTGTCTTGATAAGTCTGTTTCGTACGGGGTCGGTATCGTTAAACACGGACTAAGGTAGGATTGAAATTCTTGTCGGTATGATATTCCATTTCATACAATATTCGTTAAACACGGACTAAGGTAGGATTGAAATTGTCTTCAAATCACCCAGTTCGCTTTCTGCTGTTATTGTTAAACACGGACTAAGGTAGGATTGAAATATACGCGAGAAAGTTCTGTTTTCGCATCTTTAACTGGTTAAACACGGACTAAGGTAGGATTGAAATGGTTTCCAAACACCAGCCTTGCTGCAATTCCTGTTGGTTAAACACGGACTAAGGTAGGATTGAAATCGCCCTCTAATGCGGCAACGTCAAGATATGGCGTCAAGTTAAACACGGACTAAGGTAGGATTGAAATTGGATGGCGGTAGTGCTGGCGATATATCAGTATTACCAGTTAAACACGGACTAAGGTAGGATTGAAATTCACGATGTATCGCATTTTACCGGGCACGAATTTCCCGTTAAACACGGACTAAGGTAGGATTGAAATGTTAACAACAATCGCTGCTGGTCATTTGCAGCGCGATAGTTAAACACGGACTAAGGTAGGATTGAAATGCTGTATAGCTATTCGCTACCGGGTCGTAAATCCCTGTTAAACACGGACTAAGGTAGGATTGAAATGAGACATACGTATTCGCTACCGGGTCGTAAATCCCTGTTAAACACGGACTAAGGTAGGATTGAAATCGCTCAAGGGCGTGGTTACATCATCGCAAAAAGCAAAGTTAAACACGGACTAAGGTAGGATTGAAATGCAATATGAAGTCAGTCGTCATCGGGTATTCTTTGAGGTTAAACACAGACTAAGGTAGGATTGAAATCGGGTATCATAGCGGATGACTTAATAGCAGGTGAGAAGTTAAACACGGACTAAGGTAGGATTGAAATAATCAGAAACCCCCTTCGGGGTTTCCGATACCTTCCCCGCTTTATAAGGGACGAAAAAGGTTTAATTCAAAACACTTTTCTCTTTACGTGGTTTTTGCGAAGCAAAATAATCCTTTCTTGGTAAAGCTTCTTTCTTTAGAAAGAAGGTTTGTTAGCAACAATTTATGCCCTCCCACACATCCTTTATCGCCTCCGACACCTTGCCCTCCGAGAATTCAACCACAGGCTTACCTGCAACCATTGCCTCAGTGACCACGCTGTCATAAGGAATGTTTCCAACAACCTCTATTCCACGCTGCCGGCAAAACTCGGTAATCCTCCGGCTGTTCTCCTCATTAATGTCGTATTTGTTGATGCACACGACCGAAGTAATCCCGAAATGAGAGGTCACATCCAGGATTCGTTCGAGGTCATGCAGTCCGGACATCGTGGGTTCGGTAACGATAAGTGCAAGGTCCACACCCGTCAGAGATGCGATTACAGGGCAGCCGATGCCTGGTGCTCCGTCAATCAAGATGAGTTCACAGCCCTCTTTTTCAGCAACCTGTTGTGCCGTGTTTCTAACCGCGGTGACCAGTTTTCCCGACGCTTCTTCCGCGATATTTAGCTGCGCATGCGCCATTGTGCCATACTTCGTTTTTGATATGAATGCATACCCGGAAACACGTTCTTTAAGCGTAAGTGCCTCCTGCGGACACGAATACACACAGGCGCCGCAGCCCTCACAACGTGCGGGATTGACGGCATAACCTGATTCTTCGGTCAAAGCTATCGCATTAAATCTACATGTTTCTTCGCATATTCCGCACTCGGTACATAGCGTTTTATCCATAACGGCAACTTTCAGTCCTTTAAACTCCTCTCTCTCTATGATTTCCGGATGTAGCAGTAGATGGAGGTCTGGTGCGTCCACATCGCAGTCTGCAATGACTTTATTCTCTGCGAGGGCGGCGAATGAGGCTACAAGTGTCGTTTTCCCTGTGCCGCCTTTCCCACTAATAATAGTTATCTGTTTCAACACTTTTTCTTTTTCTTCCTATTAACCATTTGCCCCCAATTGGTTGTGACTGGGTGGTTTTAGGCGATGCTTTTTTCACTTTTGCTTTACTCTAATCAACTCTATAATGAAATAGAGAAATAAGGAGAGTGGGAAAGTACACAAAAGCCAAAACATATGTAACTTTACTGTTTTTATTGTTATAAGCCATTGTGGGTAATACCATGACAATTCAAGGAAGGCTATAGCTATTAGTAGAGTGGTCAAGCATATAATGATATAATTTGTTGCTAAGTGCAATCTGTAAGATGCTCTTTCTAACAATATCTTAAAGGACTCGTCAAAAGACTCAAATGAACTTGTCAAATATGAATTATTCACTGATGCCTTATGAAATAATTTATAGGCAGACTTCGCATAAACTATCTCACCTCTTGCCCTTGAAAAATCCTCTACGGCATCCTTCAGCTTCGTTTTGCTGGCCATTCTCTTGTATTCTATGAATTTACGAACATACTCCTCCAAAATTTTCTTCTTGGCTTCATCTTCGTTTTCTGCTTTGATAGGCGGTAAGGGTAAGTCTGAAGAATGATGCATATGAATGTGGAAGACGTCCCTTACAAGCTTATGCAAAATTCTTTCTGGAAAAGGATGTTTGGCACTTACATACTTTATGTTATACTTTGTAAGACCGCTCTCATGAATCTTTACATCACCTTCTATCAATTTTTCCCCTTTTCGATTTGATACTATTATAGATAAATGCAAGACTTTTTCTCCGCACTCTTCGCATCTTTCAAGATTTTTTATTTCGTAGAATACTTTATGCTTAAGCCCAAACAGCTCATCAAATACTCTATCCGATAAGAGCACCTCACTAAATCTTGGTCTAAACAATTTTTCAAAATCACTTATATCGGCATCTTGAAATAATTTCTGTTCTACTGTTATCTTCTCACTTAGAATTGGTATTCAACCATAAAATTTTTTCTTCATAACCATAAATAAAAAATAGAGAGAGAAAATAAAAAAAGACTATCTAATGATTTTTCCTGTTCTTCTCCCTTTATGATCTATGCCTTCGCTGTACCTTCCTATTAATAGCGCCACCTCTGGGTCCCTCTTATATTCTTTATCTGCTTTATACCTACCGTATAGTTCACCAATTGCTAACGCAACAGTCGCTGTTATTAATACCATAGCCCATGCGATTTCCCACCGCAATGTAGAAACTACCAGCACAAGCAGAAACACAGCAGACCAGAGAAGCAATTTCCCCAACATTGTGTCTTTTCCCCCTTTTCCCCTTCTTTTATTACTACCTTTATTATCCATACCTACATAAAAGTTTTTCGCTTTTTCTCTCTCTTCCAAATGTGGGAAGTTTCCATATCTCTTTATTATGGATGTTATTATCACACCTTTTAAAACTTTCTATACTTGATTTTTTTTAACTCATAAAAAATTTTTGTTTATAGCGGGATTTGATATAACCTGATTCATTAAGTAAATATGTTCATAAAAAGGCAAAAGGAGAGTTATGTGCCAATTTTATCAACTATCCCTGCGAACCGCTCCTTCCACTCGGGCATCTCCTGCACAAAGGGCACGCCCTCGGAATAGCACCGTGCAATCCGCGTGTCATGCGGAATCTCAAGCAAAATCGGTATTCCCTCCTTCTCGCAGTGCTCATAGACTTTCCGATCTCCAATCCCTGCTTTATTTATCACCACGCCAAAAGGAATCTTGAGCACTCTGAGCACCGCAATCGCAAGCCTCAAATCGTAGAGCCCAAACGGCGTGGGCTCAGTCACAAGCACGCAATAATCGCTGCCTTGCACCGCAGCAATCACCGGACATGCCGTTCCCGGCGAGACATCAATAATCACGGTCTTTTCTGGATTAAGCTCCGCTTTTACCTGGTCGATTAGCGGTGTTGCCATCACCTCTCCGATATTCAACACCCCATACACGAGGTCAATGTTGCCGTCACCGCTTTTTCCTGCTTTTATAACGCCGATCTCCCTCGTTTTCTCGCTGATCGCGTCCTGCGGGCATACCATGGCGCATAACCCACAACCGTGGCAAAGTTCAGGAAACACCATGACTTCTTTTTGGGGTACAACAACAAGGGCGTTGTATTCACACGCCGCAGCACACTTCCCGCAGTAATCACACAACTCGTAATTGACCGTTGGCACCAGCGTATATGCCGGCTTTACCACCTCGTTCACCGGATTAAGGAAGATATGTGAATTTGGCTCTTCAACGTCGCAATCGAGTACTTGTACGTTCGGAAGCGACAGCGCAAGATTAACTGCTACGGTGGTCTTTCCCGTACCGCCTTTGCCACTTGCTACTGCAATAATCATCTGTTCATTGTTTTGCCGTTAGCTACGTGCTCTTTAGCCAGCGCTTTAATGTCGGTGCATTTTACACGCATTGGCATCACTGGCTTCGACAAGCTTTCCGGCTTGAAAAGTGCTTACTGCATCTTTCACAGTGCCGCTTGCACCCACATATACCTCTATCCCTAACTGCTCAAACATACTGATTGCACGTGGCCCTAATCCTGAACAGAGCATTATTTCCGCACCTGCACCTGCTACGAGCTCCGGCGTATTGCCCACGCCGCCAAAATGTTCACCCGTATTCTGCACAATTTCCACCTCGTTATTCACCATATCCACAACAGTAAACGTTGGCGCTCTTCCAAAATGCTCGCTTACAAAATCGTCTAATCCTCCATTTCCCAGTGTTGGTATACATAGTTTCATGCTCTTACATTACCACCTCTCTTTTTGATTTTCCTTTTACCTACTTGCAAAATGGACAACTACCGCCAGAACAACCTACATCTGCTGCCATACGGTTTTCTTCGTATAGCTTTGACCAGCACGTCCGGCAAATCATAATGCGCCCAAGCTCTTTATGGTCTGCTTCCATTCTACTCCCTTCGTTTCCGCATATTTCGCATATACCCATTTTGTTTTACCTCCTGTTTCTAATTAACTCCTTCCTCTCCAAACTTTACTTTCTCAGTTCTTCCAATCTCTTCTTTATCTGCTCTAACTGGTCACCAAGCATCTTCGCCTGCGATTCAAGCATAGAAATCTCCTGTTCCTTCGGCATCGTGGGCATGCCCATTGGTGTTGGTGCAACAGGCGCGCCTGTCGGTGCTGGTGCTTGCTGCTGTATCCATGAAGCAAACTGAGGCATCTGTCCTGTTTGAGCAAGATACTGCGCACCTGGCGGCATTCCAGTCGGACTTCTACCTACCCAGCCTGGCGAGTATCCAAACCTCATCCAGCCCGGCAAACCAGTCATATAATACATGTTTCTCCTTCTATTTCCACCCATTTTTTTTCTTTTCACCTCCTAAACTTTTTACGGTCTTGTCATTTTAGACCCGCATTTCGGGCAGGTCTGCTGATAGCATGGCACCCCAACTTGATGCGGCATTGTATTGCCACAATTTGGACATCTACATTCTCCGCCGGGTCCCAATCCAATGCCACCCATTCCGCCTCGCCCTCGACCTCCTCGTCCTATTCCTTGGCCTCTTCCTCCTCCTCTTCCCATGCCGCTCATTTTATCTTTATCACCTCTTTTTAAGCTCCTCTATTCTTCTCTTCACTTCCTCCAAATCTTTCGCCAATCTACTTGCCATGTTCGATAATTGCTCGACTTCTTCTTCTTTTGTTTTCGGTGCTATCGGTGCCTGCGGCGCTTGTGGTTGAGATGGCATTGGTTGCTGCATGCCAAGTCCCATGCCCATGCCACGTCCTCTACCGCCACCTCGTCCTCCGCCCATACCCATGCCAAATCCGCCACCTGGTGCAGTAGCACCCATTCCCGCATGAGCAGCAACTGTTGAAGCACCTGTCTCACCTAGCTTACCACCTTTATACATCTCAACTGCTTCTTTCACTGTGCCATACGCGCCGGTTGCGATTTTCACATCGGCGGTGGAAAGCACCTGAAAAGCATTGGGACCTATATTTCCTGAGATAAGCACGTTCGCTCCTTTATTCACTACTGTCTGCGCCGCTTGAATCCCTGCTCCTCCCGGTGCAGCGATCGCTTTGTTTGCCATCGCTTCGAACGCCATCGTATCCGAATCAACGAATACCAAGTATTGACACCTACCAAACCTCGGGTCTACCTGTGCATTCAAATCCATTCCAACTGATGTTACACACATCTTCATCTTCGCTTCACCTTTCCCCAATTTTTATTTCTCTTCTCTCCTCTTATTATATGAATATATATTCATTACAATATAAAAAGGCAATTTACTTCTTTTGTGTTTTACCTTCCACAAATACCCGCACATTCTCCACGATTTGCTCAAACGCCTCTCTCACCTTCGATTCCTTTTGCATGACAAAAGGGGTTCCCGCATCCGCGGCTTCTACCACCTTCGGGTCGAGCGGCACTCTGCCGAGGAAAGGCACACCTAACTCGCTCGCCGCCCGCTCACCACCGCCATATTTGAAAATGTTTATCTCTTTGCCGCAGTGAGGGCATGTAAACCCGCTCATGTTCTCGATTATCCCTATCACCGGTACTTTCAACACACCTGAGAAGTTCACCGCCTTTCTCGAATCCAGCAATGCTAAATCCTGTGGTGTCGTTACAACTATCGCACCATCCACGTTTTTTATCAACTGCGCAACACTTAACGGTTCGTCCCCGGTCCCCGGCGGAAGGTCAACGACCATATAGTCCAGCTCACCCCAATTCACGTCTGAGAGGAACTGTCGTATTGCATTCATCTTCATCGGTCCCCGCCAGATGATAGGTGAATCCCGGTCAGGCAGCAGAAAACCTATGGACATCGCTTTCAGCCTCGGTGTGACCAAAATTGGCGACATTTTATCCCCCGAAATCTCTGGTCGCTTGTCCTCTATTCCCAGTATCTTCGGAATATCAGGCCCGTGTATATCGGCATCCATCAAACCCACGTCTAAACCCCTCATTCCAAGAGCAAAAGCGAGATTCGCTGCTACCGTCGTTTTCCCTACTCCCCCCTTTCCACTCATCACCATTATCTTGTGCTTTACCGTCTCCATACTCGCTTTCACTGCCTCCTCCTCCTCCTTCATCCTCTTCTTACCTTCTTTCTCTTCTTCCGCTCTCATAGTCATAATTATACTTTATCCTCAAAATTAAAAGAAGCTAAATGTCCTCTTCCTCCTCTGTGCTTTTCCCCTCCACACCGAGCGGGCATTTTGCATTCCGCAAACACATAGCTCCCGCCCTCTACCCTTATAGCTTTCCCTTCGACAAAGGCTTCTGCTATTTTTCGATGTGCTTCGGTTATTATTCGATGGAACGTAGGCTGCGAAATATCCATTAACTTCGCCGATTCCGCCTGGTCGAGCTGCAAATAATCTTTCAGCCTTATGCTCTCTAACTCCTCTACCTTCAATATTTTTTCAGTTTTGGGATTATAGAAGCCCATCCCCCGTGCCCCTGCCATTGCCCTTGGCTCGAAGTAAAGGAAGTTTGGCTGGAAACCAACACATCTTATTCGCCTTGCATCACGCATAGTTAATGTATGAATATATATTCTCAAGTATAAGTAAAATAAATAAAATAGGAGCTATATTAAAATCATGGGGACCGCAAAGAAGAAGGAAAAGGGCATGGAAGGGGAAAGAGAGGAAAAGATAAAGATTGCTCAGGTTTCCTGTGGCACCGTATATGGGAACGTGCAAAAAGAGATAGAGAAAGTTGCTACGGAGATAGGAGCCGAGATATTTGTGCCTGAAGTTGACCTTGACTATGTAGCATCGAAAGTGGACGAATTTGGATATGACCTTAAGAACAGCATTGGATTAAGCGTGGCATTGGCAAGAGGATACGCGGTGGCTGAGGGGCTATGCGATGCGGATGCCGTATTTATTGCAGGCTGTCATAAGTGTCCACGAGGAGCGGTTATAAGGACGGAAATAAGGAAAATAATACAGGATAAGACCACCTTGCCGCTTGTTATGTATCCTTTTTCGGATCGGACGAAAGCGGGTGAATTGCTGACGAGAATGGAAGCATTGATTACTATAGTGAAGCGGAGATGGATATTGGAAAGGAAGAAACAGGAGGGGCTTACGGCGGGCATAGATTCGGGCTCCACAACGACAAAAGCAGCGATAATGCAGGATGATGAGGTGTTGGGCGCTACATGGACTCCAACGGGGGACGTAGTAAAAACGGGAGAGCGTGTTTTTGCGAAGGCGCTGGAAATCGCAGGTGTGAAAAGGGAGGACATAGAGGCGATAGGAACGACCGGCTACGGTAGATATGGGTTAGGGGAGCATTTCAACGCGGACCTGGTGCAAGAAGAGCTGACCGTGAACTCAAAGGCGGCGATGTATCTTGCTGGGATAGAAAAGGGAGAAGCAATGATTATTGACATCGGCGGCATGGACAACAAGATAATAACGGCAAAAGACGGCATCCCTGACAACTTCACGATGGGTGGAATATGCGCAGGTGCTTCGGGAAGGTTCCTGGAGATGGTGGCACGTAGACTAGGTGTAGACGTGGTAGAGATGGGGGAGCTGGCTATAGAAGGCGATGCGCATAAAGTAAAGACCGACAGCTATTGCATCGTTTTTGGTATTCAGGACCTTGTATCCGCATTGTCAAGTGGAGCAAGGAGGGAAGACGTTGCGGCTGCTGCTTGTCATTCCGTTGTGGAGCAGGTAAAAGAGCAGTTGTTACAGGAGATAGATCTCAGGCAGCCTGCGATAGAAGTTGGCGGTACTTCACTGGTGAAGGGCGTGCCGGTAGCGATGAACGATGTGCTGGGATTTGACGTCATTGTGCCGAAATACCCGCAGTACATCGGTGCCGTGGGTGGAGCGCTGCTATCTTCGTCCTTCAGGTAAAGTAAAGCCATGTCACGATTTATTGGTGTGGTAGAGAAGGCGAACGAAAGGGAAATATCAAAAATAAGAATTTTTGATGAATTTCGTGAGGGTTTGGAAGGATTAGATACCTTCTCGCATATTATCATCCTCTACTGGTTCCATTTACGAGCTACTGAGGAGAGAAGAAGGGTTTTAAAAGTAATCCCAATGGGGCGTGCGGGAAACCCAAAAGTGGGTGTGTTCGCCTCCAGGAGCCCAAGCAGACCGAATTATATCGGATTGTGCGTAGTGGAACTGGTGAAGCTGGAAGGGAATATTTTATCGGTGAAAGGGCTCGACGCTTTTGAAGGCTCGCAGATAATCGACATTAAGCCGTACCTCCCACGAATAGATGCGTTTCCCGAGGCTGCCGTTCCGCAGTGGGCTCGTCACCCTTAAGTATACTGGCTAAGAAGGATGGACGTCAAGATAATTCGCAGTCAAAGAAGAAAGAAAACGATAAGCGCACGAGAAGTGGATGGTGTTATTCACTTATACCTACCGGCGGCTATCTCACGAGAGGAGGAGTTCAAGTACGCCCAGTGGGCGAAAAAGCGTTTCGAGTCGCGGCGACGCAAGAACGAACTCACGGATAAAAATGCTGATGCCATACTGGAACAGCGTGCTCGAGCACTCAACAAGCGGTATTTTGGTGGTGAACTTTCTTGGAAACAGATAAGTTATACGACCGAGCAAAATACACGCACGTTCGGAACCTGTAACACGAGAACCAGAATAATCAGGATTTCCGACCGTCTGTTGAAAATGCCGACATTTGTGCATGATTATGTTGTGGTGCATGAGCTTGCACACCTGAAGGTGCCACGACACGGACCCAAGTTCTGGCAACTCGTGAATAGGTATCTGAAAACCGAGCGAGCACGGGGGTATCTGATGGCGGTTGGAATGGGTGATTGAAAAAAAATGGAAAGAACAAATTTAATTTTAGATAGATGTAATAAGAAATAGAAAGTAGAAAGTAAAAATGAATCCTGCAAATATTGTTGATTACCTGATAAAGGATATTAAGGAACGACTTACGCTGGATGGTAAAAACAAAGTCTTTGAAGAAGGGAAAGAACTTCGTTCGGAATTTATGAACGAGAAGGCGGAGCCAGAAGCATTTACGAGAGAATTCATGATTGATAAAATCCTCGATGCTTTTAGGTTGGAAAAACTGCCTGAGAAATCTTTTGAGACACCCAGTGGGTATCGCAGTGTAGATTACGGCATAAAGGGCAAAGGACACATGTTCCTGATTGAGGCAAAGCCTTTAAATGCTGATTTATTTGAAAAGGGTAAAGAAGGAGCTGTTAATCAAATAAAAGGCTTATTCAAACTTGCAGAAGTGAAGGAGAACTACGATTTTGGCGTGGCAAGTGACGGGTTGAGATGGGTATTCATTGACAAGCGTGGGAAAATAGTTGATGACCTGAAGTTAGTGGAGGATTTCGAAAAGATAAAGGAATTCTCAGTAGGTAAGGAGAGAGTTGTTTCGGCGGAAACCGAAGAGGAGATAAGTAAGAAGTTTTACGACTGGTATAATGCGCTTTTGCACGGAGGCAGGTATAAAGACCATGAAAACAAGCTGAAGACCGTTTCCGAAGCCGATTGTCTGGTCAGCAATGTCCGTGGAGTGAAGGATTTGGATGAAAAGGAGCAGATAGCGCAGGTAGTGATGAATCGGCTGATTTTTATCAAGTTCTTGCAGTCAAAGGGCATAATAGGAGAGGATATACTCCGATATTTGTTTGAAGTTAAAGAGGACATACTTACAGCAAAGCTAAGACAATTGTTCTTTGGTGTGCTGAATACGCCAAAAGATGTGCGATTTGACGTTAATGAGCGGTTCCGAGAAATTCCGTACCTGAACGGGAGTTTGTTTGTTCACACCGAGGTTGAGAAGAGGAATGTGGATTATAAAATAAAAGCAGAGATTTTGAAGACGGTAATAGAGTTCTTAGACAGTTTCAAGTTCGTGCATAAGGAGCAGCTTGGGAACGAGGATTCCATAGACCCCGAAATTCTGGGCTATATCTTTGAAAGGACGATGACTGCCACGGACAGGAAGGGAACAGGCGCGTATTATACACCGAAACAAATAACAAGGTATATTTCCGAGAATACCGTCTATTCTTACATAAATGACCGAACAAACGAATTTCTTAAGGAGAAGAAGGGCTACAAGGAAACTGAACTGGTCGAAGACATCGAGAAGTTATTTATCTTGCCCGCGACGACTCTGGAAGAAATATGGAAGCAGATAATACAAGAAATAAAGGTTCTGGATAATGCTTGTGGTTCTGGTGCGTTCTTGCTCACTGCAGCGAATATCCTGTTCGCGCTGAATAGAAGAATAGACGATAAATTGGGACTGGGAAACTCGGACATCGCATTGAAGAAGTGGATTTTAGTGCATAATCTTTACGGTGTGGATATAAATCCGAGTGGGATAGAGATAGCGAAATTGAGGCTCTGGCTTTGGCTTGTTGATTCTTACGAGCCAGAACGCATAGAACCATTACCAAATATTGACTACAACCTCCGCGTGGGGAATAGTTTGATTGGATACGTGGATATAAATGACTTCAGGCAAACCAAACTCAATTTTTTGAACCATTTTATGGAAGAGGAAAAACCCACGCTGGATGAGTTTCTTAACGAGAGAAATCCTCTTCTACAAACGTATAAAAAAGCGGAGGGAGAAGAAGCGAGGGGGTTAAAAGATAAAATAAACGAGCTGGATGCGAAGATACAGAAGCTATTAAACGGGAATCTTTATTTGAATTTCCGAGCAAGAAGAATAAAAATAAGCAAGGAAGATTTTCTACACCTGAAACCATTCCACTGGGGCTTTGAGTTCTATGACGTGTTTGATTCTGGAAAGCCAGAAGAGGAGCGAGGGTTCAATATAATCATTGGGAATCCACCTTACGTTGAGCTTAGCAACGTTGGATATGGTTATCTACTTCCAGAATCGAGGAATTTGTATGATGCATTCATGAGGATTTCGATAAAAAAGCTGCTTTACCCTGCGGGCATGTTTGGATTCATTCATGCGAACTCCGCCTATTGCCAGCCGAAATATAAAACACTGAGGAACTTCCTGAGGGAATATACAGACGATTTGACGATTATCAACTTTGCAATAAGACCACAACCCGTTTTTAAAGGTGTAATGCAAAGAACCGCTATTACAATTTGTAAATGTAAAAAGGATATCCGCGGTGCCGAAAGCGTCAAAACATCGCGATACCTTCGCCTCACAGAAGAAACCAGAAATAAAATCTTACGTGAACCACCAGTATACGATTGTAGTGAATTTGCATGGGATTTTGATGATTTTATACCCAAAATTGGAAATGAAGAGGACTATAAAATATTCAAAAAGGCGGTCAGTTGCCAGAAATCCTTAGGAGACATCCTAAGTCTAAATGGGAAAAAGGGTGTTTCTTTATTCTATCATGATAGCGGCGAATCGTATTGGACAAAGCTCTTAACTTACGAACCAAAAGGGATCAGGGACGGTAAGGAGGTCAAGCCATCGCACTGGTTTGAGATAAAGGTAAATCAGGATTATGCAGATTTTGTTACTTGTGCCATAAACAGCACGCTGTTTTACTGGTTCTGGCTGACTGTTTCTGATTGTAGAGATTTAACCCAAAACGTTATTAAACAGTTTCCAATCCCTTCTGCTGATGCTATTTCCACTGATATGTCGAAAAAATTAAAAGGCTATGCTCGGAAATTAATGAAATGCTATAAAGATAATTCTTATTACGTGGAAAAAAGAAAAGGGTACAAATCGCTGGAGTTCAAAGTGAGCAGGTGCAAAAACTTGATTAATGAAATTGACGCGATAATTGGAGATATTTACGGGCTAACTGATGAAGAGATAAAATATTTGATAGGATATGACATGGAAATGAGAGCGGAGAAGGATTAAATTAAGCTATGGGCAAAGGAGATAATCAAGCGATGAAAAAAAACAAAGCTAAAGCTAAAGCTAAAGCATTATTGCTAATCTGCGATGGCCTCGGAGACCGCCCATCCACAGGAGGGAAGACACCTTTACAAGCTGCTAATACGCCTTATTTAGATGAGATAAGCAAAGAGGGAATAAACGGGCTGATGGACGTCATATCGCCCGGGATAGTGCCTGGAAGCGATACGGCACATCTCGCAATCCTTGGCTACGACCCATACAAGTATTACCCAGGCAGAGGTGTATTTGAAGCGCTTGGTGCTGATATGGAACTATGCGAAGGAGACGTTGCTTTCAGAGCGAATTTCGCTACCGTGGATGATAAGATGCGAATCATAGACCGAAGAGCCGGGAGGAAAGGCAGTAAAGATCTAGCAGAAGCACTAAACGGGCTTGAAATAGACCACGCCAAAATAATGTTCACGAATACCACGGAACACCGATGTGCACTGGTACTGAAAGGTGAGAATCTGTCAAAAGCTGTCTCTGATGTGGACACGCATGAAGCTGGGAGCGAAGTAAAAAAATGTGTGCCGCTTGAGGAAGGCGAGAAAGAACTAAAGACCGCAAACATCGTGAATGCATTTGTCTCTCAGAGTTATGAAATACTGAATGAGCATCCGGTAAATGAAGAAAGGAGGCGGAGAGGCGAACTACCTGCGAATATAATTTTGCTGCGAGGTGCGGGAAGCTATGAGGAAGTGTCGGCGATGAAAGAGCGATTCGGATTCGGAACTGCCTGCATAGCAGGAGCTTCTCTTTACAAAGGCGTTGCGAAATATCTCGGCATGGACGTTGTGCCTGTTGAAGGTGCGACAGGCAGAGCGGATACGAACTTAAATAATAAAGCAGAAGCTGCTTTGCATGCATTAGAGAAATATGATTTTGTTTTCCTTCACGTAAAAGCTACCGATAGCATGGGGCACGACGGCGACTTTGAAGGAAAGGTGGACATGATTTCGCGGATAGATAAAGAGCTTGTAGCACGAATAAAGGATGTTGACGCATATATCGCCATTACTGCGGACCATAGCACGCCTGTATCAATAAAACGGCACAGCAGTGACCCTGTTCCCATAGTTATAAAAGGCGAAGGTGTCAGGAAAGACGGAATAACCAAATTTGATGAGATTTCTGCTGCTTCCGGCGGGTTGGGCAGGATAAGAGGCGTTGATTTGATGCCGATATTATCGGATTTTATGGGGTTTTATAAGATGTTTGGGACGTAAAAGCCTAACCACATCACTTTTTTAAAATGAGAAGAGGTCATAGATGTAATCATAGAAGGCGGAATATATGAAAATGAGTTAG
Source organism: Methanobacteriota archaeon (assembly GCA_034660015.1). GTDB lineage: Archaea > Halobacteriota > Syntropharchaeia > Alkanophagales > Methanospirareceae > QEXZ01. Next base: position 9,335 of record JAYEII010000127.1, on the reverse strand, counting down.
AGAACTTGATATAGAAAGGAGAGGGAGGAAAAGGAAAAATGGAAGAAAAAACAAAGGACTTGTCAATCCTTGCATGCAACAACAAACTGCGTGAAATCATGCAGCGAATCTGCACTTTGCAAGAAATAACCGATGAAAAGCTACACGTATCGAGAATATATAAAGAAGTTTTACAGGATAAAGGTGCAATAGAAGCGATAGGTGAAGGAACGTATAAAATCAATATTACGGAAGAACAGGTGAAAGATGCGATTGAAATCGCCGAAGATGAGAAAAGATGGGAAGAGGTGGAAAGACGAGAGAGCAAAAAAGTCGAGGGGAAAGAATTTTTAGATAAAAAAAAGAGGCGTATCGAAGATGATTTGTATGTCTGGATGAAGGAAGTAAATAGCCCTAGAGAAGATGTTAGCGAGGGCAAAATATATCTGAGAGAGGTAGCAGTTGGTTTTCTACGTTCAAAATTGATGGGTAGAGAAGAATTGTATTCAAAAAGAGGTTTTATAACAAAAAATGTTTACGTTGCAGTAATGAAGAAGAATCTATCGAGAAAAAATGGATTTCTGAGATCAAATTTAGTACTGTTCATAGACTGTATTTGTGCTTTTGATGACGAAGCTTGGATAATAGAGCTTAAGAAAGAACTCAATCATACAGCATTGGGACAAGTTCTCGTTTACAAAGACTTATTTTTAGAGGACTACCCGGATTATTCTAATGTCAAAATGGGCATTGTTTGTAATGAGTCCTCGCCTCTTATAGAACCAGTATGCAAAAAATTCAGTGTTGAAGTTTTTGAAAGAGGAGAATCTTTTCAATTATAAATTTTACGTGGAAAAATTGAAAGACTTTATATGTTGCAACGTTTAGCTCAAACCACACCACCCTGCAAGGAATTGCTGGACATCCTCGGTGTTGTTTCCTTGTATCCCCTGTTTTATCACTCATTTTTTCACCTCATATCTTTTTCAAATATTCCTCGAATTTCGGAATGATATCCTCTAAAAGTTCTTTTAATTCTGGAATCTTCTTTGGAAAGTTTACATTTTCTTTATCGTAATAAAAGGTTTTAATTATACTGTAAGCCTCATGAATCTTATCCCTTAAATCGTCAGATATATCCAATAAATAGTTAGCTCTATCAACATCTTCATAAGCTGATAATTGATAGCCAGACCTATTGTCTTTTCCAGCCCATTTTTTATTCATTTTCAACTCATCTAATAACCCCTCGAGCTTCTTTTCTTCCTGTTGTTGTTCTTTTTTTCTATCAAAATACCGTTTAAATAACATCGTTATCACCCATAATGCTATACCACTTCCAAATAGAAATATCACACCCTCCATCAAATGCTCTGCGATAAAAGCCAGAACTCCTCGCAGAAGTATTATCAAGTCAATAATACCTAAAATGCTTAGAGAGCCCAAAACTACTAAAAGTATGCCTAATACGATTACTATAACTAATATTCTTTTCTTTTTTACCATCTATCCTACGAAGTCACATACCCGGTTAAGATACAGGGGCTGTAACAGTAAAAAATTTTGCATTCCAAGCTAAATCATCCCTCGCTGCTTCTAAAAGTGCTGATATTTCTTCCATACGTTTTGCCGCCTCTTTCAAGCGTCTGCTAACTTCTTCAAGTCCAATCTCCTCTGTTTCTCTCGCCGCCTTCCTGAAACTTTCCGCATGCTCTCTATTGTGCTCAGCCAAATGTTCTAATTTCTTCTTTAACCTTTCGACCTTCTTCTCCTCATCCATACACATGTCCCTCCAAATAGTGAATAGGGACAGTCCCTATTTGGCTATTGGCTATATATCCCTATTGGCTACCTCGCTATTGGCTATTTCTTGTTACGTCCCAAAATCCCACGAGCTGAGATATTTCTTCTGCTCTTCCGTCAGTTCCTCTACCTCCACGCCCATTGACTTCAGCTTCAATCGAGCCACTTCCTCGTCTATATCCTTCGGTACGGGATATACCTCTTTGCGAAGCTTCTCATGATTCTCTACTATGTACCTCACGCACAGCGCCTGATTTGCGAAACTCATGTCCATCACCTCCGGAGGATGCCCGTATGCCGCAGCGAGGTTCACAAGCCGGCCTTCGGAAAGCAGATACAGCTTCCTGCCATCGGTCATCCGATATTCAACCACGTTCTCTTTTACCTCGTTTTTCGCTACTGCCATCTCTTCCAGGTCGTTTGTGTTTATCTCGACATTAAAATGACCCGTATTGGCGAGAATTGCGCTGTCTTTCATCAACTCCATATGCTCGCCGCGTATAACAGACGTATCGCCAGTAGCAGTGATAAAGAGGTCGCCGATTTTTGCCGCTTCTCGCATTGGCATCGCCCTGTATCCATCCATAACCGCCTCTAATACTTTTCGCGGGTTTGTCTCCACTACTACCACGGATGACCCCAGCCCTTTTGCCCTTAGCGCTACTCCTCGTCCACACCAGCCGTAGCCGGCTACTACGACAACCTTGCCTGCGAGGAGAATATTTGTCGCATTCATCACGCCATGAATAGTGCTCTGCCCGGTTCCGTATCGGTTATCAAACATCATTTTCGTCTCTGCATCGTTAACCGCGATAAAAGGGAAGCCCAGCTTGTTCTCCTTCGCTCTTGCGTGAAGTCTTATCACGCCCGTGGTCGTCTCTTCACAGCCGCCCATTATGTTTTTCATCTGTTCTTCGTGCTCTGTATGAATCTTTGTAGTTGCATCGCCGCCATCGTCAAGCACTACCGAAGGTTCTATCCTGAGTGCCTCATCCAGGCATTCGTAATATTCCTCGTTACTCTGTCCCCGGAATGCGTATGTTCTTATCCCGAGTGACGCCAAAGCAGCAGCTATGTCGTCCTGCGTAGAGAGCGGATTGGCAGCCGTAAGTGCAACTTCCGCGCCTCCCGCTTTTAGTGCTAAGACAAGATTCGCCGTCTCCACCGTGACGTGCAAACATGCTATCACATTTACTCCTTCTAACGGCTTCTCACGCTCGTATCTCGCCCTTATCATGCTCAAAACCGACATTCTACCACCGACCCATTCTATTCTCGTTTTTCCGCCTTCTGCAAGGTCTATGTCCTTTACCCTGTAATTATTCATACGTTAAATCATACCTCCTTGTCCTACTGTTTACTGAACTTGTAGAATATATTACAATAAAAAGCTTTTTATTCCTTTTTTGCTTATAGTTTATTTAATACAGGTAACGAAAAGTAGAAGAAGGTAAGGCGGCAATATCGGGGTAGAGGTAAAAGAAATGATAGTAAAGGATATAATTGAGGAATCGGCTCTGACACTCGCAGAAGCCAAGGAGATTTTGACTGCACCGAGGAAGCGTGAGCGCGTAAAGAAAAAGAAAAATGAAGGGAAAGAGGCGGCGGAAGAGGATGAAATGAGGTTCGAACGAAGAAAAGCGGTTGAGAACACGACAAAGTTCGCCAAACTCGGAGCTAAAGAGTCAAGAGCGCTTGTAAATGAGCTTCTGGAGCTAGAGAAAACAAAAGAGGAGATTGCCGTTCGGATTGCTGACCTGATGCCAAAGAGCAATAATGAGGTTCGAGCAATCTACGCGAAGGAGAGATTTACACTTACCGAGGCAAACATAGAAAAAATACTTGATTGCGTTGCCAAGTATGAATGAGTTACACAAAACAAAAAAGTTTGAATTTTTTGATTTTTTTTTTAAAAAAAAGTTTCTAAAAAGTTTTAGAGGGGAGAGGGAATGAGAGGAAACGAGTATGAAAAGAGGGGTAGGATAGAGAGGGGAAGGGAAAGTGGAAGGGAAAAGAAACGGGAAACGCATGTTTATATCCTCGATTATTTGCCCTATGGGCACCCCGAAGATTCTCGACCGGTATATCAGAAAAAACCACTTGTTCAGGCTGTTGGCGAGGCTAAGTTCGTCTTAATGGAACTTTCACCGAAGAAAGATAAAATCCCGGCGGTGTATGAACGCGTATATATTGGAGAAGGGGAGCGAGACGTAATAGACCATGTAATCAAGCGATTGAGATATACGGAACTAACACAAACGGCGAAGGTAGAACTTTCTTATATTCTGGAGAAAATCGTAACGGATGATGAAGAAAGATTTATACGGGCGTTCAACGAAGCAAAACCCATCACCACGAGATTGCATACACTCGATTTGATGCCCGGGATAGGGAAGAAATTGATGTGGGCGATAGTGGAAGAGAGGGAGAAAGGGAAGTTTTCCGGTTTTGAAGACCTCACGAAACGAGTTAAAGGGCTTCATCATCCTGAGAAGATAATTGCAAAGCGAATAGAAGAGGAAATAATGGAAGAGAACATGAAATACAAAATTTTTACGGTTTAAGAAATTATTAACCACCAGATTACACAACACTTTTTCTTTTTCACAAAAAGAAAACCTGTGCTAAAAGAAAAACAAATAATTTTTTCTTTCTTAGCACAGGTTCTTTCTTTGGAAAAGAAAGAAAGTGTTGTGTTAATCTTGTGTAATCTTGTGGTTTATTAATTGCACCTTAACCTTAACCGCTATAATCCGCACTCAAGACCTCTTTTATATGTTCGGCTGTCTTTTTACCCACGTGCTCCACCTCCATCAATTCCTCCTTTGACGCCATTAAAATGCCTTCTACCGTTTTAAATCGTGTTAACAGATTCCTTGTCGTTACAATACCGATGTTAGACAATGCAGAGATGAGATATTCCTGCTGCTCCCTTAAAGATGCCGAAGGTTTCTTACCATGTGGATTCACCTCCGTTTTGTTCGGTATTTGCTCACGCTTTGCAATCACGTAAATCAGCGATGCCGTGTCTGCTTCGTCCCTTGTTTGTAGTATAGGGACAGAGAAATCAATCGCTATGGTAGCCATTACAGCTCTCACCACATTTGGATGCACATTCCTCTGCCCATAAATTGAGTCCCCCTCAATAACGAGCAAGGGGTTTTCGTACTCGCTCTTCATTCGGTGTATCTGGTCGAACAAATTCCTGCGTTTGTTTATCAGCGAATCGAGGAAATCAAGCGTTGTTTTCCGCTCTATACAAACCCTATCTGAGACAATGTAGTCGCCAATCTCTAAATTCTGCAATTTCAGGTCTACACCTGCTTTCGCCAGGAACTTCGCTACTCCCGCCCGCGTCTCTCGCATATCTACAAAGATGGTTAATTGCGATGGCTCCGCTCCAAACTCGGTTATCTGTCTTTGTTTTTGCTCCTCTTTTTGTTCACGATGCGGTGGTTTGACTTTGACTTCGACTTTATCCTCTAAATTCTCTTTCACTTTCGCCGTTACTATTTCCGCGACTTCATTTCCTATCCCGCCGCCCCCGCTGAGTTCACTTATCCTTCTCCCCATGGCTCGCTCTTTGCTCCTGCTGAGCCAGTAATATCCTTCATCTCGCGTTCCTTTTGCAATAAGCACGATTACTTTGCCTATTTTTTTCCTCGCAGTCCTTCCTTTCCTCTGTATGCTTCTTATCGCCGAAGGGATAGGCTCGTAGAACAGCACGAGGTCGGTCGCGGGAATATCCAGACCCTCCTCAGCCACGGAAGTGGCAACCAAAACGTTGTACACACCTTCCTTAAACTTATTTATTATTTCTACCTGCTCTTTTTGCGTTAATCCCTTATCACCCACTTTTGACGCCTGTCCGATGAACTTAACCGCTTTTATTCCCTCCTTTTCTGCATTCAACCTGTGCAACGTGGATATAACCATCTCCGCAGTATCGCGGTAGTTAGTGAATACGATTATTCTTGTAGCGGGATTAACATGGATTTCCTCCTGCAGTATCCTTACCAGGGCGTTCAGCTTTGGATGCTCACCTTCGTATGATGCCACCATGGACATCACATCCACGAACTTGTTATCCTTAAGCAACCGCTTTGCTGCCTTGCTCCCTTCTCTTGAAAGTGCTTCGCTCTTCAGCCGGTCAAAATATTTTCTCACTGCGAAAATGCCCTGCGTCTCTATCAACTCAATCGCATGTTTTAGCTTCAATACTTCTGCTTGCAATGACAACGCCTTGTATAAGTCCGCATGCTTCCATTTTGCCAGTTGAATCTCTATTATCCGCCTTAATTGTAAAAGCTCTGTTTTTGATATATCCCTGCCCTTCTTCTTTTGTCTTATGAACCCGAGCTTTTGTAATTCCTTTAATCGCGTTTCCAATACCTCATCCAGTACTCGTTTCAGGCGCTTTATCTCTTCAGGGACTTCTACACTACGCCATTCAAAGTTCTTCTTGAATACATAAGGGGCTACGTCGTGGTCGTATTCCGTCCTGCTTTCCACATGCTTTACGCCTAAGGAAGTGCAAATTTCCCTTATCTTCTCCCTGTCACTGCCAGGCGAAGCGGTCATCCCCAATACCCGCGGCTCTTTCGCCTGTTCATAATATTTCTCCGCTATGTACACGTACGAGTAGTTTCCCACTGCGCGGTGACATTCATCGAGTATTAGCAGCGCTATATCGCGGAGGGAGACCCGGTTGCTCAGTAAATCGTTTTCTATTACCTGTGGCGTGGAAACGACTATTTTTGCAGCGTCCCATAACTTTTCTCGTTTATCCGCCGGTATAGTACCCGTGAACGTCTGTATAAGGGAAGCATCAAGGGTCGTCACATCTTTTAAAAACGCAGAATGCTGTTCGACTAAAGGTCTCGTAGGGGCGAGGAAAAGAATTTTTCCCTTCTTCAGCCGGTCTATCAGAACAAAAAGGGCTATGGTCGTCTTACCCAAGCCGGTAGGCAAAACAATCATCAATGAGTCCTTCTTACCTGCTTCTGCAATAGAAATCTGGTATTTTCTCTGCTCTACCACCGCTTCCTTTAAAAGAGGGTGTGATACGAATTTTGATGGTTGATGGTTATGCATAAGAATAAATATGCAAAGAGGTAAATAAATTTATTAGGTTGGAGATTGCTACTTAGAGAGTAGGAGGTCAAGGTTAAAGTTAAAGGGGGAAAAGAAAAAATGCGAGGTGGATTTAGAAAGGGGGTAAGCCTGAGTCCTAAGAAATTAGACCAGATGATGAAGCAAGTGGGTCTAAGCGTAGAAGAGATGAACGATGTGGAGGAAGTAGTGATAAAAACAGCCGATGCAGAACTCGTTTTTGAGGATGCATCCGTTACGATTATGGACGCTCAGGGCTCGAAGATGTATCAAATAACGGGTACACCGGTAAAACGCCCTAAGCGCGAATTGGAGCCTGAGCCTGAGCAGGAGGTACGTATTTCTGCTGAAGATGTGGAAATAGTGATGGAAAAAGCGGGTTGCGGTGCAGAAGAGGCAAAAGCCACGCTAATCGAGACACAAGGTGATTTAGCAGAGGCAATATCCCGGCTTTGCGAGAATGAAGAATGAATTCAATTCAGCCGAAACGGATTGGGATGGTGTGCAGGGGCGAGGAGCGAGACGTAGCCGTATTAAAGCGTCTGATTGAGTGCGCGGATAAACGAGCTGAAGTCATACTGGATAGAGAGACGGCGAAAAAGCTCAAAAGAGAAAACCAGGGCGTGAAAGTAGAAGATATGTCGGTGGATTTTTTGATTTGCGTTGGTGGTGACGGCACGATTCTAAGAACGCTACATTATTTGAAACCCCCTACGCCTGTATTGGGCATAAATATGGGTGCTATCGGTTTTTTAGCGGAGGTGCAGCCAGAAGATGCGGTTTCTGTACTCACAGAGCTATTAGAAGGGTTTACGGTAGAGAAGCGAGAGCGACTTTCGGTGGAGCTAAAAGGCGAAAGAGGACGGATGCCCTATGCGATGAACGAAGCGGTAATAATAACGTCAAAACCAGGGAAAATGCTGCATTTCGCTATTTTTGTGGATGGAGAAGAGTTAGAACGACTAAGAGCAGATGGTGTTGTTTTCGCAACGCCCACAGGGAGCACTGCGTATGCGATGTCCGCTGGCGGGCCAATAGTGGACCCAAAAGTGGATGCGGCCATAATAGTGCCAATTGCACCTTTTAAACTCTCTGCAAGACCTACTATCGTGGATATAAACACAGTGATAAGTTTAGCGCTTCTGGGGATGAAGGAAGCAGAATTAGTCATAGACGGGCAGTTTTACAGGAAGATGGGCAAAGAAGGTAGGATAAGCATTACGCGGGGAGAACCTGCTTTTTTTGTGAAAATAGAGGATAGGCATTTTTTAAAACTCCAGGATAAATTGCGAAGTGAGGGGTAATAATATAGTTATTCCCGTAATAAATTGCAATATTATTGTCTTATGGCTTTTTATACAAACAATCATAACTATAATATAGAGGTGTGAAATCATGGCAGTTGCTTCAATAAGCTTGCCTCAAAAACTTGGTGTGAAACTGAGGGAAAAGGCGGAAGAGGCGGGATACTTGCCTGAGGAGTTTGGAGTTGAGTTAATACGGAAGAGTTTGGATGAAGAATTAGACCCCGAGGACCTTGTGGAACATTATCAATCGTTGAGCGAGAAATATCTGCGAGAAGCAAGAAAATTGTTGAAAGAGGGGGATTTAGTTCAAGCGTCGGAGAAGTTCTGGGGTGCATCGGCACTCGCGGTGAAGAGAATCGCAGCAAAAAAAGGTTTAAAGTTGGAAGAACATGGTGGCTTATGGTCTTTCGTGAATGTACTTGCAATGCAGAGTGGTGATAAAGAGCTCACTACATTTTTTCATGTAGCAAATAGCTTGCATCGGAACTTCTATGAGGATGAGATGAAACGAGAAACCGTAGAAATCGCAGCCGAAAACATTGAGAAGCTTGTAGATAAATTAAGGGGGATTTCATGACATGAAAGGAATAGAGATGATGCGTATGAATAAGCGATTAGTTGTGATTTTTGTCTTTGGGATGTTGGTATTGGCGAGCATACAGTTGGCGAGTGCGGCGTCACAGACATGGCATCTTACTGATGACGTTATCGGGACCGCGGTTACCGCCGACCATGTGGTGATAAGTGAGGTTTGTGGCGACAACGACGGCCGTTTGATTTTATAGAATTGAACAATCCAACCGCTTCAGCCGTTGACCTCAGCAGTTGGTCAATGCAATACAAATCTGCGACAGGTGCCTTCAGCACCGTTAAAAAGAATAATCTTGATGGCTCAATTTCAGCACAGGGGTTTTATCTCATTGCTAAATCTGGTGTTTCCCCTACGCCAGATGATACATGGGCACAAGATTTAGCGCAGAGTAATGGAAATGTTTTCTTAGTCAACAGAGGCTGTCCCACAATCTAATTATCACACCACCGTATAAATGATTCCAAACACACTTTAGGATATATCATATATCCTGCAAAATAAATCAACCGTAAAGTAAAAATTAAGACACTCCACGCGATAAC
>JAYEII010000126.1:0-5599 GCA_034660015.1 Methanobacteriota archaeon | reverse complement strand
ACTGCTGTATTCAACGGAGTCCCGGGACTCCTCACCCATACTTATGACATTTTGTGACATTAATATTCGACAAGAAATGTTGCCTATTTAAAGTTATGTATTAAATTAGAAATTAGATGTGATTTATGTCAATATGTGCGGAATGAGGGTATAACGAATATATTTATACAGTTATGACCATTTACGTGTATGCAATAATGAGGTAAAAGGGATAAAATGAACGCGAGAGAGAAGATAATCCTCGATGAGGAAGAAATCCCAAAGGAGTGGTACAACATACAGGCGGACATGCCTTCTCCGCTGGACCCGCCGAAAAATCCAGCGACGAGGGAGCCAATAACACCCGATGATTTAGCGGCTATTTTCCCCATGGGGCTGATAAAACAGGAAGTGAGCACGGAGCGGTGGATTCCTATACCGGAGGAAGTTCGAGAGATTTACCGGCTCTGGCGACCCACGCCGTTGTACAGAGCAAAGCGGCTGGAGGAGAAACTGAAGACGCCAGCGAGGATTTATTACAAATGGGAAGGAGTTAGCCCGCCGGGGAGTCATAAGCCTAACACCGCGGTTGCACAGGCATATTACAACATGAAAGAAGGCGTTGAGAGGATAGCAACGGAAACAGGGGCGGGTCAGTGGGGTTCTGCGCTCGCTTTTGGTACCATGCTGTTCGGGTTGAAATCCACGATTTACATGGTTGCTGCGAGTTACGACCAGAAACCATACCGGAGGGTAATGATGGAAACGTGGGACGGCGAAGTATTCCGAAGCCCGAGCAAGAACACGGAATATGGGCGTCAATATCTGGAGAAGGACCCGGATACCACGGGTAGTCTGGGTATTTCAATCTCAGAAGCGGTAGAGGATGCAGCCACGCATGACAATACGAACTACGCACTGGGTTCGGTTCTGAATCACGTTATATTGCATCAGACCGTAGTAGGTCTGGAGGCGAAGAAGGCGTTTGAGCAGATAGACGAATATCCCGATGTGATCTTCGGAAACGTAGGCGGCGGCAGTAACTTCAGTGGGGCTACTTTTCCGTTCGCAGGCGATAAGCTAACAGGTAAAAAGCAGGACTTAAAAATTGTTGCTTGTGAGCCGATGGCATGTCCAACGCTGACGAAAGGGCTGTATCTATACGATTTTGGCGACTGTGCCGGGATGACTCCTCTGTTGAAGATGTTCACGTTGGGGCATACGTTCGTCCCGCCACCGATTCACGCAGGCGGGCTGAGATACCACGGCGATGCACCGTTGCTCTGCAAGCTGGTGAAGGACGGCTGGATAGATGCAGTAGCGTATCACCAGACCGAGATATTCAAGGCTGCGAAATTGTTCGCCGAGACGGAAGGGCATATAATAGCACCAGAATCGGCACACGAAGTGAAAGCAGTGATAGACGAGGCGTTGCGATGCAAGGAAGAAGGTAAAGAGGAAGTGATATACTTCAATAACTCAGGTCACGGGCATTTCGACTTAGGTGCATACGACGCATTTCTGAGTGGGAAACTTGTGGATTACGAGTATCCCGCGGAGTTGGTGAAGCAGGCATTGGCTAATCTGCCGCAGGTGGAGTAGGGCAATCGCAATCAGAAGACGATAAATGGTGAGGGGAGTAAAATGTAGATTTTAGCATTTCTCCCCCCTTTTTTATGTTTTAACCAATGCCAACTAAATGCGCTCTTTGTGGTGGCGATATCAAACCACAGAAAATAGAAGAATTATGCATACCCGCTGGACTGGACAAACCCATCTGTATAATTTAAAAGAGTTTGTAGCGTGAAACATGAAAATAGGTTTCCTCATCAACCCGATAGCGGGCTTGGGCGGCTCAGTAGGACTAAAAGGAACGGACGGACTGGTAGAAGAAGCACTGAGGTTAGGTGCAAAACCTGTAGCATGCGAAAGGGCGAAGAAATGCATGCAAGAGCTGGAACTCGAGGCTTCGTCTGTTATCCTCACGTGCTCAGCCGAGATGGGCGAAAACGCGATGATAAACAAATCGCAGAGATACGAAGTGGTGTATTCGTTTGCAGGAGACAGCACGAGTGAAGACACAAAGAATGCATGCAAGACATTTCTGGAAGAAGGAGTTGACCTGCTCCTATTCTGCGGTGGCGACGGAACGGCGAGGGACATGTACAGCGTAGTAGGAAAAGACATTCCAGTGATAGGAATTCCCGCGGGCGTAAAGATGCACTCTGCGGTATTTGCGATAAGTCCCGGGGGAGCGGCGAAAATAGTCGAGCATTTTGCCGCAGGAAAAGCGGAACTGCGAGACGCGGAGGTAATGGATACCGATGAAGACGCATACCGGCGAAACGAGCTACGAATGAAGGTGTTTGGATATGCGCAAACGCCTTACGAGCCCGTTCTGGTTCAGCAGGGTAAAAGCCTGTTTCAAAGTGTGAGTGAAGAAAAAGCGAAGGAGGAGATAGCGAGATTCGCATGTGAATTTATGGCGGACGATTCACTTTACATACTCGGTGCGGGGACGACCACCCACAAAATTGCCGAATTGCTGGGCCTGGGCGAAGAGAAGACACTGCTTGGCGTGGATGCAGTGAAGAACAGGGAGCTGGTGGGTAAGGATTTAAACGAGCGTGAATTGCTGCGATTGCTGAAGAAGGAAACCGAGAACGAAAACGAAAAGAAAACGAAAGGAAAATTCCCGGTAAAACTATTGGTGAGCCCTATTGGTGCGCAGGGCTTTGTCTTCGGCAGGGGGAATCAGCAGTTGAGCGCAAAGGTGATAGAAAAAGTCGGTGTAGAGAACGTGATTGTGCTTGCAACGCCGCATAAGTTGAGTGAAACGCCGTTTCTTCTCGTTGATACGGGCAGTGAAGAGTTAGATAAGCAGTTGAGCGGGTATATGAGTGTCGTATGCGGCTATCGAATGGCGCAGAGGAAAGAGGTGAGGAGGGAGTGAGAGGGGAGGATTTATATAATATAATGGGGCGATATGATATGTTAAAGGTGAAGAAAAGTGGGATATAGTCAATTACTTGAACGCATCACACTAAACCCCAAGGTTATGGTTGGGAAACAGGTTATCCGAGGGACACGACTTACTGTGCAGTACATTCTTGGTCTTTTAGCTCATGGTGCAAACATAGAAGAAATCCTCAAAGAGTATGAAGGGTTGACCAGAGAAGATATTCTTGCTTGCTTACTATTTGCCACAGAATCTCTTGAAAGCACCACCTTTATGCCCTTGCAGGTAGAGGCGGTTTAGATGATCCTTCTACGTCTGGAAGATGAACGAGCGGATAACAAAAAATCAAAAAGCTTATCTATCCATCTAACTTTAAATATAAATAACATACTCTACCATAATACATTGGTAGTTATTGAAAAATATAGAATAAGAAAAAAAGGGAGAAGAGAAAAAAAATGAGCGAGCAAACGTCGGATATGGGTACGAAAGCGAAAGGGGACAGAATAAATATTTTCCGAATCGGCAGTCTGTGGTGCTTCAAGTATTTCTTCGGCGACCGGGATATCTTCATGGAGTTTGCGGATTATTACAACCGTGATAAATACCGGTTTGAGGTGGACAGCGTTGGCGACCGGGATAAAATGGTGAAGTCGCTCGAGGAACGAGGATTTGAAACCAACCTGGTTGAGGATACAGCGGATTATACGGTGAAAATAGACAGGTTTAAGAAGTATGCACCAATTCTGCGGAACTCGATAGACTCCACGGAGGGTGAAAAGGAGCGGGAATTTATAATGAAAGATATGGCCTCGGTGGAGGAGGCGATATCAATGGGAGCGAGGAAAAGTTAGGCGTTTTAACTTTTCTTTTTACTTTTTTTTCATTTCAAGTCAGATTAACAGTAACGTCAGGAGGGATAGCTTATGGGTTATGATAAATTCAAAAAAGAGGTGGAGCGGATACTGGAAGAAAAAGCGAGACCTCTCACATGGAACGAGATAAAAGAGAACTCCACCCAACTGAAACAGAAAGCGCCCTATCACGTGTACGTGCAGAAACTACAGGGTGATATCGGTCTGGTGCGGTTCAAGTCTGCACGGGAGGGGCGTGACAAGAAAACGGTTTGGGCGTTAAGGAACTGGTTTGAGGAAGGCAAATTCAAAGAACTTTTACCTCACAAAGTGCGGTTTACGATTCTGAGTTCCAAAAAGGACCATGCGATTGCCGCGAATGCATACTGGGAACTGAAAAGAGTCTATCCTTTACAGGAAAAGCTAAACATGAACCTGAACAGATGGGATGTGATAGAAGCAGAAGTAGATGACTTCTTTCCTGAAGAGGACAAAAGACCGGATAGCATACGGTTAAAGAGCGATGGAATAGAGCATTTACGAACGATAGAGGATGAAGAGGAGCGGATAACAATTGCGGAAAAGATATCCGAGAGCGGCGAATTCATGCATACCGATGCGTGGAAAGGGAAGACGCTGGGCATGACAAAGCCGAGATTCAGATGTTTCTATTTCTACGATAGCAAATGCCAGTTCTTCTGCGACCAGAACGTTTGCGTGGGCCATGATATGGAAGTGGATGAAGAAGGAGAAGCTATAGAAATAAAAGGCGACCGTGTTTATTTCGTTTTGGAAGCGGTGGAGAGAGAGGGAGGCGAGTTTGTATGGGAAAAGACACGGGTGGACTGGTACATAAAATCGGTGATTTCATTAACCGACCCGAGACAGCGAAGATTGGGTTTTTAGCGGTTCGGCATGTTAGCGGTTTAGCGGTTTAGTGGTTTAGCGTTTTGTAAAAAATGGAAAGGGTGTTTCAAAACCTTCTTTCTGAAGAAAGAAGCTTTACCAAGAAAGGATTGTTTTGCTTCGCAAAAGAGTTGGTAATAAGCGGGGAAGGTATCGGAAACCCTGAAGGGGGTTTCTAATTGTTTCAAACCTTCTTTCTAAAGAAACATTCATGACCCCCAGGGACACCCATGAGCATGAAAATGAGTGCATATAGATAAGCATTATGTATTTCCAATTAAATAAACATTACATGAGACGAGCGATGAAAAAGGTCAACTCTTTCTGGAGGGTTATTGCAACTACAATACAATGCTTGACCTAATCAGTTTCCTGACGCAAATACAGGTAAGAAAAGACGTGAAAATAGAAGAAGTAGCAGCAGCCGAAGGTTATCTCTTCCCTTTTGTCGCTTTAATACATATAGCGTTATACAAAGAATAATGTCAACTAAAATCATAATTTTATGGGTAATAGCAGTTATATTAGTAACGGTAATAGCAATATCCCTCTCTTTATTTATGCACAAACCCGCAGAGCCAGAGCCCGTAGAGTACAAAAACAAAATACCTATGCAAAAAATAGAAGTAGGCGAAAGAATAAAACTTCCTGAGCCACGATATGAGAGTGAAACATCTGTGGAAGAGGCGTTATCGAAAAGAAGGTCAATAAGAGATTATTCAGGCGAAAACTTAACCCTTGATGAGGTATCGCAGCTACTGTGGGCTGCTCAGGGTATCACCGCTCCATGGGGCGGGAGAACGGCACCCTCTGCCGGTGCTCTTTATCCCCTTGAGCTATACGTAGTTGTGGGAGACGTAGAAGGTATTGACAAAGGCGTTTATAAGTACAGCCGAGAAGA
>JAYEII010000125.1:0-5601 GCA_034660015.1 Methanobacteriota archaeon | reverse complement strand
CCTCAGGCTGGACTTTCACCAGCTGGCGAGTATGAATTTATCTCGGCACGCCTGTGTTAATCTGTGTCTATACCTTATGCCTTTGCGTTCTCCATGTGCTCTGCGGCGAAATTTAAGGATATAGCAATTTCGCTGGAAAATTCGACAGTGCCCTGCAAAGTTATTAACGGCTGCGGCCAATGGATCCCGCACCACCTGTTACCAGGATCTTCATTCTATCTCCAGGATTATCCTATTACCTCTGCACCACATCTTTGTCCTTTTCTTCTCGTGAATGTCTAAAGTTTGCGCAATTTCACCAGGGATTTTCACAAGAAACTTTCCTTTATCTTTATACACCTCAGTGTCTCTTTCGATTACTCCCCCGCTTCTCACCCCCAGTAGCCCTACTAGAACCTCCGACAATCTTTTAGCCTCCGCAGACCCTAACCTTGATTCCTTACATACCGGGCAGTAATAGTCTGTGATGTGAATTGTTATCCCCTCGCCCGGCACATCAATATCTCGCTTTCTCCCAATCATCTTTTTACCACATTGAATGCAAATATCCTCTGCTACTGCCTCTGGCTCATACTCCAGTTCAATTTCTTCTCCCTCTTCTAAAATCCCCGCAGTGTCAAAACCATCCCAAAAATCAGCTTCTTCTTCTGCAGACTTAAACTTTGGTAACTTCATTTCTCTTTTCGTGCAATGTGCCTACCCGAACATGCATCTTCCACATCCTTCACTGTAATCCCGTGGCGAGCAACATGGAAAATATTGCCTTTATCCCACTTTAATCTTTTAATCCTCAAGTTGTTGCACCAATTAATGCCTCATACACACTCTGCAGATCTCTTTCCTCTTATTCTATTCGCCCTTTATTCCTTATCTGCATATGCTTATTTAATTGCTGTATTTAAATAAAGAATACGTGAAGTGAACATGAGTAGTGTCCAATGCCAAACGAAGAATCATATTTGAATGCTCCACTGCGTAAAATAGCGAAAGCAAACTTTTAGAAAAAGTTTGATCAAAAAGGTTTCACTGGAACCCTAATAGGAAGAGCATTTGGCTATGCTATGGCTCAAGAATAATTACGGACTATCTTTATATTACATCATAAAGTATTATCGAAGTGTAAATATCAAATGGTAAAGAAAAGGATAAGCATAATAGGGTCGGGCTGGGTAGGCACGGCACTCGGAGAAGGTCTTGCAGAACTGGGTAATGAAGTGATTTTTTACGATGTGGTGGATAAGAACCTGCCGAACTTCACAAAGGACATAAGTTACGCAATAGAGAACTCGGATGTATCGTTCATCTCTGTTCCGACACCGACAGTTTCTGAGGGAATTGATTTGAGCTACATAAAAGAAGCGACGAAGAGTATAGGAAACGTATTGGCAGCTAAAAGAACTTATCACCTCGTGGTAGTAAAAAGCACCGTAGTTCCGGGGACCACCGAAAACGTGGTAATCCCTGTATTAGAACGATACTCCGGGAAGAAAGCGGGGAATGAAATAGGGGTATGCACGAATCCCGAATTCCTAACCGAAATATCAGGAACATGGAGCAAAGACGCGGGCACGAAGAAAGATTTCTTTACCGAAGACCGAATTGTGATTGGCGAATATGATAAAAAATCGGGTGATGTTTTAGAGGGAATTTACGAACCACTGAACAAATCTATTTTCAGAACGGATTTGAAGACTGCGGAAACAATAAAATACGCATCGAACTGCATGCTTGCAACAAAGATTTCCTACTGGAACGAGATATTCCTTATTTGTAAGGACTTAGGCATTGATTCTCATGTTGTTGCGGATGTCGTTGGTCTTGACCCACGAATAGGTAAATATGGGACAGTGCACGGAAAAGCATTTGGTGGTAAATGTTTGCCGAAGGATTTAAAAGCATTTGTCGCTTTTGCTGAGAAATATCGTAAGCCAAAACTACTGAAAGCGGTGGATGAAATAAACGAAGAGATAAAGGAAAAGTACGGAGTGCGGGAATGAGAATAAAATGATAAAACAAAAGCAAAAGGCAATAAAATATTAGGTTATATGGAATGATAAGATATGAAGGGGTATGATAATATAATGCAATGCAATATAAAACATAAAGTTAAAGTTGAAAAAGAAGGTGATTGAGATGTCTACAGCAGTAAAAGAAATGGATAGAGTTGAGCTATTTAACCTTGAACGGCTGGCGTATATATTGAAGGGGTTAAGTGCAGCAGAACTTGAGACTATAGAGTTCCTCTTAGATGAAAATGCTTTCCGAAGCATCAATCAGTCGCTCAAGGAACTGGAAAAAGGGGAAGGGATACCAATTGACGAGTGGTGAACGAGAACGAAAACAAAAAACCACGAGATTACACGAGATTAACACAAGAAATAAATCTGCATCTTTTATAGACACAGATTAACACAGATCGACACAGATGATAAAAATCAACAATGTTGAACTTAAACTAAACACAGAGGTGAAAAGGTAAAAGATGGGGCAATATGTAGAAATCACGAAAAATGGATATTTATCAATTCCCAAGCGAAGCGTTAAGAAGATGCAGTTGAGAGCAGGCATGCGATTCAAATTGTTGGCTGATGAGGATGATATTCTGGTTTTAAGACTTGTACGTGAAGAAAAGATCGAGGCCCAGGTAGATGAGAGTTCTTTGTTGCTACAACAGCAGGCGCTAAAGAACATTTGGGATAGCGAAGAAGATGTCTATGAACTATGATCGTGGCGATGTTATCATCATTCCATTTCAATTTGTAACCTCGGAAGGGGCATCACAGAAGGCACGACCATCGTTGATTATATCATGACTGTGCCACGCAGACTTGTTGCGAGAAGGTTAGGGCGTTTACCTGACGAAACAATGAAGGAGATTGACAAAAGATTGAAATTGAGTTTGGGTGTTTGGGGATAATGGATTAGGGTTTAAATCTAAATGAAAGCATTAGTAACCGGTTGTGCAGGCTTCATATAAAACTTTTAAGAAAAGTTTGACCAATAAACTTTTAAGAAAAGTTTAATCAAAAATGCTGCGCGGGCTTCGCAGCTTCGCAGAAAAGAAAGCTTTACCAACAACTTTTTTTTTTACCGTAGGTAAAAAACCTTGACTAAAAACATTTCCAAAGTTTTTTCTTTTAGCACAGGTTTTCTTTTTGGAAAAAAGAAAAAGTGTAAAGAAAGCTTTACCAAAGAAATATTAACTTTATATACAAATGAAAAAGAAATACGGTGTGCGGGAATAATAACAAAAGCGGTAATACCAGCAGCGGGATTGGGAACGAGATTTTTGCCCGTTACAAAATCAATGCCAAAGGAGATGTTGCCAATTATAGATAAACCCATCATTCAATTTGCCGTTGAAGAGGCAATTGCATCAGGAATTGAGGATATTATAATCATCACAGGGCGGGGTAAACGAGCAATAGAGGATTATTTTGATACTTCACCAGAACTTGAAAGTCATTTAGTTCAGAACAAAAAATACGAACTGCTACGAGAAGTAAAAGATATTTCTTCTTTGGTTGATATTCATTATATAAGACAGAAAGAGCCAAAAGGGCTTGGCGATGCGGTTTTAAAAGCCGAGAAACACGTTGGTGACGAGCCGTTTGCTGTTCTATTAGGAGACGACATAATAAAATGCGATAGCGATACTCCTTGTTGCATAAAACAATTGATGGATTTGTTTGAGCAGTATGATAGAGATAACCCGATAATCGCCGTTGAAATGGTTCCGGAGGAGAAAATAGGCGACTATGGGATAATAAAAATAAAGGGTAAGGAAATAGATTTAGATTTTAGAAAATCCGTTTATCGTATTGAAGACATAATAGAAAAGCCTTCTTTGGAGGAGGCACCATCAAATGTAGGAACTGTTGGGAGGTATATTCTCACACCAGAAATATTCGATTGCATTAAGGAAACGCCACCGGGAAAAGGGAATGAGATACAGCTTACGGATGCTATTAGACTGCTAATAGAGAAAGATAAAAAAGAGGTTTACGCATATAAATTCAGAGGGAAGAGATACGATGCAGGGGATAAGTTCGGGTATGTAAAAGCGATTGTAGATTTCGCTTTGGAAAGGGCGGATTTACGAGGAGATATAGCGATGTATTTGCGGAGGATGGAAAAGGCATCACCACAAAGTTTTAAAGTGAAGTAATATAAAACTAAACATGGAGGTGAAAAGATAAAAAATGTCATCTGCAATTGAAAAGGAGATTGATTCTCTTGTTGGGATAGGGTACTATGAAACCGAAGGCGGGGTTATAGTAGATGCTGTAAGAGCATTATTAGAGAAAAAGCCAGAGCTAAGGCGAGAAATTGCCATACATCTCTACAAAAACGGCGAGGTAAGCCTGTGGAAAGCCTCAGAGATTGCACGCATGAACATTGAAGAATTCAAGGAGGTTTTATCGCACAGAGGCATAAAAATAAAGTTGAGTGGAACAAAAGAAGAGAGCGATAAGCGTTTAAAAGAGGTTTTTGATGTATAGCATTGTAGTTTTAGACTGTGATCTGATAAGCACCTTTGCAATAAAACTGATAAGGGATATAGATGATAGGGACAGGACTTTTATAATAGGGGCTAATGACATCTTGGGAGGATATAAATAATTTGGGGAGGGAAAAATAAGGAATGAAAACCTTAGTAACCGGCTGCGCGGGCTTCATAGGAAGCCATTTAGTGGATGGGTTGTTAGAGCAGGGATACAAAGTGGTAGGAATAGACTGTTTCACCGATTATTACTCAAAAAAGACCAAAGAAAGGAATATAGAGAACGCTATAAATCATAAAAACTTTGAACTCATTGAGGAGGACCTCCTGAAGATTTTATTATTGGAGATAACTCATGGGTAAAGATATGATAAAATAAAAGGAGTGGGTGAATGAATGGCGCAAATACAAACACAAAAAGTTGTTAAAAAGCAAGAATTGGGAAAAAAGAGAGGGGAAGGTTTAGAAGGCTATACGGAAATATTACAAGATATTAAATCTCTTCTCGAAAAAGCTAGATACAGAGCATATAAAGCAGTAGATAATCTAAGGGTTCAAACCTATTGGCAGATTGGTGATAGAATTGTCAGAGGAGAGTTGCAGCACCGAGAAAGGGCAGATTACGGTGAGCGGGTTATCGAAAATCTATCAATTGATTTGGACATCCAAAGGAGAGATATTTATAGAATGGTACAATTTTACAGGACATATCCAATTGTGACATCACTGATGTCACAATTAAGTTGGACTCACTACACGGTTTTAATTACAATTACAGACAACGAGAAACGTAGATTTTACGAAGCGCATACAATTCAAAATGCATGGAGCGTCAGAGAACTCAGAAAACAAATCAGGAGCAACTTGTATGAGCGGATGAAGAGAAAAGGCGAGGTAGTAATAGCCCCCATCACAAGGATAGTTGAACCAGAACAAGTTTTTAAAGATATTTACAACTTCGATTTTTTGAAAATAAAAACGGAGCAGTTCAAACACGCTTATGTAAGTCAAATGTATTCTTATCTAAACTGGTATAAAGAGCATAAATGGCAGGAAGGTCAGAGACAGCCGATTGGTTTAATAATTTGTAAGACAAA
>JAYEII010000124.1:0-5794 GCA_034660015.1 Methanobacteriota archaeon | reverse complement strand
TTAAGACACTGATTTACACGGATTTTTTCTTTCTTTTGTTCTTGTCTGTGTTAATCTGCGTTAATCTGTGTCTATAATTTGTTTTTTGTTCTATATCTCATAGCCTCACAAGTTTTACATCAAATATGTTCTCCACCTTTTTTATCTTTTCCATTGTATCATCACTAACGCTCCCATCTACGTTAAGCACCATAACTGCTTCCCCTCCTGCTTTCTCCCTTCCTACCTGCATCCCCGCGATGTTTATTTCCCTGTCACCCAAAATCGTACACACGGGGCCTATCACCCCCGGCTTATCCGAAAAGGAGCATAGAAGCATATACCCGGAAGGAGATGCATCTACCCTGAATCCATTGAGCCTCACTATTCTTAAGTCGTCTTTTCCAAATAGTGTGCCAGCAACGGTTCTTTTCTTTTCGCTCTGCGTGGTCGTCGTAATGCTAATCAATGAGGAGAAATTTTCAATGGTCTCGGTCTTGCTTTCTGTAACCTTTATCCCGAATTTCTTCGCTATCGTTTCGGCATTCACGTAATTCACACCATCGATGAACCAGGATAAGAAGCTCTTTAGCATTGCCACGGTTATCAATCTCGTGTTTCCCGCTATGCCTGTTCCTGCCCCTACCCCTCCAGCTCCTATTTCCCCCTCATAAGAAACCTCAAATTGCTCAGTTCTACTTGATTTCGGTATGAGCTGTGCAGAGAGTCGTCCAAGTTTATCCGCTAATACCAAATAAGGCTTTATGGCACCCATCAACTCCTCTTCCACGTATATCATGTTTATGGCATTCCTTACGGGTTTGTTCATTAACGCATTTATAACTTCCTCTGCGATAATTATAGCCGCAGCCTTCTGAGCTTCCTCGGTGGATGCACCGAGATGAGGCGTAACCACTACTTCTTCCAGTTCCAGCAGCTCTCTTTCACCTGATGATGGTGGCTCCTCTTCAAAGACGTCCAGTGCGGCACCTGCCACTTTACCGCTCTTTATCGCATCCTTTAGCGCACGCTCATCTATTAGACCTCCGCGAGCACAATTTATCACGCGGACGCCGTTTTTCATCAACTCGAACTCCTTCGCGCCCACCATGTGACGCGTTTCCTTCGTCAGTGGCGTATGCAGCGATACAAAATCAGCGAGAGAGAGAACCTCATTAAAGCCCGAAAGCGTAATTCCAAGCTCCCCTGCACTATCCTGTGATATAAAAGGGTCGTATGCGACAACCCGCATTCCGAGCCCTTTCGCCTTTTTCACTACTTCACTCCCCACTCTTCCCAGACCTATTATGCCCAATACCTTCCCATTTACTTCCACACCCATGTGCTTTTTTCGTTCCCATACCCCGGATTTCAGCGACATGTTCGCCGCGGGTATTTTCCTCGAAAGCCCGAGCAGCATTGCAATGGTGTGTTCCGCCGCAGATATAGTGTTTGCCGCCGGCGCATTCACAACCATTATTCCCTTTTCCGTCGCTGTTTCCACATCTATGTTATCCACACCGACACCTGCTCTGCCTATCACCTTTAGTTTACCCTCGCTTCCTGCTTCTACTATTTCTTTCGTCACTTTCGTGCCACTTCTCACAGTCAAGGCATCATAGCCCGCAATACGCTCCTTTAATTCTTCCTTGCTTAATTCCAATTCAACGTCAACTTCTGCAAACTCACGCAGCTTTTTTATCCCCTCTTCTGAGATATGGTCTGTTACAAGCACCTTCTTCGGTTTTTCTTTCTCGCTCTCGTTTGGTTTCGGATTCATCGGCAATTATATCCCCTTTCCCAAGTTTACTTCTGCTCTCGTAGAATAAAAATATGTTTATAATTATGATTATAATTACACTAAAATCATAAGCTCAAATCAAATAGAAGAATGACCGCTACAACAATAATTAAGGAAATAAAAGGTAGGGAAATTTTAGACTCGCGTGGAAACCCAACGGTAGAAGTGGAAGTGCATACCGAGACCGGGTTTGGCAGAGCATGCGTGCCTTCGGGTGCGTCTACGGGAACTAAAGAGGCGTGGGAGAAAAGAGATGGAGATAAAAGGCGATATGGTGGTAAAGGTGTTCTCAAAGCGGTTGAAGCCGTTAATACCGTAATTAAGAACGAGTTGCTGGGTATGGACGTTCTCGAACAAAGAGAAATAGACGAGCGGCTAATAGAATTGGATGGAACCCCGAACAAGACAAAATTAGGTGCAAATTCTGTTCTGGGTGCCTCAATAGCGGTTTGTAAAGCAGCTGCGGATTCGTCAAAAAAGCCTCTTTTTGTATATGTCTGCGAGCATGTCGCTGAAATGGAGCTACAATATGCGCTTCCAATACCGATGATGAACGTGATAAACGGCGGTAAGCATGCGGGAAACGAACTGAGCATACAGGAGTTCCTTATCTTACCCAATGGTTTTGACAGGTTCAGCGACAATTTACGAGCTGGTGTTGAGACATACCACGCACTTAAAAAAGTGTTAGAACAGAAATATGGGAAGATAGCCACGAACGTAGGTGATGAAGGCGGCTATGCACCACCTATGAGCGTGACAGAAGAGCCGCTCGATGCGATAACTGAAGCGATAACCGAAGCAGGCTATTCGGAGGACGAGATATGCTTGGGCATGGATGCGGCGGCTTCGTCTTTCTTCGACGCAAGAACAAAAAAATACCGTATAGATGGCATGGATAAAGACGGCGATGAACTAATTGAATTCTATCAAGCCCTTGTAGAGAAATACCCGATAGAACTGATAGAAGACCCATTTGAAGAGGACTCATTCGAGTTGTTTGCGGAACTCACGGCGAAGATGCCGCAGAAGATAATAGTGGGCGATGACCTGTTCGTGACGAATGTCTCTCGACTTCGAGAGGGGATAAAGAAAAAAGCGGCAAATGCCGTTCTGCTGAAGTTGAATCAAATAGGCACGGTTTCGGAAACTCTGGATACCGTCCGATTAGCTTCTGAAAACGGCTATAAGAAGGTCGTCAGCCACAGGTCCGGCGAAACGGGAGATGCGTTTATCGCTGATTTCTCGGTGGCAATAAATGCTGAAATAATCAAAACAGGTGCTCCAGCAAGAAGCGAAAGAACCTGCAAATACAATCAATTGCTGCGGATTGAGGAAGAGATGGGGGAGAAGGCGAGATGTAGAGGGTTGGAAGGATAAAAATGGTTGTGAGGCAGAGGCCCGCATAAGAAAAGGTTTACAGATGAAAATAGACTACCACAAAATAGGACTAAAAGCAGGCTTGGAAATACATCAGCAGCTCGATACGAGAACCAAACTCTTTTGCAAATGCCCTACCACGCTGAGGGACAAAAAAGAATCTACGCTCTCATTTAAGCGGTATCAGCGGGCATCAAAGAGCGAGATGGGTGAAGTGGACAAAGCTGCGCTTGAAGAAGAGAAATACAGCAGGACGTTTATTTATAAAGGTTATGACAGCACCTGTTTGGTGGAAAATGACGAACAGCCGCCGGGAGAATTGAATCAAGAAGCTATTGACCTTTCCTTAGAGGTGGCACTGCTGCTGAACATGAATCCCGTAGATGAGGTTCACACGATGCGGAAAATCGTGATTGACGGGTCGAACACGTGTGGATTCCAGCGAACTGCGTTAGTTGCGATGGGTGGTGGGATAGAGACAGAAGAGGGTTTTGTTGGCGTTGATTCGCTGTCTCTGGAAGAAGATGCGGCACAGAAGATAGAGACGGAAGGTGAGGCCGTTGTTTATTCCTTAGATCGGCTGGGCATACCGCTTGTGGAAATAGGCACTGCACCCGATATAAGGACGGTAGAGCAGGCGAGAAAAGTAGCAGAACATCTGGGCATGATATTGCGCTCCACCGGTAAGGTAAAACGAGGATTAGGAACTATTCGACAGGACATAAACGTTTCAATAGAAGGTGGCGCTCGTGTGGAGCTAAAGGGCGTTCAGAACTTGAGGCTGATAGGCAAAATAGTTGAAAACGAGGTTATAAGACAAACAAAGCTTATAGAGCTAAGAGAGGAGTTAAAAAGACGAAAAGCTGAAGTTGAAAGCACAATTGTGGATTTATCGCCCGTATTTGAGCGCACTGCTTCAAACGTAATAAAAGTACAAGCAGGCTGGAACGTATCGGGTGTATGCCTGCGTGGTTTTTCCGGTATCCTCGGAACAGAACTACAACCAGAAAGGCGATTTGGCAGTGAATTAGCGGATTTCGCAAATAAGTATGGCGTGGGTTTGATGCATACGGATGAACTTCCTGCGTATGGCATAACTGCGGAAGAGGTAGAGCACATGAAACGAACTTTTGACGCTACGGAAGCGGATTGCGTGGTGATAGTTGCAGCGGAGAGAGAACGTGCGGAAAAGGCGTTGAAAGCGGTGTTGAGCAGGGCGGAAGAAGCAATGCGCGGCGTACCAAAAGAGACAAGGAGAGCGCTGCCAAACGGAAGTAGCGCTTATATGCGACCCCTACCCGGCGCTTCGCGAATGTATCCGGAAACAGACGTGCCACCGGTGGAAATAGATGAGCAAAAGTTGAAACAGATAAAGAGCAAACTCCCGGAGACGTTTGAGCACCGGAAAGAGAGATACAGGGAAAAATTCGGCTTAAACGACGAACTTGCAGATAAAATATCGCGAAATTCTAATTTCGGGCTATTTGAACGCATAATGGAATCGTATGTGAACATACCTGCAACGTTGGTGGTCAGGACACTTACGGACACGTTAGCGGAGTTGATGCAAGAGACCGGGGCAGACACAGACATAGACATGGAAAACTTAGAAGACCGTCATTTTGTGGAGCTGTTCAAGTTGCTCTCTGCGAATGCGTTTGGGAAGGAAGCGGTACCAGACATCTTGAAATTCTTAGCGAATCAGCCTGAGAAGAGCGTGGAAAGGGCGATAGAAGAAATTGGGCTTGGAGTGGATAAGGATGAGGTGGAAGTGCTTATAGCGGATATAGTGAACCAGAAGAAGAAGTTCATACGCGAGAAGCGTGAACGGGCAGTAGGTCCGCTGATGGGCATTGTGATGAAGGAATTGAGGGGTAAAGTGGATGGGAAGGTGATAAATAAAATATTGGAGGAGAAGGTGAAGGAAGTTCTGGAGGATGTTTGAATTTCTTTTCTCCCTTGCCCTTTATCGGAACTTTGCCGAGATAAATTTCTTCTTTCTTGATTTTAATGGTTATTACGAGCTTTCGAGAGTGAACTGTTAACTGTTATATCAAATATTTTTTCGTGTGAAAAACGAAA
Source organism: Methanobacteriota archaeon (assembly GCA_034660015.1). Classification (GTDB taxonomy): domain Archaea; phylum Halobacteriota; class Syntropharchaeia; order Alkanophagales; family Methanospirareceae; genus QEXZ01. The sequence continues at coordinate 552 of JAYEII010000124.1, read as the reverse complement.
AGCTTTTATGTATCCTTATTCTAACAGCATAATGCAGGCTCCTTTCTTAAGTACGTGGTATGTGACTTTCCGTATAATGCACATTTAAAATCAAAAACTAATACAAAATTTAATGATGGTTTATGACAAACAAAAACATGAAAATATTTATTTTGGCTTTTGTATTATTGTTGTTTATGGGAACTGGTTTAGCTGAAGAAGGACTAAAATATAATAAGGGTGCATACCCTGTTTTTGAATTCTTGGATGCTCCATTGATATATTCAATGAAAGGTTCGTATCAAATAAATGATGCAGTAATAAGCGGGAATATATCCAATTATTACGATTCGAATGTAAAATTAAAATATCTATTAATGGGCAGAAAATACACGCCGAATCCACCCACTGCAACAATTGGGCCAGCAGAGCATTACAACAAATCTACAGGTAAAGGGGAAGTTATAGAAAAAACAGAAACCCCAAAAAACAGTGGAGAGACTGATCTTAATCGTAAAACAGAATTATCATCATTATCCTCAATAAATTCTTATTTGAATAAGCCTTCTACGC
>JAYEII010000123.1:0-5852 GCA_034660015.1 Methanobacteriota archaeon | reverse complement strand
TGATTTTAGAGGATTGGCTGAAGAGATAGAGGAGCCTATATCGCACCCCACAGTCATAGATTACCTGCGATTAATGGAAGACAATTTTCTAATTCAGGTGCTTTATTCATACGATTTCGCGAAGAAGCGCGTAAGATACAAGGGGATGAAGAAGATATATTTTACGGACTCGCTCATATTTCATTCGTTCAATAGCTGGCTGCATGGTAAAGATGGCTACCCGTATTCCGAAGAGTTCATGCTGGATGAAGATAAAGTTTCTTTGCTTGTGGAAGGTGTTGTTTGTAATCATTTAGCGAGGGTTAAGGAGGTTCCGATAATTAAACCGGCAGATAGATTTCTATGGTTCTATTATGACGCGAGAAAAGAACTGGATTTTGTTTACCAGCGTGAAAATGGCGAATATTTAGGAATAGAGGTGAAATACAAGCAGAGAGTGTCATTTAAGGATGTCGCCACCATTAACATGCCAAAGGAGTATCTGATATTAAGCAAAAGAGAGTTTGATACAAAAGGGAATATTGCGATTGTTCCGGTTTACATTTTCTTATGCCTGCTGGAAAGTTCAGGGAATAATTTGTAGGAGTTCACGCCCAGGTCGGGATTTGAACCCGAGTCCGAGCCTCGACAGGGCTCAATGATAGGCCGCTACACCACCCGGGCATTTTTAGGTGTTTGGTGTCAGGTTCTAGTCCGCACTATGATTAATACAATTTAGGTTATATAAATAGGTTATAAATAAAAAATAGATTATAGACGCAGATTAACGCAGATTAACACAGACAGGTGATAAAAATCAACAACGTTAAACTTAAATAAGTCCGTGTAAATCAGTGTAAATCAGTGTCTTAAATAGAAGGAAGTTACGCTTTATATACAAATACAAAATGCGAACGAGAATCTGGAAATTTGGGCATAACGTAGATACGGACCAAATAATACCGGCAGAATATCTGACGACGGGGGATGCAAAGAAACTCGCGGCTCATGCGTTCGCTAAGGTGCGGCCGGAATTTGCAAAAGAGGCGAAGGAGGGGGACATCATCGTGGCAGGCGCGAATTTTGGCTGCGGCAGTTCACGTGAACATGCACCGCGGGCACTGCTCGGTGTCGGCATAAGCTGTGTGATTGCAAGGAGCTTTGCACGAATCTTCTTCAGGAATTCCATAAATCTCGGGTTGCGCTTGATCGAAGCCGACGTCTTTGATAAGATAGAGGAGGGAGATGAGATAGAAATACGTTTTGATGCAGGCGTGATAAAGAATTTGACAAGCACAAAGAAGGAGGAGTACAAATTCAAACCACTGCCGGAATTTATGCAGAAACTACTAAATAGTGGAGGGTTGATTAATTATATTAAGAAACAGAAATGATAAAAGCGGGAATAATAGGCGGAGCGGGATACACAGGTCTTGAGTTGGTTAGACTGCTTCTGATGCATCCCGGGGTAGAGATTTCAGTGGTAACGTCCAGAAGATACAAAGGGAAGAAGATAAGCGATGTGAATCCCCATCTTGAGCCTTTTATCGAATTGGAATACGAAGACGTTGATACAAAGGAGATAGCGGATAGAGCCGATATTGTATTTCTTGCGGTTCCTCATGGCAGTGCGATGGATTACGTGCCGCAGTTGAGGGCACGGGAAGCGAGAGTGATAGACCTGAGTGCCGACTACCGGCTGAAAAAGGACGAATACGAACGGATATACAAGCGGCAGCATAAAGACAAGGACAAAGAAAAAAGAAAAAGTGTCTATGGGCTGACCGAATTGCATCCCGAAGTGGCAGATGGCGATTTAATTGCCAATCCCGGCTGCTATCCCACGGGTGCGATACTCGCCGTTGCCCCGCTGGTGAAAGGAAATGAAGGCGGTGGACGGGTAAAACAGGTGGTATTTGACTCGAAATCAGGCATTTCGGGCGCGGGAGCGGAACCGTCTGCCAAATCGCATTTTCCCAATCTCGCTGAGAATATCATTCCTTATGAAGTAACTGCACACCGGCATGTCGCAGAGATGAGAATGGAGCTGAGCGTAAAAGTGAGCTTCACACCGCACGTCATTCCTTCTATAAGGGGCATACTTACTACTGCGCATGTCTTCATAGAGGAGACCGAGCCCTACAGAGATAAAATCGAAGAGATATACAAGCGGTTTTACGAGGGTAAAAGATTTATAAGACTTCGGAAAGGGCTGCCTTCTTTGAGTTTCGTGCGAGGCACTAACTTCTGCGATATTGGGTTCAAAAAAGAAGAAAAAAGCGATAGGATAGTGGTAATCTCTGCAATTGACAACCTTGTCAAAGGCGGCTCCGGGCAGGCGATACAGAACATGAATTTGATGTTTGGAATGGACGAAAGGGAAGGGCTGTGGTTCCCGGGGTTGGTTCCGTGAGTTTAGCGGTTTAGCAGCTTAGAGGTTTAGCGGGTTATAGTCATTCCGAAAATTATAACCACAAGATTACACATAAGCCCTTACAGGGCTTGCGGGGTCATGGGGCAGAGCCCCATATTTCACGAGATAGCAATAATAACAATCAGTTTTCAGTGCTTCATCTATTATTTCATCACCAATTAACCTCTGTTTCTTGTGTTAATCTCGTGGTTTATTATTTTTCTTCTCCTCTAAGCCGCTAAAAATCACCCTTCACCGAAGAATCTCCTCATCGCCGGGAACATCTCCATCATCTGCTCTGATGCTACATCTTCATAAAGCCTGTAAGCAATGCTCACTGCCAGGAGCAAACCAGTTCCGGATGCATTTCCAAGCGTGCCGAACATATTTGCAAGTACGCACAACACACCCAGGATAGCACCGCCCATTAGCGCTATTTTTGGTATATACCCCTCCATCAGCTGCTCTATCGTTGCTGGACTTCTACGACGTCCCGGGATTTGCATCCCTGACCGATGTATTTGCGCTGCCACGTCCTTAGCACCCATCCCTGTTGTATTTATCCAGAATAGAGCAAATATTCCACATCCTATGACCATAAAAGCGAGGTCAATACTTAGCCTCAGGGCAACTTGCCAGCCCGCGATGTCCGGTGGCACAAAAGCAGGGAACCAATCCCAGGGGCTATAAATGGGGTCAAGATAATACATCAATCCCGATATTGCACTGCCCGTTTCTGCATCATACGTCCCGAAAATGGTAATTCCACGCTTATAAAGCACTTGTCCAAAACCCTGTATGCTCGCCTGTAACGCTCTCACAAGAATCATTGGAAGCACACTTGCATACAACAGCTTAATCGGAAACCGGCCCCGGGCACCTCGTGCCATCGTGTGCGCCAGCGGTATCTCCATTCGCGTGCTCTCAAGATAAACGACGATGAGAAATACAGCAATGGTTGATATAAGCGCTATCATGTGATGCTGGAAAAGGAAAACTATTCCGCCCTCCAGGACCTCGTATGGTGCTACTTCCCTCGCTATTTGTATCCACTCGGGAATCACACCCACTGCCCAGCCACCGACACGGATGGGGCTTATAAGACCAGATATTACCTGGTGAGATACGCCAGCGAGGATGAACAACGAAACACCCGACCCTATACCCCATTTCGATACCACCTCATCCATGAAGTAAATAAGCATACCACCGATGAAGACCTGAATGAAGAGCATAAACGCGACGACCTGCAAAGATACACCAAGCAGTGAGGCTATTTCGGGGTCGGGCTTATAAAACCCTACCACGTATGTCAAGCTAATGAACGCCGCAAAGACTAGAACAAGCAGTTTCTGTATGTTCTGGTAAAACGCCTGGTCTCGAGGGTCGCTCAGGTTCAATTTTATTATCCCCGCGCCGACAAGAAGCTGTAAGACAATGGAAGCATCAACGATTGGCATAATCCCAAGGGCGGTCAGCGAGAATGTCTCGCCTGCGAAGAGTGCACGCCACCTGCCGAAAAGGTCCATTGATTCGGGATGTAGCCCGAAGAGCGGGATATTTCCGAGCGCAAAAAAGAGAACGAGTATGCCCACAGTCCAGGCTAACTTCGTTTTAAAATGAACGTGCCACCCCGGGCGTTCAACCATAGGGAATTTCCCTAAAATAGATGTGAATGCATCTCTTAAGCTTGTCTTGTTCATCCGAATAATATTCACGCTCCACTCGCAGCTTCTATCTCTACCTTGCCACCTGCGCTTTCTATCTTCTCCCTTGCAAGCGTTGAAATTTTGCTTGTTTTGAGTGTCATCTTTCTCGTTACGTTTCCCTTGCCCAATATTTTGTCTATGCCAAGTTGAGTGGCATCAAGATAAATACCAGTACCAATGTCATCCGCTTTCGCTTTCCCTGCTTTCATCTGTTCTTCCGCCATATTATCTAAATCACCCACATTCATCACCGTATCAAAACGTTTCGCGGTGCGCGATTGAAGAGGCAACTGGGATTTTTTTTTCCCCTTCCTTATGCCCATTTTCAAAGACCGCACAAAATGATGCCCGAATGCGCCGGCGTTACCTGAACCACCCTTGCTTCCTTTTCCTCTTCTCTTCTTAGCCGAGCCACCACCGCAGGTTCTTGTTCCCCTTATCCTTTTTACCCTCTTCTTCATTCTGCCCTCTTCTCTCCACAAAGCATGAATATCTTAAAGAATATCATATATATGCATTATACTTTACTTTTTATATCACAGCAATAGAATAGTTTAAGTTAAGTTATAAATGAGAGGGTTTGGATGAGATGACAAAACTGAATATAAAGGTAGAAAATGTAGTAGCAAATGCGAGAATTGCTGATGAGTTGGACTTGAACTATATAGAATCGCGGTTAGAAGATGCGGTATTCACAAAAAAAAAGTTCCCAGGGCTGGTGTACCGAACGAAAGACCCAAAATCCGCGTTCCTTATCTTTCGTTCCGGAAAGCTAGTGTGCACGGGGTCTAAGACAGAGGAAGGTGTGCGGAAGGTGATGGACAAGCTCTCTGCTGACCTCAGAGGTATAGGCGTAGAGGTGGTAGAGCATCCGGAGTTCAGGGTGCAGAATATCGTTGCTTCTGCTAGTGTTGGGCGAGAACTCAACCTTGGAGCTATTGTAGTAGGGTTAGAGCTTGAAGGCATGGAGTACGAGCCGGAGGTTTTTCCCGGATTAGTGTACCGGATAAAGGAGCCAAAGAGTGCCATACTGATATTCAGCTCGGGAAGGCTGGTCATAACAGGCGGGAAGACAATAGAGGATTGTGAAAAGTCAGTGGATGTCTTGCTGGATAAATTAAGGCAGATAGGGCTGCTTTGAACGCATAAATAAAATGAAAGTGCCTGACGTGACGGTTGACCCGGAATAAATGAAAGAAGAAATAGATTTCTCGGCTTTCTCACCTACGGACTATCGGTATGCGGTGGATGAATTAAGGGATTATTTATCAGAAGAGGCTTTCGTGCGGTATAAAGCGAAAGTAGAAGCGGCAGTTGCAAGAGCTTTCGAGCGGCGGGGCATTTTAAAGGCGGAATTATGCGATGAAATAGTAGAAGCAGCATCGAAAGTAAAAGCAGAAGAAGTGTATGAAGAGGAGAAACGTACAAAACACGACATTCGTGCGCTCGTTAATGTAATAAGAAGCGGGGTAAGCGATGGAGCGAAGCCGTTCGTGCATCTCAGTGCCACTTCTTATGACGTCGTGAATACCGCAAATGCGCTCAGGTATAAAGATGCCGCGATGAACGTCATTATTCCCGATATGGTCGAATTGGAGCGAACGTGGATAGACTTAGCACGTAGAGAAAAGGATACGCTGCAAATAGGAAGGACGCACGGGCAGCATGCTGAACCCATTACCTTCGGGTTCGCACTCGCGCAGTATGTGAATCGGTGGGGTTCGCAGATATTGAACGTGCAAGAAACGAGC
>JAYEII010000122.1:0-25466 GCA_034660015.1 Methanobacteriota archaeon | reverse complement strand
AGTGCTCGGGTGTGGGTGCAACAGTGGAGCTGGATAAGATACCGGTACCAGTACCAGATCCAAGATATGATGTTGCGGAAAGCGAACAACAAATATCTTTCGAGCACTGGCTGAAGATGTATCCGGGGACGGGATTTGTACTCACGGTAGAGAACGATGAGAAAGGAGCGGAATGCATCGAAATATTCAGGGATGCGGGAATAGAAGCCGCTATCGTTGGTGAAATAGACAGCAGCAAGAAGCTAAAAATAACAAATGGCAAAGATACAGCAACCGTATTTGACCTTGATAAGGAGATAATAACGGGAATAACGAGCAAAGGAAGAGGGGAATAGGATGGGATAGGGCAGCATAAGTAAGTAAATCCATATTGCCAAATCTCGAGTAAGACATGAACGAGAATTTTGATGACCTGTACGAGCAAATAAGGAAGGGAGAGATTGAAAGAGAAGATGCAGTATTTTTAGCGGCTAATCCCGGTTATCTGTTCCAGTTAGCCGATGAACTGCGTAAAGAGCAGAAAGGCGATATTGTCACGTATGTGTCAAATCGAAACATAAACTTCACGAATGTTTGCGTAGGCAACTGCAAGTTCTGTGCGTTCAGAGAAGAGAAGGAGCGTGGGTATCTGCTGAGCATGGATGCGGTTTTGAGTAAGGTTGAAGAAGCGGTGAATAATGATGCAACGGAGATATGCATTCAAGGCGGGCTGCACCCTGACCTTACCCTGCCGGACTATTGTAGAATCGTGGAAGAAATAAAATCGAATTTTGATGTGCATATACATGCCTTTTCGCCGATGGAGATATACCACGTGGCGAGAAATTCGGGGATGAGCGAAGAGGAGGTGTTGAAAGAATTAAAAAAGGCAGGTCTTGGTTCTGTTCCGGGAACGGCAGCAGAAATACTCGACGATTCTATACGAGAGATAATATGCCCCAAAAAGATAAAAACCGCGCGGTGGGTGGAGATAATAAAGACTGCGCATCGGTTGGGTATTCCCACAACGTCTACAATTCTGTATGGGCATATCGAATCATTGGAGGACAGGATAGAGCATATATTTAAGATAAGGGAGATACAGAAGGAGACAGGCGGATTCACGGAGTTCGTGCCGTTGAAGTTCATGCGAAAGAACAACGAATTGGGGCGGATGGTGAACAGAGAAGTTTCCTTTTTGGAAAATGCAACCGTTCACGCGCTATCAAGAGTTATTCTTCATCCTTATTGTGTGAACGTGCAGGCATCATGGGTAAAGTTAGGAGTGGCGGATGTGCAGAGGATGCTTCATTTTGGTGTAAACGATTTAGGTGGGACGCTGATGGAAGAGAGCATCTCAAGGTTATCGGGTTCCATGGCTGGTGAGTATATGAGCCCAGAGGACTTCGAGCGACTGATAAAGGATGCAGGGAGAACGCCAAGAAGAAGGAACACGTTATATGGGTTGTTGTAGCTTCAACCTGATTCGTAGGTGGCTATCGAAAGTTTTATAAGGATTCAATTAATTAGTTTATATGAGAAAAAGGCATTAGGAAACGGATACAACACTAAAAGGTGATAAGATGAATTGGGGAAGATATGAAAAGATGAAAAAGATATTAGTGATTGTTGTAATAGTAGCAGCAGTGATTGCCTCGGTTGGGATGTTTATAGGAGGTATTATAAGAGAGGAACCATCAGTGCCTGCTCCTACACCTACTCAGACTCCTTCTCCAAAAGCAACGCCCGCCACACCGTCTCATGAGCAGAGTCCTATACCTTTACCAAAGGGGGAAGAATATCTTTACTTCCGCGGAGGAGAAGAGACTAAGGTGTTCCTAATCAATTCCAATATGAGATATAGCACATATGACGAAAATATCTCTTTAGGTTGGATTAATTATTTAGCTAAAAAGGGAGACCCATGTGTTATAATCAATGGAACGATCAGAAACGAGTATGATAAGGACTACTTTATATGCCTAAGGGCAGATATTTATAATACAAAGGGAGAAAAAGTTGGAACTGTTATTTCTCCTCATGCGGCTCGGCCTGGCTTTACGGTTACTCATCCTAAAAGTAAGGGCATCTCACCTTTCGAAATCCATGTAAAGTATGATAAGAGGGATATCATCGATTATGATGTTTTTGTAGCCTGTGAACCACAGGAATTACCGCCACCATAAAAATCCTCTTTTCAAAATCATCTATTCCTATTTTATTTCTATCCAGAGAATGCTCAAAGTAAAAATAAAAAAGAGAAAAAATAAAAATTTTAATTTTTTTTTCGTTCTCGTTTTTTCATTGCCTTTTTAGAATATTAGTCCTACCGTTGCATACTGACCACTTCCTGAATAAGAGCGTACCATAAAGTAGAGTGTTCCAGAACCTGATGCAGGACCTGCGATCTCCTGTGCCCAACTGGAGTATCCACGTGCATCGTAACTGCTTGTTGTAGGTGGTGAATTCCATTTAGTGTACAGGTCGAAGTCGCTTCCGTCAGGGCCTGAATTGAATGCATATCCCTTACTAAAGCCACCGACAGAATATGTCGCTGTACTGCCGGTCTTAGAAAGGCTGCCTGTCTTCCTGCCACTGTCAGCGTTTGTGCTACCTGAAATTCCCCAGCACTTCCAGTGACCGCTGCCACTGTAGGAATGCACCATTATATAGAGTGTTCCTGAACCACTCGTTGTAAAGTATTCTAGGGATGTAGCTGAGTAGCCTCTTGCATCATAATCAGTCGTTGTTGGCGGAGAACCCCATTTCGCATACAAATCGAAGTCTGCATTTTCATTGCCTGCCATCACAACTGTAACGGTAGGGTTGCCTGATACTGAGAAGTTATAAGATTTCCCTGTGCCTGAAAGAGTTCCGCTCTTGCTTGTTAGTAAGTCTCCCGGATTTGGATACTCGGTTTCATGCTCGGTGTATGTAAGCCCGTTAGTGTCCCAAGAAGCATTAACCTCAACGTATGGCTTTTCGTCTGAATAACAACAGAAATAAAAGATTTCATTAGGACGATACCACGTTGATCCAATCCTGGTCCAATCATCTTTTATATCTGTTAATACCCTGAATTCATTATCCAATAAATCATAGTATAACTCTGTTGACCCTGTATAGTGAATTATATAATCACTGGGATCATCGCTGTCATAATAACCTCGATAACGTAAGTCTCCTGTTCCCGTGTTTTTTAGCCACAGATCGTACTTTTTCTCTGCGGAATTAATTATGAGATAGTATTCAATTGGTGCATCTACATCTGTAAAGTTCAATTGAAATGAACTAACCGGACATTCGCTAGTATTATCATAGAGCGCAACCCAAACGTCCCGTTGCCCTGTGTCCAAGTGATTGGATATGAACTCTATTGTATCGTTGTCGTTATTAAGGTAGATTTCCCTCTCCTGGTAACTGAAAAAACTCTCTCCTGCGTTATAAAGGGGATGTGGATCTAATCTTCCGTACAATAGGTCTGGTTCAGAGTGTCCTTCCCTCCTAAAGAAGAAAGCCCATTCACCTATAAAATTTGCCCATTTGTCTGATGGAACATCTTTTGTATCTGATGCATTAGCAATATGGCATTGGATCATCCTATAATCTGATGACTTCTTATTTGACTCCCTCATCTGCTCTTCCATCCTCTTTAACTCCTCTAACTGCTTCATAAACTCTACGTGCGTCGCTATAATCTTCTCTTTCCCTTCACTCTCAAGGAAATCTTTTGGTACTTGTAACGGGCCATAAGGCGTCTCTATTGTCACATAGCTTCTGGTACTTTTTTAACCGGCGGTGTGATGACTCTTCGTTTCATAGCTTCGGAACATTTCGCTATGATTTTTTCTTTCCCTTCTCGCTCAAGTACATCTTGTGGGACTCTCACCTGACCATAAGGTGTCTCTATTGTCACAAGCGAAGAATCGTCATAGGTTACTTCAGGAGTTACATTTTTCTCTGATTTCTGATATGGCTCTGGGCATGAAGATATAATGGTGCGGTTACCACTGATGAATCCGTTCACGACATCTAAAGGAAGCTCAAGCGTTTCTGCAATCTTTTCCTTGCTCCATCCTTCACCATACAAATCCTTGATTTTACCGTAGGTAGGGCACTCAGATAAAGGCATGCTCTGATCTGACTCTGGACATGGTGGTGGAGTGTAATTACCTTCGAGATATCTGTTCACAATGTCTAATGGAAATGCGAGTTCTTCTGCAATCTCTTCCTCGCTCAATCCTTCCTCATACAATTCTGTAATCTTATTGTATGACTCTTCAGGGCATATAGGCGGATATTCAGGTATGGATGTGCTCTGCATCGCGGGCACACTGAATGCTAATATTAACACTACTAATGTTATGGTTGCTATTATTAGGTATTCTTTTTTCATTTTATCACCTCCTAATTTTTTAAACCTTCTTCTTTTCCCTTCCATTTTTTACCTCACTTCCCTTTTTAGCGCCCCTCCTCAACGCCTTCCTTCTTCACCTTTTCGCCCCTTCATGGATTCGCACCACGCAAGGGACATCTTTTTCATATCCACGCTTTTTCCTTCCTTTCCCATGCTTTTACCCTTCCCCTTTATCTTTGCATCCCTTTCTTTAGAGATGCGACTCACTTAATCTGTTATTAAGAAGTTAGGTATATAAATAACACACCCTAACAAAATTAGGTATAAAAGTAATATCCTAAATTTATCCGATTTTTCAGATAAAGCCTATGATATATCGCATAACCTTTGGCGTGTATGCGTGTATAATAGCCCATGCCATATCATGTTTTTCTTGTGCCTGATTCTGTTCACTGTTATTCGTTGTATTAAAAATTCTCACACCTGTCGTTCCTATAGCTATTAAGCACTATTGGCACCTTCCGAGGAAAACAGCATGGTTTAAAAAAATAACACTCACGCGAAGGGATTTTTTAAGAAGAACGGGTTTAAATTCATTGAGGAAACCAAAAGTGGGATACTAATCGAAAGGGAATTAAAAGAAAACGCCTTATGATAAAAAGCGAGACTCCGTTAGAAAGATGCAAACTGGAAAAAGCACCTGCCTTCACGAATCCCGAATACGGGTGCGCACCAGAAGCTCGCCCAATAAGGGAGCATATCGAAAGGGGCGTGGTAGTCATAGACAAGCCTGCGGGTCCGACGTCGCATGAAGTTGTCGCCTGGGTAAAGGACATATTGAAAATAAACAGGGCAGCGCATACAGGAACGCTCGACCCGAAAGTTACAGGCGTGCTACCTGTTTTGCTCGGTACAGCGACGAAATCTGCCGATTGTTTCATTGGCGATAAGGAATACGTGTGCGTGATGCGACTGCACGGCGAGATTGGAGCGGCAGAGGTGAGGAAGATAAGCGAGCAGTTTGTAGGCAGGCTATATCAAAGACCACCGCTGAAATCAGCAGTCAAGCGTAGAATAAGGATAAGAACGGTGCATTATACAGACCTAAAAGAAATAGAGGGCAAAGATGTGTTGATGAAGGTAGGTTGTGAAGCGGGAACGTACATACGAATGCTCTGCCATCATATCGGGCTCGCACTGGGCGTAGGTGCGCACCTCTCGGAACTGAGAAGGACGCAGTCATTCCCTTTTGACGAGGCGGTTCTCACAAAACTGCACGACTTGAAGGATGCTTACGTCTTTTATGAAGAGGAAGGAGATGAAAGCTTTCTACGAAAACTCATTATGCCAATGGAATATGCATTGGTGCACATACCGTGTATAATTATAAAGGATAGCGCGGTGGATGCGATATGTCATGGTGCTGACCTTGCGGCTCCGGGTATTGCAAGAATAGAAGAAGGAATAAATATAAGCGATCGTGTGGTATTATACACAGGAAAAGGAGAAGCGGTGAGCATAGGGCGAGCAAAGATGAACTCGGAAGAAATGCGCAGAGCGGAAGAGGGAATATGTGTAGAAACAGAAAAAGTCTTTATGAAACAAGGGACATATATGAAAGGTTGGAAAACAAAAGATAAAGGTAAACCTGAAGGCAAAGCCGAGGTGGCTGAGTGGTAAGGCGCAGGCCTGGAACTCGTAGGGACAGAACAGGACAGAACAGATAGCCTGTGTTTCGCAAGAAACTCAAGGGTTCAAATCCCTTCCTCGGCGAACCAACACTTTTTCTTTTTTTAGGAAAAAAAGAAAATTTAACCTGTACTAAAAGAAAAAAAGCATAAAAAAAAGATAGGAAGGTTAGTTAGTGGGCAATGAGCGAAGAAGGGGGAAAAGGCGAGGAAAGGGAGGAGTTTAGGTATATCGTCCGAATTTTAGATACGGACTTAGATGGCAAAAAGACCGTAGCATATTCGTTATGCGGGATAAAGGGCATAGGAAGGCGAGTAGCGAACGTGTTGGTTGTTTCTTCCGGGATAGATTCGAGGGCGAAGATGGGGGACCTTTCGGACGATGAGATAGCGCGGTTAAAGACGGCGATTAGCGGTGTCAAGAAGCGATTACCGGGCTGGATGCTAAACAGGAAAAAAGACATATTTACAGGAGAAGACATGCATATAATGGGGCCTGACCTGCCGTTGAAGTTAGGGAAAGACATAGATTTATTGCGTAAGATACGGTCGTATCGAGGAATAAGACATGAGCGGGGACTGAGATCAAGAGGTCAAAGAACAAAAGCAACGGGACGAAGAGGATTGGTTGTAGGCGTAACGAGAAAGAAGATATTGGCGGCGGCAAAAGCAAAGGCAGGAAAGAGGGAGGCGTAACCAAAATGGGACATCCAAAGAGGAAAAAGAAAAGGCACGAGCGACCAAGAAGGCCCTGGGTAGCACAGAGGATAAAAGAGGAGAAGGAATTAGCAGAAAAGTACGGACTGAAGAACAAGCGAGAGATATGGAAGGCAGCGAGTTTTATAAAGAGGTATCGGAGAGAAGTAAGAGCGATTTTAGCGGAAATAGCAGGGGGGAAGCCCACGGAGCATACGCTGAGAAAGAAAGAAGAGATTTTGACAAGCCTGAGGAGAAGAGGCATATTAAAAGCAGGAGTAGGAATGGCAATGGAGATGGCAGTGGCAGAAGCGGAATCTAAACCCGAACCCGAATCTAAAAAGGAAGTTGAAACGGTGGTGCCGAGCCCGGGCACAAGTCCCGACTCGGATTTGGGACTGGAAGATGTTTTAGCACTGGGGACAGAAGACGTCCTCGAAAGAAGGTTGCAGACACAGGTACACAAAAAGGAGCTTTCTAATTCACTGAAACATGCCCGACAACTTATCGTTCACGGGCATATTGCAATTAATGATAGGCGAGTTACCATTCCGTCTTATATGGTTAGTTTGGATGAGGAAAGAGGAATAGGCTACTATGGGCCTGCTCCTATTCCTACCACTGCTGAGGAAAAAGGAGTGGTAGAGGAGGGAACTGACTGAAAATGGCAGACGACAAATGGGCAATGGCACACATTTCTTCTTCTTTTAACAATACCATTATCACGGTTACGGATATGACGGGTGCGGAAACGATTGCGAGAGCTTCTGGCGGCATGATAGCCAGAGCGGACCGCGATGAGAGTTCTCCATATACCGCGATGCAGATGGCAACGCAACTTGCAGATAAACTAAAAGAGCGTGAAATAAGGGGGATACACGTGAAAGTAAAGGCGTCACCGGGGCGTAAAGCGCGAACTACTGCGCCGGGTGCACAGGCAGCGATAAGAGCTTTTGCACGTGCTGGACTGCGAATAGGGAAGATAGAGGACGTGTCGCCGATAGCACATAACATTGTGAAGCGTCCTGGAGGAAGGAGAGGGAGAAGGGTTTAAGACACAGATTAACACTGATTAACACAGATAATAATATGGCGGTTTAGTGGTTTGGTCATGTGACTGAGCCGCTAACGAGCTAAACATCTAAACTCGCTGATATGATCTGTGTAAATCAATATCTAAAATATGTTGCCTAACGTGTGAAATGGAAGTAAAAATAGAGGAGCGAGGGGAAAATGAAGTGGCATTCGTGCTTTATGGTGTGAACGTGCGATTTGCGAATGCACTTAGAAGAGCAATGTTTGCTGAGGTGCCAAAGCTTGCAATTGATGTGGTGAATGTCTATAAGAATACATCTTTATTATACGACGAGCAATTAGCGCTGCGTTTGGCTTTGATTCCGCTGAAGACCAAGCTCGGTGATTATAGTGCCGATGACCGTATATCACTGACGTTGGAAGCAGAAAGCCCGGGAAGAGCGGGTTATGCGATGGTCTATTCTAAAGAGCTTATCTCGTCTGACCCGGAGGTAGAACCGGCATTGGGTAACATACCTATTGTGAAACTGATCTCAACGGAAAAAGAAATCAGCGGTATAAGAACAGTTGCAAGACAACGAATCGCATTTGAAGCGATAGCAAGACTGGGCAGAGGAAAAGAGCATGCAAAATGGCAGCCGGTTACTTCCTGTGCCTACAAAATCATGCCAGATGAAGGGGCTCAAGACGAGCCGTTGAGTGCGACTAAGAACAGGTCAGTACGCCTCGCAGTGGAAGGAGATGGCTCTTTACCGGTAGATGAAATAATAACGGAAGCAGCGAGGATAATGCAGGAAAAATGCGAACGTGTGGTAGAGGAGCTAACAAAATTAAATTCAGACACAGATTAACACAGATTGACACAGACCAAATAGGTGTAAGGTTTTAGGTGTCAGGTTTCAGGGCTTTCAAGCGGATTAGAGGCTCGATTTTTTATACGAATACAAATAGGAAATTGCCGTAGAGGAAAGAAATAACGAAACCCGCAGTGATGAAAAGAATGAAAGGTAAATCGGGTGTAACCCATACTTCTTCGCCGAGCTTACCTTCAACGGCGTAATTTTTTAGTTTTTCTATCTCCCCTTCGTCTATTTCCACACCACCGAAAGCAAACTTTTTTTCTAACTTCCCCTCTTTCTCCTCATACGAATGAACTAATCTTGTATGCTTCAGGTCGGTAAGTTTATCAACGTGCAATTTATAGCCAATGAACGCATATCGAACATTTTCGCTCAGCTCGTCCAGGCGTAAATTCAGCAGATTATAACAAAATAGAGCGAGCAAAACAATAAAAGTCAGGATGGTGGCGTTTAAAAGTGTGGAGATGGCAAAGGGGAAAAGTATGAGTCCGGTGTTCAAGGATGAAGAAATAGGGAAGTGATGAGAAAAGAAGTGAAAACAGGGATGCGTGGGAATGAGCAATGAGATACAGATAAGCGATTTCGCATCCGCACCGCCGAAAAGGTTTAATCTGAAGAAGAGGTAAGATAGTGCAAAAGTGAAAAGGAGAGAGAAGGTCAGAAGGATAAGGAAAGGGATGCGATAGATAAGAATGTTGTATATGGCAAGAGGAATTCCTACGGCTATCATGAGCACCCAAAGCCTGTTCGTTACGCTTCTGCTCTTTATATCCATCCCTGAGGCATAAATCAGGCATGAAAAGCAAAATACCACGGCGAGAATATCTGATTCGATCATCTCTATCACCAATGTATTATCTTGCAGTAGTTTATATTTTTTTCCACCGGAAACAAAACCGAAAAGTTTATATGTTGTTAAATGCTATACTTTTTTGTGCATTTGGGGAGGAAACAAAATGATACGGGTTTTGCATGTGGATGACGAACCAGCGGATTTGGAGATAACGAAAATACTCCTGAAAAGAGAAGCGAAAGAAGATTTTGAAATTAGCGGTGTACTTTCAGCAGAAGAAGCATTGGGAAAGTGCAAAGGCGAGCATTTTGATGTGGTTATTTCTGATTATAAGATGCCGGGGATGGATGGCATGGAATTTCTGGAAACGGTGAGGAATAGTGGAAAATATGCGCATACGCCTTTCATCCTCTTCACCGGTAAAGGAAGTCCGGAAGTAGCAGAGGAAGCATTGAAAAAAGGAGCAGACAGGTACATTTCGAAAGCCGGCAATCCCGCAAGTCAGTGCAATGAACTGGCACATGCGATAAGCGAGTTAGTGATAGAAAAGAGAAAAGTATAAATATCTCTTAGCCAAACCTGATTCACATGGCTGGAGATAGTAACTTCTGGTGTGTATCAAGAAAGGCAAAGCTGGATAATAAATTGTTTACATTGCTTTTTACAATAGTAGCATGCGTACTCTTAGCTTTTTATGTCGGGTTTATCAGAGGTGAAGCTGTCGTTTACACACATCTATTCTATATTCCCATTCTTCTCGCCGGGGTGTGGTACTGTAGGAAAGCTGTTTACGTCGCTCTATTTCTCGGCATGACTCACATTCTTATGACTTACTTCTCCTTAGGCTATTTTGTCACCGGGACTTTTGAAAGAGCGTTTATTTTTATCGTAGTGGCGTATGTTCTCGGGCTTGTTTGCGAGAAGAAAACAAAAAGCGAGGAGGAGACAGTAAGAGAAAGGGACAAATCGCAGAAGATACTCGATACCGTCAGTGAAGCGATATCCATTTTTGACCGTGATTTGAATGTAATAGAGGTAAACGGCGCACGGCTAAAGATATTCGATGTGAAAAGGGAAGACGTGATTGGTAAAAAGTGCTATAGGGCATTCTGGAACAGGGAAGAGATTTGTGACGGTTGTCCGGTCCCCGCGATTTTTGAAACGGGTAAGGGAACTCATACGGGGAAGGTTCTTAATCTGACTAATGGCACAAAAAAGTATGTTGATATCATGCACATGCCGATTTTCGATGAACAGGGTAATCTGGTTCAAGTATTGTGCGACATGAGGGACCTGACAGAGCATAAAGAGATGGCGGAAAAACTTCTGCGGACAGAACGCCTTGCAACGATAGGGGAATTCAGCAGTGGAGTTGCGCACGAGCTGAGACAACCTTTGGGTGTGATAAGCAACTCGGCTTATTTCATCGGCATGAAGCTGAAGGATATTGCAGATGAGAAGGTCAATCGGCACCTTGCTATACTGGATAAGGAAGTAAAAAGAGCAAATCGCTTAATCACGGATTTACTGGAGTTTGCTCGCGTGCCCGTGCCAACGCTAAATGAATGTGACATCAATCAAGTAGTAGAAGAGGCTCTATCCGGGGTTGATATTCCACCGAATGTAGAGGTAAAAAAGGAGCTAAAGGGAGACCTTCCCAAGATTCATGCGGACTTCGACCAGATCCAGCGCACATGCTTGAATATAATCGCAAATGCAATATTAGCAATGCCCGGCAGCGGCTCGTTAAAGATAAAAACGGGGGAGGATAAAGAGGAAGGAAATATAGAAATAAGCATAGCAGATACAGGGGAAGGCATACCAGAGGAGAACCGAGAAAAAATCTTCGAGCCTCTTTTCACTACAAAACCTCGTGGTGTTGGTTTAGGGCTTTCTTTATGCAAGAAATACGTGGAAGCGCATGGAGGGAAAATAGAGGTGGAGAGTGAAGTTGGAAAGGGGACTACATTTATTGTTAAACTACCTGTTTCCGAACAAGAAAAAAATAAATCATAGACACAGATTAACGCAGATTAACACAGATAGACGATAAAAATCAACAATACTAAACTTAAATAAGTCCGTGTAAATCCGTGTAAATCTGTGTAATCTGTGGCTATATGCAGAGGATTTCTTTGCTAATGTTTGAGATAACGCCTCAGGAAAAATATTTCAAAGTATGTTTTTGCTCATCTTCCACACGGCTTCAATATTTCTACCCAGATTTTTTATGCACTCCTCCTCTTCTATATACATTATGCCGATATATGATAGCGCCTCTCCATTCATGGCTAATAATTTCTTACCGTCCATCGCCAACTTATCATCAACTATAAAACTTTTGCACGTTCTACTCATGCCGGGTGTATATCTGACCTCAACGCTCTCCTCATACTTATTCCTTAGAGCCTTCGCTTCTTCTACCTCTCCTATCTCCTCCTCGCCACCAAAAATCATTCTCATCTTTAAACCCTTCTCTATCTTATCCTCGTAATATTGTCTATATGGCGGTTCAAAAACGCTGAGCCCGTTTAACATCGTTAACAATGTTTTCACTTCTGACCTTGTTATAATGCTCGCAATATAGGAAACAATCCACTTACGACTATAATGAAGCGTTACGCATCCTTTTTCTATTTTCAGCCCGTATTCTCCGTAATTATCCTCATAAGCTCCATAAAGGTCCTCAACCTGTTTCTCCCTTACCGAAAAATCTTCGGGCTCATATATATCTCTTAGATACTTCTCATTCTCCTCAAATATTATCTTTGGATGGACCGGTATATAACCCCTTTGCTCAAACTCCTCACCCGTGTTGTGTGTGAACAATACTTTTGCTAAGAATCCTTTATTCAGCAGATAATCCTGCCCTTTCTTCAACGCCCTTTGACTTACCGTTCTTCGTATTTTTCTCGCTTCCCTGAGCGTTTCCGTGAAGTTCAAGGAAGAATTGCTGACCGAGAGAACATAATAGACAGCAGCTTCTTGAGAGTGTGTAATTCCTTCTCGCTCAAATATCGGTTCAAAAGTTTGTATAATACCTGTGAGTTTTGTCATTTTTTCTCTGTTAAGTATAACCTTCCTTCTATTTAAGACACAGATTTACACGGATTTACACGGATTTTTTGTTTTGTTAGGCGGATGGGCTATTTTTAACGGCATTGCTCTTTTCATCTTGTCTGTGTTAATCTGCGTTAATCTGTGTCAACAATTGATTTTCTATTTTCTTGAAGGTAGTGCAGTTTATAAAACTTTCGTTTTTGTGCGAGAAGTTTCGTATCGGGAAAAAATACAAATTGCAAAAAAATCAATTTGCAAAAATACGCATTCTGCACGGTTATTTTTAAATATCACTTCCCTATGAAGGTTTATGTATGGAATTATCAAGCTTCAATTTTATATCCTCCGCATCACAAATCTCGATTATCCTTGCGTTCGCAATCATCGGCGCTGGACTGAAATACATTGATGACGCCTTCGATGAAGAGATGTTCAGCAAGCGCATAGCAATGCTAATAGCACCTATCTTAGTGATAATTTGGACGTGCTTAGCGATTTCCGATTCCGTTTCAGCAACAATTCTATTCTCTATACTGTTTGCCGTTTTGTTAGCCGGGAAAATAGACAATTTAGTATTTAAGGCGAGTTCCCTCGCGTTGATTTTAATTCTCGTGCTGAGTGGGATGTTAAATTTCCTGTGGATACCTTTGTTCACCCTCACCATGATGGGCGTTGCGGATGAAAGGGGGAATGATTATGTAGACAACCATGTGACACATAAACTGGGGCAATCCTTCTTCTCACATCGGTGTTGCATGAAAATAGGCGTATTGGGCTTGTGCATGTTCTCCTGGCTTCCATGGTTGTATTTAGGTGCCTTTTTAGCATTTGACGGTGCATACGAATCAATAAGAATATTTAGTAAAATCTCAATTGAGAATCGAAGAGGAACAAAAGAGAAAAATAAATTATTGACACAGATTAACACAGATTAACACAGATGATAAAAATCAACACCGTTAAACTAAAATAAATCCGCGTAAATCCGTGTTAATCTGTGTCTTAAATAGAAGGAAGTCATACTTTATGTACAATGAAAAAATCAGCGGCTATTTTCATTTCACCTAATGCAAATGAATAATGTGCTTGGACGGCGTCCCGTGACACAATTTCTCTATGAAAACGGAGACATCCTTATCTTCTCCTGATAGTACCATAACGTTGTCAAAATTCTTCTTCACTTCTTCCACACCCTCTTTTTTCATTAAATACGAATACGGGTCAATTGCAATTAAACTGGTGCAATTCCACCTTTTTAACCCTTCTATTTGCTTTTCCAGTATCTCAAGCATATCCTTTGAACTGAAATATCTTGAAAAGTCGTCATATACATCAATAACAACTATTTTTGACTCACCCTTTGGCTGGCTCTTTATTGTCTTTACAATGCTGCGTTGAAACAATATCTTGCTTAAAGGGACGATTATTCGATGCTCCTCCTCTACCAGTTTAGAAACTCGCTCCTCGGTATAAATATTTTCATACAGGTCAATTATCGTGAAATTCCTTAATTCATCAAAGTCTATTAGCAGCTCACCCGTTATCTGTTGGAATGGGCGTTTAGAAGTAGCGTAAATGACGTTATTTCCCTCTCTCAGTCCTTGCTCGATAAAAGAGAGAAGGACTTTATGTTTTGTTTTCGTTTCTTCTGCGATAAGCAAGGTTGAACTCCTTTTTGATAATCCACCAGCCATTATCTCATCCATTTCTTTCAAGCCAGTTGGCACTATGTCAAGCAATTCACCAACGGTAATATCGTAAGGCTCCAGCTCTCTTTTTATTTCTTCTCTAACAAGTTCGTGCAGCAGAAAACGTTTGAAAGGGAACTTTTCCTCCACTGATTCAAGATACAATCGGAAAAGTTTCAAGAACTCATCCCGGGAGAACTTCGTTCCCTCCTTTATCCTTATTTCGTCCTTTTCAAAACGGATGCACTTAAATTTCTCATCCCTTCTCTTCAACCTGTTAAAAATCTTTCTCTGCTCTGAGAACGGAACGAAAGCTTTTAAGCGTTTTAATAGATTATTAACCACTCTTTCATAAAGTATCGGATAATACACGCTTTCATCAAACACACAGCGCAAATCTTCCGGGAGTATTAACACTTTCTCTTTAAGAATCTCTGCAATCTCTCCTTTCGTTTCTTCTATGGACTTCTTCAGTATCGCTATCTTTTCCATATCCTGTAGCTTATGCATCCCGAGGAGTATCGCAACAGATATTTTCAGCCTCGTGGGCTCGTCTGTTTTTTCAAGGTCAAATCTACGACCTGAAGGATCAAACCTGATTCTTGTTACTTCATCCTCAGCCACATATTTATCCAGTGTCTTTTTCCATAAATCCTCCAGATAGTCAGTCCTCAAAAAGTTGTGTGCATGGGAATTTAAAAGATGAACGATGTCCTCTTCACCTGTTTTCGTGTATTTGGATTCCAACCCCAATGTCCTTATCGAAGCTATCTCGATTATCAGAACGAGGAAGTACCCGATGAAGAAGAAATCATGGTAAGGGAAGCGTTGAATGTAGGTGTTTAAAGATGAGTAGATGAGATAGACGAGAAGAAAAGCAATAAAAGCGGAGATGTATGACAGCTCGCTCCAGATATTCTTTCTCATAATCTCCTCGAAACCTTTGTGCGTGACGCTCAAATGGGTGATAAAAGCAATCAAGAAAAAAGCGATGAAGAAGAGGATGACAGGATATGAAACGAGTTCAAATCCCATGACTTCGAATGTCCGCCCATAGGTGAAAGCAATCGCAAAGAAGATCAGGAAGAACCACGAGTAGAGGGATACGATGTATCGGGAGATGTCCAAGGTATCGAAAATTGGCTCGATTTTCAGGTCTTCGATGATTTTACGCAGGTCAAGGGCAAAAAACATGTAAAATGCGAAAGAGGCGAGTCCAAACATCGCAAATAATATCTTCGTTGTGCTCGCTGCATTGTTCCAAGAGAGGAATAATAGGCTGAAGACATAGAGGGTTACGGTTAAGTGGATATATAAACCATGTTTCAGGTATCCCCAGTATCGCAATTTTGTTCGGGATGAGATGGTTTTTAGATACGTGGAAATCAGTATGATTCCAAGGAAAACGGGCAGCAAGAAAGTGCCAACAAAGATGTACGGAATGTTTTGATAGATGACGAAATTGGGGTATTCTTTTGCTGTGAAGTAAAGGGATACTGCTAAGAATGCGAGAGTTATGGTGGCGGTAACTTTTGGCAGGTCAAAAGGCATCAAGGCTTTCCATTTTGGTTGGAGGAGGGAGGGGTATTCGATGATGAACAAGGCGAAATATAAAATGGTAAAAACAAAAAATATCGCGTAAAAAGAGATATTATAATACAAGTCCTTTTGCATTTCTGGGTTGAGGAAATTAACGATATAAAAGATCACCAGACTCACAGATAGCAGGTATGATATCATGCCAATGCCACCAATAAAAAAAGGCTTGCGCACAAATCCTATTTCTGTGTAACTCTTGGAGATGAACAGCAAAGAATAAGATGAATAAACAATAACGAGCATAGAGAATAAAATAAAGATAAATAATACGATGAAATTGGCGGACACGGGGTATTTTAAATTATAAGCTATGTTTGCTAAGAAATACAGGGATACTGCCAAAAAAACATAGAAAATAAGATACTTTGCTCTAAATAAATTAATTTTTTCCTTTATAATTGGGGTTATCAAATAATAGAGAGTTAGATTAGCGGAATAATGAGTTGCTACGTCAAAAATAGCGGCAAAAATCAATATATAATGTCCTATATTAGAAACACTGTAAAGCTCGTTTAATAATGATGCAGTGACCAATGTTAAGATAATACCCCAAAAATTTGCCTTTAACCAGAGATTCCATACATTAGACGGTGATGCTTTTTGAATTTCTTTTAGCATTATAAACATCGATGAATGGTAAATGGACATAGATATAACGAAAAGTTGAATGAAGAGAGGGACTTCGTATACGTTGTTTAAATACGGAATCGCCGATACCGTATTGGCATTGATCAATAAAAATAGCAGTGTTAAAGGTAATGCGACAAATAAAGGTTTTTCATTTGCTGAAATATTTATCCCGTTTTTAGTCATGCTTTCGAGAATATTTGCTATCTAACTTATTTTTTAAGATATTATAACTCTCCATTTTTAATTTTTCTATCTCTTTTGGAGAAAAGATGTCTGTTGAAATACCGAGCCGTAATAAATGGCTTTTTTTATCTGAAGATTTACCCAGCTCATATAATACGTCTAAGACATAATCAGATTCTAAAAAGAAAGTGCCTAACTTGCCTTTAACATGTTTTTGATAATCACTGAGTAAATTCCTACCTTTGATGAAATCAGAAGCTTTTTTTCCTGCTATGTCACCGCAAATTATTCCAGGAAGAATACCCTCAACAAAAGGTTTAAAATTCTGATTCGCTGCATCCCCCGCCAGTAAAACATTCCCATAGACCCATTTATCAGCGAGATAATGAATAGGCGCCCAGCCACTTTTTTCTATTACCTTATCTCCATTCCTAAGTTGTTTCTTCACCCCGGGAATTTCTAAAAACTCCACATAACATCTCTCTAATTTTTTAGTTGGGAATAAGGATGAAACACCGACATTAGCCCTGCTTTTAGACATCGGGAAGATATAAGCATACGCCCCCGGTGCAAAATCCCCTATATATAATTGCTCATACATTGGCTTATACAAATCCAAGTTCTTCAGTTCGAAACTCATCACTTCACCACATTTATCCTTGAGGTTGGTAAAACCCAGTTTGTTCAGGACTTTTGAGTGCACCCCATCAGCAGCAACAACTGCTTTTGGCTCGATCTCTTTCACCCCTTCTCTGGTTTTCACAATCGCTTTCGTGACATGATATTTTTCGCTGAATTCCAGGTCTATCAATTCTGTTTCAAGGTGAAGTTTGGCACCAGATTGAATTGCGCGGTTTGCAAGCCATTTATCAAATTTTTCCCTGTTTATAGCATAAGCTGACCAGAATCCTCTGCTTCGCTCGATTGTGATGCCTTCAGCCCAAAAGGACATACCATCAATTTTCCAAATCAATTGCTCTTCTGGTATTGTGAAAGGCAAAAAAGGGATAAGATATTCCCCAATAGCTTCAGCGCACTGCACCGGAACACCGATTTCTTTCTTTTTGTCTATGAGTATCGTGTTGGCGCCTGCCTCGGCTGCCGCTCTCGCCGCGCTGCTACCCGCGGGTCCCGCTCCCACCACCAAAACATCACATTCGATTACCATATCGCCGCCCCTATTAAAAGCATAGGTTAAACATAAATATTCAATATGAAACAATGCCTATTTAAACTTTTCTATTAATGTGAAAGAATAAATAAATTTTGAGAGCAGATTCCTCATGCTTCGCACTACCAGCTATCTAATATGTGTAGGTAAATCTCTGTTTGATTTCCGTGTCGTAACCATTTAATATTAACATATCTGTGAAAGATAGATTTTCCACCATCTGCGGCGATAATTATCTCGGGTTTTATCACAATCTTCTCCGCCCCTTGAGATATTGTTACTTCATTTTTTGAAATAATATTCACCCGTTTTCGAGTGCAAAGTAAATGAACTTCCAGAGGGAGAATGCCATTTTGATTTATAAATTTTTAAAAAATATAAGAAATTATTTATATATATAACTTTTTTTAAAAAGTCGAGGTGCAATGAAATGGAAAAAATTGAAAGGGTAAAGACGTATATTGAAAGACTGGATGGGCGATTAGAAGGGGGAATCCCAAAAGGAACGGTTTCGCTAATTTGCGGAACTGCAGGTTGCATGAAAACTTCTTTGGCGTACAGCATATTATATAAAAACGCGGTGGAAGGGAACTTAAAGGGAATGTATATAACGTTGGAACAGGAGAAACAGAGTTTGAAAAGGCAAATGGGAACGCTGGGAATGGAAAAAGAAAGCGAAAACCTGGCTGTTGTGGACCATAAGATGATTGCGGAGGGGTTAAAAGGGGGATTTGAGCTTAATTGGAAAGAGGTTAAGAAATATGTGGATGAGATGGTAAAGAAAGAGGGCTATGATTTAATGGTTATAGATCCTCTTAATACCTTATATTCCTTAACAGCAACTGGAGATCCTCGTAGCGAGGTATATCTCTTTTTTAGAGAGCTGAGAGAGATAGGAATAACAAGTTTTTTGGTTTCTGAGATGCAGCAGGGTGGTAATAAGTTCAGTAAATATGGAATTGCTGATTTTCTTTCCGATGCGATAATACATCTGGATTTAAAGAGGGAAAAAGATGTCTTAGAGCGTTATCTTGGGGTTGTAAAGATGAGGTACACAAATCATAATCTACAATATTTCCCGTTATTCTATAATAAAGATAGGTTTATTATCTACACAAAAGAAGAAATAGAGTTATGACATTACTCTCTTAGATGTCAAACTGCCCGGAATAAATGGTAAAGCTTTTCAAGAAAAAACAAATTGTGGACGCAGATTAACGCAGATTAACACAGATGATAAGAATCAACAAACACGGACGGTTAAACAAAAATAAATCTGCGTAAATCCGTGTAAATCTGTGTCTTAAATAGAAGGCAGTTATACTTTATGTACAACAAGAAGCTAAAGACGAGGAACATTACTTAAATTGAGCAATTTTGTTTAAGTGTGGGAAAACTTTATATATCCCTTCAAGATTTATGAGGTATAAGTGCCGCTTGGTGAGGTGCACTCAGGAGAATGTGAAAAGGAAAGGTGAACGAGGTTAGTTTGGAGATGAAGAAACCGCATATACTCGTGGTTGAAGACGACGCAGAAATGCGTGAGACGTTAAGCGACATACTTGTGGAGAATGGTTACGAAGTAGAGACGGCAGGGGAGGGCAAGGAAGCTTTAACTCTCGCAGGGAAGGAAAAATTCGCTATTTGCCTGACGGACTTGAAGCTCCCGGGCATAAGCGGCATAAAGGTGCTGGAGGAGATAAAACGCATCAATCCGGAAGCTTATGCGATTATAATTACCGCTTTTGCGTCCAAGGAAACGGCGATAGAAGCTCTGAAAGCCGGCGCTTATTCCTACATCGAGAAGCCCGTAAACATGGAAGAGTTATTGCACATCATTAAAAGAGCTTCTGCGAGTTATCAGTTGCAGGAAGAGAAGAAACGAGCGGAAGAGGAACTGAGGAAGAACGAGGAAAAGCTAAAAAATGTTTTTGCCTCTGTTACAGACGGTATTACCGTTACAGACCTAAATGCGAACATAATCGATTGTAATCAAGCAACCGTGGATATGTCTGGTTTCTCTTCGCGGGAAGAGATATTAGGGAGGAGTGCATTTGAATTTATTGCCCCGCAAGACAGGCAAAGAGCGAAAGAAAACACAATGAAAACGCTAAAACAATGCTTTCTTAAAGATTTAGAATATATTTGTCTAACTAAAGATGGATACGAATTCCCGGTACTAATGTCTCCCAGTGTTCTTCGAGATGCTCATGGTAACCCAACAGCTTTTGTAGCTGTAACAAAAGACATCACTGAGCGGAAGTTGGCGGAGGGAGAATTAGAGAAATACCTGAAGGAGCTGGAACGAGCAAACAGAGACATGGAGGATTTCACGTCCACCGTATCACATGACCTGAAGGCACCTCTACGCACTATTCAAGCTTTTTCCATGCTCATCATGGAAGATTATTCCGATTCGCTTGACGAGACAGGGCGAGATTATTTAAATATGGTGAAAGAAGCAGTAGAAAGAATGAACATGTTAATCGAAGATCTTCTTACGTTGAGTCGTGTAGGGCGTAAATTCAGCGAGGTAGAAACGGTGGACCTGAATGAGTTGTTAGAAGAGATAAAAAGTGATTTGAGCGCGCGAATTGAAGAGCGAGGAGGAGAAGTAGTAGAAGTAGGAAAGTTGCCCACGGTTTCCACGCAGCGTGTCTGGCTGAAGGAACTCTTCACAAATCTTATTGACAACGGGTTGAAGTTCAATAAGACTAATAAGCCAAGAGTGGAGGTAAGCGGTGAAGAAGCGGATAAAAATTACCTGTTCCGGGTGAAAGATAACGGTATTGGCATCGAAGAGAAATATCAAGCTAATATCTTCAATCTCTTTGAAAGGTTGCATGCACAGTCTGAATATGAGGGCACGGGTGCGGGATTGGCAATATGCAAGAAGATCGTGGAAGAACTCGGAGGTGCTATGAGGGTAGAGAGCAAAACGGGAGAAGGGAGCACGTTTTTCTTTACCATGCCCAGAAATTAATTTAAGACACAGATTTACACGGATTTACACGGATTTTTTGTTTTTTTGGGGGTTGATCTTTTTATCTGTGTTAATCTGCGTTAATCTGTGTCTATAATTTATTTTCTATTTTCTTGTGGTCACAAAAAGCTGAACAAATTGTTGCAAATACTGGTAAAAAAGTTTGTTAATGTACGCAAAAAAACTTTTACTGTCAGTGAGTTTTTTATATGCCCTTTGGAAATTACAATTAGAAGTGCTAAAATGATAATACGCGTTTTGCATGTGGATGACGAACCTGCGGATTTGGAGATAACGAGAGTGTTCTTGAAAAGGGAAGGGAAATACGATTTTGAAATAGTAAGTGTGCTTTCTGCGGAAGAAGCATTGAAAAGACTTAAAGAGGAGCGTTTTGACGTCATTGTTTCTGATTACAAGATGCCGGGGATGAGCGGGCTTGAACTCTTAGAAGAGCTGAGGTGTAACGGAAATGAAGTCCCATTTATTCTTTTCACTGGTAAAGGAGGAGAAGTAGTAAAAAAAGCGGCTTTTAACATGGGCGCAGATATATACATTGCAAAAAACGGCGGTCCAGCCAATCAGTGCAGTGAACTGGCACGTACTATGCGAGAATTAGTAAAGGAGAAAATAAATTATTAAATCCGCGTAAATCTGCGTCCTAAATAGAAGGAAGTTATATACTTTACTCTATCGGGGTAAGTTTTAATTCCGGAAATCTGTTTGCAGTGTTTAGCAGCATCACGTGGATTTCCGTCCCGGGCTTTTTTCCATACATGCAGGGAACGCCGGAAATCATCTTCAGCAGGCACAGTCTAATTTTTCAGTGAAATCACTATATTCTTAGACCGTGTCATCCCCACTCAATTTTACCTATTGTCTCAGGCATTTTCTATCGTCTGTTTTTATTATGTTTCCCCCCTACTAAATGCCCCCTGGAGCTATAATCCTTAGAGTTCTCCCATCAATCGTGAGCTCCTCAAGGTGAAGCAAGGCTCCATCAAAGGTCACTATCCGTTCTATACTATTAAACAGAAAGTTTGCCAGTATCAAACAGTCTCTACCGCCCAAAGGATATTCCAATCCAATAGACAGCCCGAGTTCTGTGATTTCCTTCGTTTGATTCAAGAAAAGCGTTGTATCAAGATTAATATCTACTCCCAGATACTCTTTATCTCTTCTGTTGTCGCCCATTTCGGTTCTCCCGTGCGTTTAGGGCTCAAGCCACATAGGTCTTTTAAGCTTACCCTTTTCTCTACCACAGGTTTTAGTAGAAGTAGAACTTCATTATCTTTCTCTTCAAAGTGGATAACCGTCCCTTCTTTGATTTCCCATTTCTTCCTAACCTGCTCTGGAATCTTTATTCTACCTTCCGTATCTACGATTGTTTCCTCCATATATATAGGTAAGTAAGACCATCTATATAAGTTCTTCTTTTAGCTTTCTATATCTCCTTGGCGCAGTCGAATTTTCCAGTGAAATCACTATATTTTTAGACTGTGCCAGTATTTCTGAGCAATTACGTATTACTCTATCGGGGTAAGTTTTAATTCCGGAAATCTGTTTGCCGTGTTTAGCTGCATCACGTGGATTTCAGTCCCTGGCTTTTTTCCATACATACAGGGAACGCCGGAAATCATCTTCAGCACAATGGATACGGAAGCAAGTGGTTCCATTTCCCTTCCCATCCCCTTCTCTTCACTCGTATAGCCAAAGACAGTAAAGCCCTCTTTCATGAGTGACAAGATTATCTCTTTAACCATTTCTTCCTTTTTCTCTCTTTCTATCTCATCGAAATTAAAAAATGCCTGTTTCTTCTCCCCTCCTATTCGTTCATTAAAATCCGATGCCTTCCCGTTGAATTCGTGTATTTGTTTAGCAACCGCATAGGCTTCATTATTATCTGTTTTAGGGACGTCAATTACCGTGATGTTCTCTTGATACCGCGGTTCTACGAAAGGCAATATTTTATTTGTCAATTCCGACTGTTTAGAAGAAGTGAATACGACACCATGGCCAAGATTTAGCGAATTTATAGCAGCTGCTTGCATTAAAAATTCATAAGGTGCATAATCAGCTTTAAAGAGATTAAAGCTGCCATAACCTTTAATAAGCGCATCGAGGTCTTTTATTCCGGTTGTGACTCTTGATTCGTTCATGCCAGGATCAGGTATTGGCGCGGGCGCCTTTGGATTCTCTATTTCCCGGAGCCCGGAGTCAGAAAAGCATTTGAACATCCCGTTATGTAGAGAAAACAGATAAACCGGACGTTTTATTGCACAACCACGCAGTTTTAGCAAAGTCATTATTCTTATTCTCCTCTCCTCTTCTATTTCGCCTTTTGTAGCAATGACGCCGTCAACGAGGTAGTCAAGTGGCTGCAGCTCCGTATACTCCACGATAAATATCATCCTTGCCTTTATCCTCCTTGCGAAATCACACAGGTTGTTCTCCAATTTCTCCCTATCGCGTGGGTCATAATATCCCGTGTGAGAAACGACTGCATCCCAGGAGTCAATAATAATAATGGGTTTTCTTAAATCCTCTGTCCTTGTATAAACCGCTTTAAGAAATTCCGGGACATCCGTATATTTGAGCGCTTTTAGCACTATGCCCCGGTTTTTTTCAGTAGGTGGCAATGAAGAGGAACAGGAAGGTATTTCCGATTGTGTGGCATCAACGATATTTTCCTCGAGGATTTCTTCTTTTATCCATGGGTATTGCTCATGCAGCGTTGCGGGGTCCACGCGGGTAGAGAGATAAACACCGGTGCCGTCCATGCGGTGTAAGAGAGAAAGCGCGAACGCGGTCTTTCCGGACCCGGGGGTTCCCTTAACCAGTAATGTTTTCCCCCGCTCGTCAGCGAAGAAATCTATTACTTCTGCCGGTATAACAGGTTTGGCGAAGCTCTTCAATATCTCTTCAACAGCAAGTTCATCTTCCGTTTCCGTTTCCATTTTGTAACCACCTTCTATTTAAGACGCAGATTTACACGGATTTACGCAGATTTATTTTAGTTTAAGATTTTTATCTGTGTTAATTAAGCCCTTTCAGGGCTTGCGGGGACGTGGGCAGAGCCCACGAGCGTTAATCTGTGTCTATAATTTTATTTTATTTTTGTTTACACGTACCACCATGCTAACACTTGACCGCTTGGCGCGTAAACGACAGTGATTGTATCTCCATGAGAAAGCTTTGATCCTGACGCGAAACCGAGTTCCAGCTCGTCACCAACCGCAAAGTTGCGTTTTGATATTTCTCCGGCGTTCAGCGATGCCCAACCATCGTAAACCGAACCGTTTATTCTTACCTCCATATTTTCAAATATCGTGGCATTCAAAAAATAAGCGGGTGGCAAAGAGGGTGCAAAAGCATCTTTTACTTCCTCCCTGCCACTACCACCACCACTGCAACCAACAGCACCGCTCCAATTGCCGACGCACCAGCTCTATCACCGCTCAAACTTTGCATCTACGCCACCTTCACTCTTTGCAATAAGTCCCCCGTTTCTGTGTAAACCACTGTGATTGTATCGCCGGATGCAAGCGCGGAAACATTGATTTGCAGTTGCTCACCACTCACAAAGTTCGTGTCATTATTGCCACCTACTGTTACGTTGGCTTCAGGAATATCTATACCTCCATGCTTTACTTTTAGATTATCCCACGTAGCCAGCTTCAGAGTGTCATTAACAGTAAACGCATCGACTATCGTATCTCCGCCGTGGTGAATCACAGCTATCTCTATATTATCTACACGGGCATCTTCAATAACCAGCGCAGAGTTCGGCGCTTTTGCCACGCCACCGATGATGCCGTAGGCAAAAGAAGCTACGACTGCCGCAATCACTACGGTAATGGCAATCATCAGGATAACGCCGATAACAGGCGAAACCGCCTCTTCGTTCTTTACTAATTCCTTTATCTTGCTTTTTGTCGTTTTCATTTTTTTCATTTTTTTTTTCTTCACCTCCTAATGTTTAAAAAATGCTTTCCCGGAGTCTTCCTTCTTCTCCTCCTCTAAATTACTTCTTTCCCTTATTACAGGGCAATTGAGGTAGTGGTTCACGGCTGCTTGCAGAGCGTCTTTTGTGGTTGTCGTGCCTGCGAGTAGTTTTAGCGCTTCTAACTGAGTCTTCAGTATAGGCGTCTGTGCAAACACTACGATATTGTCCTTGTCCTCGCTCACCATTTCTCACCATCATAATAATAGCGGCATACCGTATTTATGCTTTTCCATAGGTTAAAATAAATTGGCAAATAATTGACAGAAAAATATAAGTGACTGTTATATTTCTATCGAAAGACAAGAAATATTCAAAAATGATAGCCACAGAGACCACAGAGGACACAGAGGGTAAATACTCTGTGCTCTCGGTGTCCTCTGTGGCAAAAATTATACTTTATATACCATAATAAATTATAGACACAGATTAACGCAGATTAACACAACACTTTTTCTTTTTTTTAAAAAAAGAAAACCTGTGCTAAAAGAAAAAACAAAAAAAAGTTTTCTTTGGTAAATTAATAAATAATCTCGTGGAAATCTGTGTAATCTGAGGGGTTATAAAAATGAGCAGAACAAATGCCTTCTACGTCACTCTCACTCTTTGCATTATGTCTCCCGTTGGAAGATAGACCATGGTGATTGCATCGCCAGATACAAGCGGCGTTGTAACGCTGATTTTCAGTTGCTCTCCACTCTCAAAGTTCTCGTCACCATTGCCACCAGCCGTTACATTCGCCCA
>JAYEII010000121.1:0-5972 GCA_034660015.1 Methanobacteriota archaeon | reverse complement strand
GTGCTTATTCTCTTCGCCCTCTATGATTTCTTTATGATCGGTTCAGGCGATATGATTGCGCATACGGCACATTTATCAGGTCTTTTTTTCGGATTGCTCGCAGGTATGTGGTTGAAATCCTAAACTTCCTTCTATTTAAGACACAGATTTACATGGATTTACGCGGACTTATTTATCATCTGTGTTAATCTGCGTTAATCTGTGTCTATAATAACAATTTATTTTCTGTTTTTTATACAAATACACGAATACTATGCCTCCAGACCATCAAGAATCACTGCAAAATTCTTATCCGCTCTTTTCTTTTTAAATCTTACAAGTTTTACAATCTCTTTCTTAGCCACATCGCCCGGGACGAACTCAGTCGCATCCAGAAGCCTTTTTCCGACTTCCGACCGCACAATCACCGTAGAATACCCATCTGCACTTCCAACCGAGCCGATAGAGATGTCGGCAAGTCGGGACACGAAATCGTCGCAGAAAGGACATCCTTCGCTCACCACGTCCTCAAACGCTCGCACGTCGCACGAATAATCCTCGCCATCTACCGTAACGACATATTTCCCCCTGGTTATCTGCGTCTTATCCGCTTTATCAAGGTCAACGCCGAGCTCCCGTTTCGTCCGTTCCTTTAAGCCTTCGTAATCGAAACTTTCAAAGCAGAATAGACCCAACAGGGTAATCTCTACCCCGGGAAATTCACGTTCCAAATCCCGCTGCTGCTGTATCTTCCGCACCGCACGGACTTCACAGGGCGTCCCGACAACGGCTATTCTCCGCTTGCCTGCCTTTAACGCATCTTCGAGTTTCGACATCATCGGCACGCGCAAATATTTCGTGCCTCGCGCGCTTCTTATCCCTGCTACATCCTCAACCACAACTGCCTCGGCTTTATAGCTATCGCCCTCTTTTCGCTGCACGACCAGCGCAGCGTCAAACAAGTTATTTTTTATGCCAGAAATAAGCAACGCGGAGACTATTCCCCCATCCTGACCGTCCAAAGAGCTCTTTCCCGCGATTAAATCGGTGTAAACGCCCAGCTCCGCATCTCGCTCACCTTCTAAGAATTTAGCCTCGATTGCCCTCGTATCTTCTACCGTCGTTGGGTATATGTTCTTTTCCCTCTTTATTGCTTCCGTAGGGCATACAAGCGCACACGAACCGCAACCTATGCAATCATCTGATAGTTCCCTGTAAGGCGTTCCAATGGCTCGCTCCACACCGCGATTTATAACGTTTATGGCTGAGACGCCCACTAACTCCTCACAAACACGTGTACACAATCCGCAAAGAATACATCGCTCGTCTTCCAATTTAAATCGCGGCTTCACAACGCCATATTCGTGCGCCAGACGCTGTATTTTGCCCTCTTCTGGACATCTCGCCAGCAGCAGTTCTAAGAGCATTTTCCTTATCTCGATAATCTCTGGCGATTTGGTGTTTACTACCTGTCCCTCCTCGACTGGATAATTACAGGCAGTGACAATCTTTTTCCTGCCTCGTTTCTCTATTTCCACTGAGCATAATCTGCAGGCGCCAAAAGGTTCTAACGCAGGATGATAACACAGCGTAGGTATATCAATGCCAATGCCTTTCGCAGCTTCCAGGATGGTCTTTCCTTTCTCTGCTTCTACCACTACCGCTTTACCGTCAATTTCTAATTTCAACACCTTAATCACTTCCCCCTCCCTTTTTCTTTCCTTTTCTTATCGCCCTCTCCGCTTCGGGTAACGATGGAGGAACAGGTTTGCCTGATATTTTCATCACTGCTCCGACTTTAGGTGGACAAACGTCATAGCAAATCCCGCACTTTACACATTTCGATTGCTCTATCACGTGTATTACTCTTTTCTCTCCCTCTATTGCACCCTCAGGACAATTCTTCAGACACTTCAAACAAGCTATGCACTTCTCTGGGTCTATATAATATGAAATCAAGTCCTTACAAACCAGTGCAGGGCATCTTTTCTCCTTTATATGCGCTTCATATTCGTCTCTAAAGTACCGGATGGTGCTCAGAGCAGGATTAGCGGCTGTCGTTCCCAACGCGCACAGTGATGCCTTTTTCATCACCACCGCTATTTCTTCCAGCAGCTCAATATCACCTTCTTTTCCTCTTCCTGCAACTATGTCCTCCAATATCTCACGCATACGCTTTAAGCCCTCGCGGCAGGGCACGCACTTGCCACACGATTCATCACAGAGGAAATCCACGAAGTAGCGTGCTAAATCCACGATGCATGTGTCCTCGTCTATAACAATCATGCCACCAGAGCCCATCATCGAACCCAACTTCGTGAGTTCATCGAAATCCACCGGCGAATCAAGATATTGCTCTGGAATTATTCCACCCGAGGGTCCGCCTGTTTGCACACCTTTGAATCTCTTACCGCCCCGAATCCCCCCGCCTATTTTATATATGATGTCGCGCAGCGTCGTTCCCATTGGCACTTCCACTAAGCCCGTATTGTTTACCTTACCCACGAGCGAGAAAATCTTCGTTCCTTTACTGCCTTCCGTTCCAATCGAGCCGAACCAATCAGCACCTTTTTCTATTATCAGCGGCACATTTGCCAGCGTCTCCACGTTATTCAAATTGCTCGGTTTATCCCAGATGCCCGCTTCTGAAGTATGAACGTATTTAGGTCTTGGCTCGCCTACTTTCCCTTCTATCGCATTCATCAAAGCGCTGGACTCACCGGAAATAAACGCTCCTGCACCTCTATGCACCTTCACATCGAAGTCGAATCCCGAGCCCAGTATGTCAGTACCGAGGAAACCGTATTCCCGCGCTTGTTTAAGCGCAATTCCCAGATTCTTTACCGCCAGTGGATACTCCTGGCGTACGTAAACGAATCCCTGGGTAGCACCGATGGCATAAGCAGCGATAGTTAAACCCTCAAGAACCCTGTGTGGATTTCCTTCCATTATTGACCTGTCCATATAGGCTCCCGGGTCGCCTTCATCACAATTGACTATCACATATTTGGGTTCGCCGGAAGCATCCCGGGTGGTCTCCCATTTCCGTCCAGCGGGAAAACCACCGCCGCCCCTACCCCGCAAGTTTGCACGCTTCACTTCTTCCAGCACTTCCTCTGGCGTCATCTCATGCAATGCTTTAGCTAACGCTCGATATCCACCAAGCGCGATGTAATCTTCTATATTTGTCGGGTCAACCCACAGGTTACCGCTAAAAACAAGCCGGGTTTGATATTTGTAAAATGGAATATCCTGCTCATGAACCACTCGCTCTCCCGTGTTGGGATCAGCGTAAAGCAACCGCTCAATAATCTCCTTTCCTTCTATGGTCTTTGAGATAATCTCTGGCACATCTTCGGGCGTTACATTGAGATAGCATATCTCCTCAGGATAAATGATAATGATAGGTCCCCGCTCACAAAAGCCATGACAACCTGTCCTCCGTACGCCTACCTCTTCCGTTAAACCTTGCTTCTCCAATTCCTTCTGTATTGCCGCAGCAACCGCATCACTACCCGTGGCATGACAGGCGGTTCCGGAACAGAGCGTAATGTAAGGCTTATTCAAGTCTCGCAGACCTACAATCTTTCTTCTCAGCACCTTCAAGTCCTCTTTCGAGTTTAATCTTGGCATTTCCTCCCCTCCCTTACTCTACTCGTATTTCTCTAAAATTTCTTCTACCATTGCTGGGGTTATCTTGCCGTGATAATTCCCATCTACTACTACCACTGGTCCCATGGCACAGCAACCAAGGCAATTCACCCTCCTCAAACTAAATCGCATGTCTGACGTCGTATTCCCCTCTTTTATCTTCAAGTTCTTTTCCACCCGGTCCAAAATCTTCGGTGCACCACGCACCTGGCAGGCAGTACCCAGACACACCTGTATTATATGACGACCAACAGGATTCAGGCTCATCGCCTTGTAGAAACTTGCTATTCGGTATATCTGACTCGTTGGTATCCGCATCGTCTCGCTTATCCGTGCAATCACTCCACGGGGAATCCAATTGAACTCGCTTTGTATATCCAGCAGCAACTGAATTAAAACTCCTTCTTCTCCCTTATATCTCTCTATTATCTCATCCACCCGCTTCATCTGCATCTTCATGTCTATTTCTACCATTCTGCTCTTTTCAATTATCTTTCTCTTTAAACTGTATCCTTGACTTTCGCCAATAGCGAATATACTTATAGATATTCACTTTTCGTATAGACTTATTTTTCGCTTTTTCACATGAAAAATTGATAAATCCTTAAATTTCGCCGCAGAGCACACAACGAACGCAAAGGAATCAGAAAAATCAAACAATGGTTGAACAATCTTAAAACTCTGCGTACTCTGCGTTTCCCGCAGTGATAAATCGCAGGATTTTTAGATGGTGCCGTTGTGAGTGGAGAAAGGGGTGTAGTGAATAAACACTTTATGTTATATAACGGCGAAAGTCAAGTTGTAATAGATAGATGAGAAAATGGCGACCTTGACGCATGATGCAGAATACCCGTGTGCATTTGAATTAAAGCTTCTGGATTGGGAGCGATATAGCCCTAAGGAGGCTACTGATATAAAGACCGTGCCCTCGGGAGAACCCTATACCTTGTGGGTTAAATATCGCATGGACTTGCGAGTAGGAGACAATGTTCTTTATAAAAGTGCGAAAGAGACCACGCTCGTTCTTGAGGACATAAAGCGACTGATCGAAGAGCTTCAGCAATTAGCGGATGGCAGTAAGGAGGAGGTGGCATTTGATCCTATTGAGCCGGATTTCGGGCTGGTCATTCGCTATCTGAGCGAAAGCTCCAGTGTATTTGATGTAGATGTATGGATTGACTTTCCTAATCAAGTGAGTCGCTTTTATGGAGGATATGGGCCAGGGCTTTATTTCTGGGTGGACGCCTCGGATATTGAACGATTTGCTTCCCAATTAGGGGCAGAATTACATGCAATAGGTGCGTACATCGCGGAGAAGGAGGAGCGATGAAAAGCAGGAGTTATGGAATAAATCCAATTTATCGGATGGATTCAGAGGTGAGATGGGTGTGAAAGGCAAAGGACTTTTACAGGATGAAGAGATAAAGAGAGTCGTCTGGAATTTGCCTTTTGATATTTTATATGCAGGTGTAGTAGGCAGTTCAGCAGTTCGCGAAGGGAGAGATGTGGATGTAGTTGTGATAGCGGATAGAGAAGAGAAGCCTATGCTGTTTCACGAAGGAAGAATTTCAGTGCTTACACTCGGAAGGGAATGGTTAACTTACAAGAAGCATGAGGAAATGCCAACTGGACTTGTTCCGAGCATACTATTCAAATCAATCCAGCTCTCCTTGCCTGTTTATGGAGATAAAGACGAGATTTTGAAGAAACTACCAGAAATAAGAGTTAGAGAGGCGGATTTCACGAATGTAGAGATAAAGAAGAAGAGATATGAGCAAAGGGACAGGAAGAACTATTTGGTGGCGTTGATTTTCGAGAAATTGTTGAAATCGGGAAGCATTGGTGAATTCGAGTTTGATGGGGTGAGACTTGCGAGGAAAATTGGGTTAAAGGAGATAGCGGAGGAACTCGAGAATTTATATTGAAAGTGCAAAAACTTCTTTAAAAATTATAATTTAACTGTAAAGACAATAAAGAGAGAAAGGGGTGAAAAGAGCGTATGGGGATGTTTGACACCATTTACTTTGATAAAGCATATACGTGCCCAAAATGTCAGGGAAAGATATATTCTACGCAGACAAAGGCATTTGAGAATTTACTGGAGGGTTTCCACGTGAAGGATTGTGTTGGTCATGCAGAGGAGATGAGGATTGTAAAAGAAGAACTATTCTGTGACAGTTGTTCAGAGTTCATCGGGAAGGATGTGTATATCGTAGTGGGTAGAGGCATACTTCTGGGGATAACAGAGACATTGGAAGAAGCAAAGAAGCTTTTAAATGACTTAAATCATCAATTGAAAGGTTCTTAACTTACAAGAAGATGAGAAGGGCATTGGCTGAGCT
>JAYEII010000120.1:0-6055 GCA_034660015.1 Methanobacteriota archaeon | reverse complement strand
CTTGAAACATTCGTTTGAAATGCGTATGATACCGCTCAACGACCTCTTCGGGCGAAATACCTTGCGCTTCGGCACTCAGCACAATCGGCGTCCCGTGCGTGTCAGAACCACCTATAAAAATAACGTCATAGCCCATTTTCCGCAGCATCCGCACGTAAATATCCGCGGGGACGTAAGTCCTGAGATGCCCTATGTGACACTCTCCGTTAACGTAAGGCAGTGCACAGGTTACCAGAACCGGCTTCTCGATTGGGTTCTTCATTTGTTTTTGTTTTATAAAGTAAAGTATGATTCCTCTTTGGTAAAGCTTTCTTTTTGGAAGAAAGGTTTTTTGTTAAACGCCAAACACCATCCTGAGCGTATTTCTCACGGCGGGGGCAAGACCAATGACGAGGAGAGCCAACAGAACGAGATTCTTTGGTTCTCTTTCTTTCTCATCAAATTGTGTATCCAACAGATATAACACCGGGATGAGTATTACGAGTTTGAGTGGAAACATTCCGGCTGCGGAACCCATGTACTTTACTATAACGCCTTCTATCACGTGCTTTCCACTGTAACCCAGTTTATCAATACCAATATACGAAGAAGAAGCATCGAGCAGATGAGCAGCTAAAACAGATACGTTCAGCTTTTCTGTTAGAAAATTCACACCGAATTTCGCTCCAATTGTATATATCACGAGCAATATTATGCCTGAAATGCCAATGACGGCAAAGAGAACCCACGGTAAATTTATTTCTTCCGCCTTTAATAGAATCACTAGGTTTGCGAAAAACCATATTCCCCCAGCCAGACCAAAAATCGCAAAACACCTAAAACCTGAAACCTCACACCTCTCATCTATACTGTTCGACCTGGATAATTCTACCGACATTGTGAGCATGGCAACGCAACAAAAGAACAGCAGAAAATAAATTAACGGTGTTATCAGCAGGTAGCTCAGGGGAGGCGAAAACAATTCCGCATCTTCCATTACCCTCAGGCTCGCGCCAACGAATATGTAAGGCGATACAGCAGCGATAAACGGTTTGTTTATCTCTACACCGAGCTTCTTTAGTAATTTCAAGGTCAAAAACAGGCACAATACCAGTAATAAAGCCCATGTTAGCGTGTTTACCGGGTTGTAACCTGTGTCATAGATTATAGGATGGATGTAGTATGCGTTGATAAATTGTCTTATCGGTTCGAGCATAGTATGTTAGTTGTATAGTTAGGACAAGGAAAAATAAATTATAGACGCAGATTAACGCAGATTAACACAGATGACAAAATCAACAATGTCAAACACAAATGAGTCCATGTAAATCTGTGTCTAAAGTATAAGGAAGTTATACTTCATATACCATAGAAACGAGGAAAAACGTAGATTATTATGGACAACATAGGAAAAGTGGTGGTTATCTTCTCTTTGTTGGGTGTCGGTATTTTATACGGGTTATCTTTAACTTCCTTTGTAGAGCCTCCTTACGTGCCGCTGGAAGAACTTGCAGTTGGAAGTCATGAAGGCGAACTTATACGTACAAGTGGCGTTATCTCCTGCTTCAGTGTCACAGACTACGGGGCTGTCCTCACGCTAAAAGTGAACAAAACAGAGCTGCTGATATTTGTTGACACGATAGATACGAGCGCGGGAAAATTGAACCTGAGCTATGGCGATGTGATAGAGGTTGAAGGCAGAGTGAAGACATACAAAGGCAGACCTGAACTCGTAGTTCACGGGGGGCACGGGAATGCAATAAAAAAGTTGAGTGCTGAAAACGAAAACGAAAACGAGAATATTGCTTTCGTATCGCAGATAGCGATGCATCCTGAGGACTATAGAGGAGAACGAGTGCGCGTCGTGGGCTACGCAGATAACGTTTATAAACACGTCTTTTATCTTGCTGATGAGCACGGTAAACATCTGCTGAGGGTGAGGGTGGAAGCAGAAACCGAGGCACGAGCAAAGTCTGACGGTGGCTCTATTCCCATCTCAGCATTACAAAAAGGAGATAAAATAATTGCGGAGGGCGTATTCAGATATGATCCGGGAAATATGAGATATGAGTTAAACTTGATTTCGTTGAGACGGTGTTAACAGGGTTCGAAAACAAATGGGATGCAGGATGCAGGATGCAAGATGCAAGAGAAACATTGACAAATCAGAGAAATATAAAACAGAATTTTGATTGCTGTTCTCTGACTTTTTGTATCTTCATAATCTCTTGTGAAAATCTGTGTAATCTGTGGTTCGTTTGATTATTCCAAAACGGTATCCGCATCAGAATAGGGGGGCGAACAGAAACACAAGAATCGTATTTTTTTATCTGTGAAAATCCGGTGCTTCTCTTCAGGAAGTATGACCACCGTATCGCCCTCAGAAACCTCTTTGGACTTGCCTTCTATTTCCATAATCCCCTTGCCCTCCAGAATGTGGTATATTTCCTCAGCAGTCGTATGAAAATGGCGTTTCGTTTCCTGATAAACCGTGGCTTCTGCCAAACTCATCCTCGCGGATTTGTATAATTCCCGTATCTCAGAACCATCCTTTGCTATAAAAGGGCGTTTTGATTCTCTGCTCTCTATTCTTTTTCTCGCCATAGCCGCACGGTAAATGAATATTCAGCTTCAATTAAATCAGGTTCTATACCATTATGTTCAAGCATACCCGCAATAATCTTCCTTGGAACTCCAAGACCCGTTGCCTCAACATAATGATAATCCCGGAGTACTTCCTTGATGAGCTCATTACGCGACACCCGGCACCCTGCTTTCATTCGTTCTATCGTTACCGTGTTGGGAAGTCTCCCGGGACTGATCACTTCCAGACGGTCACGGTAAATGGATAGTTCGATATCTGTCCCACTGATGGTATAATCGCGGTGGGCAATCGCATTGACAATCGTTTCTCTAATGACTTCTTCTGGATAATCGGGTTTATCTATGCGTCTGCCTTGCACCAGATATGATTTGGAACGTGTATTTCTGCGAACGAATTCTATCGCTCGCTCCACCAGGCCCGTATCCACTATATCTTCCTCGCCCGTAAGTCTAGCTACTATTGGCCCACGTATGGTCTTTCGCTCAATTGCTTCGTAATCCTTTTCCGCGCCCGGGTAAGCAACAGCAGAAATACCCGCCTGAGGGAGATAGCGATTAGGATTTTTCCCAAAAAGGAGTATTCCCCCTACCGTAGGAATCGCCTTATCGCGGGATTCAACCATCATCTCTGTATTTATGAGTAAAGTCTCCCATTGTTCAATTTCCTCTTGTTCCGGGCAATCTTGTCCACGTATATCCCTGAAATAGTTTATGAGTCGGTTCATGTCCATATCTTTCAAGGAGGAACCAGGAGCAGGTTTAATATCGTACTGGAGTACTCCAGAAGCCTGATAGAGTCTTTGTTCTTGTTCACGGCTCGCTTCCCGCGAAGTGCTCCCCATTCGTACGAACGTAACCCATTGGCTTCCTCGAAGAGCTTTGTACGGTTTATCAGGACTATCTTCTGGAATTGTTATCACTCCAATCTTTTTATCGCCTTCCCATACAACAATCTCAAAATATGGAATAATTGGCGGCCTGATATTATTAGAACAGATATTTATTACCCATTCTTCTGTATCCAGACGTGTCAGTCCTGTAACAGTGCCATCTTTTTCAACACCAAGAAGAATGCGGCCACCTTCAAGATTCGCCAATGATGCAATCTCCTTTGCTAAACTTTGAGGATGCACGTCATCCCGCTTAAATTCGACACCCGAACTTTCACCGTTTCGAGTAATTTCGAATAATTCTGCTCTATTCATAAATTAGTATTTGTATGGATAAGTGATATTTTTATAGTCATTCCAAAAATTATTTTAAAACCAGAACAATAGTAACAATCCAGTTTCATGGTTCTCCCTTATTAAACCCCCTTTCTTTTGTTGGACTGGGCTAACGGCTTTACTCTTTTTATCGGTGTTAATCTGCGTTAATCTGTGTCTACAATTTATCTTATTTGTTGATAGTTTCTTTTTTATTTCACAGGAACATGGATGTGGCATACGGCTGGAAAAACAGAACACTCAGAATAGACCTTTCAAAAAGCCTGATAGACACCTTCGTGCCTGAGGATGCTCTACTCAAAAATTATCTCGGCGGTCGGGGTCTCGGAGCGAAGATATTGTATGATGCGGGACGTGTTGATGCACTTGCACCCGCTAACCTGCTTGTATTCGCCGCAGGTCCGTTAACAGGCACCTTAACACCCGCTTCTGGCAGGGTTTCACTGTCCACAAAATCGCCGTTGACGGGCACGATATTCGATTCTAACTGCGGTGGTTCGTTTGGTCCCGCGATGAAAAAAGTGGGATACGATGCGATAATTATTGCTGGCAAATCACCAGACCCGGTATTTATAGAAATAGAAGACGACCGTGTGGAGCTAAAATCCGCAGAGACGCTGTGGGGCGAGAACGTAAAAGTGACCACGGGATTTTTAAAAGAAAAGGGCGGCGGTAGCGTTGCTTGCATCGGCAGAGCGGGCGAGAAACTTGTGCCGCTGGCTTCTATCATTTCGGATGCGACACACGCTTTTGGACGCGGCGGCGTGGGTGCGGTAATGGGCTCGAAGAACCTGAAGGCAATCGTGGTGAAGGGCACGGGAAAAGTGGAAATCTCTGATAGAGCGGAATTTTCAAAGCAAAAGAAAGCGATTAACCGGCTGCTGATTGCATGCCCGACGATAAGCAAAGGTTTATCGGTTTTCGGAACGCCGTTTTTGGTGAAGATAACAAGCTGGATGAACGTACTTCCGGTAGCAAATTTCAGGATGGGCGAGCCAGAGCAGGATTTTAATCTTAAACCCTTCTTTGCAAAGACCATAGAAGAAGAGCGAGCACCAAAAAGGAGTGCATGTTATTCCTGTCCAATTGCATGTAAAAGGGAGGATAAAGGGGGTGGAGAACTGCCGGA
The DNA here is from genome assembly GCA_034660015.1 of Methanobacteriota archaeon. Taxonomy (GTDB): domain Archaea; phylum Halobacteriota; class Syntropharchaeia; order Alkanophagales; family Methanospirareceae; genus QEXZ01. The sequence continues at coordinate 1,117 of JAYEII010000120.1, read as the reverse complement.
ATACGAAACAGTTGGTTTAATGGGTGCAAACATTCAAAATCATGATTATGAGGCAGTTGTAGAAGCGAACCGGCTCTGTAACGATTACGGTGTGGATACGATTTCAGTAGCGGGTGTTCTGGGCTGTTACTCGGAGTTACGCGACAAAGGTATCTCGCCGGAAGAGCTTGTAAACTTGACGAGGATGATAGGAGATAAACAAGGCGTTGGAGAAGAGCTTGGCAAGGGTGTGAGTTCATTCGCAGCATCAGAAGGACATCCGGAGACGGCGATTCAGGTAAAAGGGCTTTCTCTGCCTTCTTATGACCCGCGAGGCGTAAAAGGGCTGGGGTTTAGCTACGCCACTTCCAATCGCGGTGGATGCCATACAAGGGCTTATCTTGTCGCACCGGAGATACTGCGAAAACCAAAGGCGATTGACCCTTACACGCTTGCGGGAAAAGCCGGGCATACAAAAATATTCCAGGACAGGTTTGCTGCGGTTGATTCGCTCGTGGTCTGCAAATTCGCATTCCTCGGCGCGGGTGAGGAGGAATATGCAAACATATTGAGTGCCGTTACGGGGGAAAATTATACTTCTGAGGATTTAATGCTCGCTGGCGAGCGGATATGGAACGTGGAACGGCTGTATAATGTAAGGGAAGGGTTTGGTAAAGAGGATGATATTTTGCCTGATAGGTTCTTTGAGGAGAAGGTAAATGGAAGAGTAATAGATAAAGAAGAGTTTTTAAAGACGCTTGACGAATATTATCGTATGCGCGGCTGGGATGAGGAGGGAGTGCCTACGGAAGGGAAATTGGAGAGGTTGGGGGTATAAAGGACCAACTTTCAAGGGGGACACGGTAAATAGGGGAAAAGATGAAAGATTTAAGGATATTGTAGCAGAGATAAAGAGAGTGCGAGAAGCGACAGTTTTCGGAGAATGCTATTTTACTCATTTCTATTTAAACAAGTAAGTTTATAAGGTATTTAGGTGAGCAAAAATGAGGACGTATGTTTTTAAAGTGGTGGTTGAACCAGATGAGGATCGGTGGCATGCCTATTGTCCAGTCCTTGAAGATAAAGGAGGAGCTACCTGGGGGTATAGCAAAGAAGAAGCGTTAAAAAATGTAAGGGA
>JAYEII010000119.1:0-6066 GCA_034660015.1 Methanobacteriota archaeon | reverse complement strand
TTTACCACAGCCTTTTGCTTCACCCTTTTATTCACCACCTTCTCATCACCCAAACCACCACAACTCCAATCGCTGCGAGGATTGCTATAACAATTCCAAAAACGACCAATATCATATCTGATGACCCTATGTTTGTATTTGATTCTGTTATTACAACATCCTCAGTTGGAATTTGGATGCCTTTCAAACTAAATGAGCACACAGCTACTGCCTTAACCCTTATCATCTCTGGATTCTCTGATTCAGAATAGGGAATCCATTTCCCATCTTCATAAAATACTCTCGAATTATAGCCGGCATAGCCAACCTTTGTAGTGTTTTCTATTTCTCGAATGTTTTCGTCAGTTAGACCTTTAACAACTCCTGTATTGCTTAACCATTCTAACTCAGTCTTTAGCGCTTCCTTTGCTTCTTCATCTGTGAAATTGAAAACGGGCTCCGGGACTTTCATCTCTTCTCTTTCCATCCCGTGTAGCGCATCTGTTATCTTTTGAAAATCCGGTTTACCCAGATAAAACATGCTGGAAATCACATTCAATATCTCATTTTTCAGCTCCTCATTCAATTCTTTATTTGTTTCAATATCTATCTCAATTCCGCCTCTTGTTCTTTCTGGCGGGAAGAAACTTATTTCAATCCAATTTTCATTTTCCTTATATTCCGCTGAATAGGAATAGAAGCACTCATCACCTATACAGCCACCTCCGCTTTGTTTGATAGTCCATCCGGGTATTTCTAAATCTTCTGGAGTTGTCAGATGGGAGAAGTTCTGGTGTGGTGCAAACGCAGTTTTTGAAATCTGTGCTTTTGTTTTATATCTGTACTCTGTCACTTCATGCACCTTGGGCGTTAGCCTGACTGAAAGGTATTTTTTTTCTTCGGCAGTTTCTATGCTCGATTTATATATAATTGCTGCTAAATCCTCGTGGTAGTGCGATTTGTAAACAACCACCTCTCCAGAAACTCCTATTAGCTCTGGATTTACATCCACGACATTTTCCGCGCTCTTTAACATGCTTAAATCATAGCTCAATCCCTGCTTGTTCTGTAAAACTTCTACACTGTACGGGTCTTCTGGGCTTACGCACGCGTGTGATGTGCCTGCTATCGCAACCGCGGCAATAGCCAGGAGAGCAAAAATTAATACGCCTCTACCTTTCATTTTTTTTATCACCTATTCTTAAGTAATTTACGCCCTTTATAAGACTTTCGATAGCTACGAATTGGTTCGTAGTTATAGATTATTTTAAAAAGGGACAAAACAAAATAGAATTGATGATTTCAAATAAAAGCAATAACAATAACGGAATAGAAGAAAATGCCAATACGGAAGATGAAAAACTATTAATCCTCCCGTTAAACGATAAAAACTCAAAGAAAATATCCCAGATTATTTCTAACGACACGGCAAGGAATATTTTAGAGGCTATCGCATCAGAGCCACTTTCAGCATCCCGGATTGCGGAGAAACTCCGCATTCCTTTAACTACCGTTCAATACAATCTTGATAAACTTAACAATGCAGGACTGGCGAAGGTAGAGCGAACGAAATACAGCGAGAAGATGAAAGAGGTAAAAATATACGCACCGCAGCGTAAATTTGTGGTCATTGTTCCTGAAAAGACGAGTAGAGGAGATGTCATTGCTACATTGAAGAGGTATTTGACGGTGATATTCTTTGCGGTGGCAGGTTCTGGCATAATAGAATTTTTTACAGCGATGAGGATGAAGATGAAGGGTCCAGGGTGGGAAGAAGCCACCGGGGGAATAGCTGAAAAAGGAGGTGGAGCCCCTACACCAACACCCGCACCTGAAATAGTGCCATCGCCGATGCCAGCACCAGTATCCCCTGAAAGAGCGATTGATAGTGTAGCTTTGGGATTTGATGTTTTCGCTCATCCCGGTTTATGGTTCCTCTTTGGTTGTCTGTTCTTAATACTGGTTGTATTCCTCATAGAGTATCTTGGAAGGAAAAAGGAAGAAAAAGATTGAACTGAAATTAAGTGAATCTGATAACTACGAATTGATTCGTAGCTAGAAGAAAATTTAAATCAAACCAATAGCCTCTTCCCGCACGTAATTTATGAAATCATCCCGTGTAGCCTTGCTGAAAATTGTTACCACTCCGTTTCTCGTGACTCCTACCACCGCTCCATGCCGTTTAGACCTCAAGACCACGTACCATATCTTACCCTACTTCAGATGGTCGGCAGACATGGATGTGTTCCCCAACGCCGAGCCATACAAAGAATCACCAACCAAACACAAGTCTTTTATCTCAGTAACCAGACCTATGTCTTTGTCGTTCTCTTTCAATTCCTCCTCTGATTTAAATCCTTTCAACTTGGCGGCTATCGTGTACAAGTTGGCATCAACATCCCCTTCATAACCTCCGGAATATTTTCCACCACGTCCGTAGCAAGCAACCCGTACCCTTTGTTATCAAAGGCTATATCGCCTGCAGCACCGTTGACAAACGCAGCCGCAGTTGCCGCCTTTAACGGCTCATCTGTAACGATAGCAAAGAACGCACCCGTTACGCCCGCAAGCACGTCGCCCGTGCCACCAACCGTCATTCCCGCATTTCCTGCTTTGTTTTGCTTCACACGAAAGCCATCGGAGATAATATCTGCCGGACCTTTCATCAAAGTAGTAACTCTGTTTGCTGAGGAGAAATCCTTCACAAAATTTATCCTTTCCTCTATTAGATCTTCTGGCGGCACTTTTACGCTTTTCTCGCTTCCTTTTCTTTTTAGTCCCATCTTCGAGAATTCGCCTGCATGTGGGGTAACGATAACGAATTTATCTCTCACTTCCTCTCCCATCTTCAGTGGCAAATGCAACCCGTAAAATCCATCTGCATCCACAACCACCCTTCTACTCGCTTCGTCTTCAATTATCCTGCGTGTTGCTCGTTTCGTCTCTTCTTCCGCACCCAAACCCATGCCTATCACCACTACATCATGTGCTCTTATCAAGTTTAATACCGTTGGCACATCTTTCTCTACCAATATCTCAGAAGAAAGAGGATGGACAATCAGATTGGGCGATAAAGAGGAGATAACAGACGAAACGTTTTTGGGTGCCGCTATTGTCACCCAGTCCGCACCAGCACGTAAAGCACCAAGAGCAGCTAAAGTGGGCGCACCAGAAAAAGGACCTCCACCTACTATTAATACACGTCCATTGTCCCCTTTATGGCTGCTTGGCTTTCGCTGCCTCACTACCAACCGGACATCCCCGGGACCTGCTAAATTCTCTATTCCTTCGGGAATGCCTATCCCGGCAACTACTAATTCACCGACGTGTTCCCTGGCGTCCGTCTTTAACAAGCCCTTTTTCGCGCGATGGAACGTAACGGTAACATTTGCTCGAACTGCTTTTTCCGATTCCCCCGTATCGGGATCTAACCCTGAAGGAATGTCGCCAGAAACAACAAACGCGGTGTTTGCTTCATTTATCAAGTCTATTGCCGTTGCTTCTGGCTCTCTTAATTTTCCATGCACTCCCGTGCCGAAAATGGCATCTATTATGACGTCCGAACCCTTTAAGAGCGGTTCTCGTGCTCGTAGTTCTGAAGAATCCGTTATCTCCTCCATGTCATATCCACAGGCATGTAAAATTTGCCAGTTCCTCCTGCTCTCTTCGGTTCTCAAATCTTTTGAATTGCCGACCAATAATACTCGGACATCAAAATTATCCCTTTTCAACTGTAAATGTCGTGCAGCGACAAAAGCATCGCCGCCGTTATTTCCTTTCCCCGCCATTATCGTAACTTTTACGTTTTTCGCTTTTCCTTCAAACTTCCTTTTAATCACGTTTGCAATTCCCGCGCCTGCATTTTCCATTAGCTGTGCAGAAGAGAGCCCAAAGAATTTGCAGTTCTCATCTATGGCTGCCATTTCCGCTGATGAAAGTGCTTCCTCTTTTTCTTCTTTCATTGTGTATATCAAATAAAGTATAACTTCACTCTATTTAAGTTGAGACATAGATTTAGCGGTTTAGAGGTTTGGCGTTTTAGCTAACGAGCTGAACCGCTAATAAACTAAACCTCTAATTCCGCGTTCTTTGCGGTAAATTATTCCTTTTTATTATACAACCGATTTATGTATTCAATAAATTAAATGAGGAGTTACAATCTATGACCTGGCAAGAAGAACTCAGGGAGAACATTTGCACCATCGCGCAGTTAAAGAAACACGTGGATTTGAGTCCCGAAGAGGTGGGGCAATTACGTGAAATTATGCGAATACACCCTATGAGCATTACCCTCTACTACATGTCCTTAATTGATATAAATAATCCCGATGACCCCATTAGAAAGATGGCGGTTCCTTCAAAAGAAGAGTTGAATGTGATAGGCAGCTATGACACGAGTGGCGAACGTGAAAACACAAAAATGCCCGGTCTACAGCACAAGTATCTGCAAACTGCTTTGATATTAGCCACGAATAGGTGTGCTATGTATTGCAGGCACTGTTTCCGAAAAAGGCTGGTGGGGCTTCCTACAGCAGAGATCGTGCGTAGATTTAACGATGCGGTAAAATATATCGGCAGTCATAAAGAGATTAATAATGTGCTTATAACCGGTGGTGACCCGTTTATATTGTCTACAAAGGTAATCAAGCAATTCCTGGATAAGCTATCTGTTTTTACGCATTTGGACTTCATACGATTCGGAACTCGAATTCCCGTGACGTTCCCGAATAGAATCCTGGAAGACGAAGAGCTGTTGACTTTATTAGCGAACACCACAGCGAACCGTAAAAGGGTATATGTGGTAACTCAATTTAACCACCCACACGAAATCACCCAGGAATCTGTAGCGGCGGTTGAGTCTCTCATTTGTTCTGACGTGATAGTGAATAATCAAACCGTTTTACTGCGTGGCGTGAATGATAATCCGGAAACTCTGGCTGAACTGCAGAATAAACTGGTCGGTATCGGCGTCAATCCCTATTACATCTTCCAGTGCCGACCGGTAAAACGAGTAAAGACACATTTTCAGGTTCCTCTGTATAAAGGCTATGAAATCGTGGAAGACGCCAAGAAGCTGCTTAACGGGCATAGTAAACGGTTCAAGTACATCATGTCGCATCTGAGCGGCAAGATAGAGATTGTAGGAATTATGGATGATTACATCTATTTCAAATATCATCAGGCAAAAGACTACGATAATATCGGGAAATTGTTTAAGAAAAAGCTGAATAAGACTGCCGGATGGCTGGATGAATTATAGACACAGATTAACGCAGATTAACACAAACCTTTCTTTCAAAAAGAAAGCTTTACCAAAGAAATTTGTTTTTCTTTTAGCACAGGTTTTCTTTTTGTGAAAAAGAAAAAGTGTTGTGTAATCTTGTGGTTAACAATTTTCGGAATGGCTATAATTTTAATCAATCTCTATCACCTTATTTTTAGAAGTCCGACCTTTAACAATCCTGATTGATGATTTCGGCTTTGAGAAGTATTTCGCCAGTATTTCAACAAGCCTTTTATTTGCCTTTCCTTCCTTCGCAGGTGCATCAATGTTCACCCTTAAAATGCCTCCTTCTGTTTGTTCCACCTTTGCCTTTTTCGAGTTGGGAACAACTTTAACGTTAACTCTAACCTGTGTTTTTACCGACATAGTTCAGGTCCTTGTAGTTGTGTATATAATCTATAACTACCTTCTATTTAAGACACGGATTTACACCGATTTACACGGAGTTATTTGATCTTACATTGTTAGTTTTTTTTCTCGCTATTATAGTAACTCTTTCATCATCTTCCTCACTACATCCACGTCTGCATCCACCTCTTTCGGCGCTTCGCATATTTTTATCACACGTTCCGGGTCCTTCAATAAATGCCCGGTGGTGATGCATACAATCTTCTCATCCCGGTCTATTTCGCCCAGCGCGACTAATTTCTTCAGCCCGGCAATAGAAGCCGCACTTGCAGGTTCTACGCCTATGCCTTCCAACCTTGCCAATTCGAGCTGCGATTCCGTTATCTCCTCATCGGTCACCGATTCCGCAGCGCCACCCGAAGTTCTAATGGCATGCAACGCCTTTGCTGCGTTCA
>JAYEII010000118.1:0-6071 GCA_034660015.1 Methanobacteriota archaeon | reverse complement strand
CATCGCGTTTCTGTCCCTTTATATCCACTGTAAGTTGGAGCAGCTCTTGAAGAAAGTGAAACTTAATCATAAGTTCACGCCGGTTGATTTGTTATTTAAATACGGCAAGGTTTACCATCTTGAGATGCGTGAGCGTGGCATGATTGCTGAAGTTCCAAAGAAGGTGTTGGATCTGGATGAGGCACTTGGGTTATATATGTTCCCCAAAAAGGTGCGGAGTTAAGGTTATACAATAAAACCTTTTTACAAAAAGAAAACATTGAGAAAATTATGACATTTTTCAGTCCATTTGCTCACGCTTTCTTTCTCAAAGAGAGTTTGGTGCTTGAAGCAATAGGAAGAGTGGTAATACTTTCGGCAATAGCATTCGTGGTTCTCTTAGCATTAGCGCTCTTCTTCTGCTCTTTTACACTACACACGAAAAAAATAATATTTCCTAATTTCGTGTTGTTCATAATAAGTTTGCTTTACGAGCCGTTACGCCGGCTGCTTTCCTTCTTTCGTGTTGACCCCGCTCTGATAGATCGCGTATCGGTAGAGATAAGAAACGCACTTAACTATCCCGATTTCGCTGCCACGAGCATGGAGGAGCGTGTTCTACTCCTGCCGCAGTGCATCCGAAGCGCGGAATGCCCGGCTAAACTGAACTCGGTGGACGGTATCCAGTGTATGGAATGTGGTAAATGCGTGATTGCGGAACTAAGCGCTATTTCTAAGGAGCTGGGCATCAGAATGTACATATCGCCTGGTGGGACGTTTACAGGAAGAATTCTCATGCACAGCAGACCAAAACCAAAGGCGGTAGTGGGTATTGCTTGCTACCCTAATCTGCACGAAGGGATGTTAAACGCAAAGCTCATGGGCATACCAGCGCAAGGCGTGCCTCTAACAACTTTGGGATGTGTCAATACCACCGTTGACTATGAAGAAATAATAAATAAATGCAAAATGCAAATTACGAAATCAAAATGAACGGTCTAATCCCGGCTTCGGTGTATGTAATAGTAGGAGAAATTTTTGTCGTCCTTGTTATATTAGCGGCAGCGCTAATTTTAGCTGCCGTAAGCTTAGCTATCTATAAACGGGACATGTTCCCACGATTCACGCTCTTTGTGCTCAACCTATTTTACCAACCCTCCAAGCTATTCCTCGGTTACTTCCACATAAATCCTATAATCGTGGATGAGATAGGCATTGCACTGTTGAATTCCATATACAAAGATGCGTATGGAAAGACACCGATGGATAAGAGATTATTGTTCCTGCCCCAGTGCCTTCGCAACCTCGAATGTCCGGCGAAGACGTCGCCGCAAGAAGGAATAATATGCAAAGAATGTGGTAGATGCGAGATTGCCGAGATTAAAAGGATGTGTGATGAACAGGGGATAAATATTTGTATCGCTCCTGGCGGCGAGTTTGTCAAGCGTGCAGTAAGGGACAAAAAGCCTATGGCTGCAATGGGTGTTGCATGTCAGCACGACCTTTACGAAACAATGAGATACGTCACTTCAAAGGGTGTTCCAATGATTGGCGTGGTGCTTTTAAAGACCGGGTGCGTGATGACGGAAGTGAACTGGGGAGATGTGAGAGAAATGTTGTTTTACAGTGGTTGATATAAGATGCAACAGTATGATGTGGTAGTCGTAGGTGCAGGTCCGTCCGGCGCGATAGCAAGCAAAACGTGTGCGGAGAAAGGACTTAGTACTCTACTTTTGGAGAAGGAAAGAATCCCCCGGTTTAAACTCTGTGGTGGTGCAGTATCAATGAGTGCGCTATCACACGTAGATTTTGGAATTGAAAAGGATTTGATAGAGCGAGAAGGCTATGGTGAACGAGTTCATTTTAAGAATCGCCAAATCGAAGTAAGAAGGAAAACGCGGATGGCGATACTCGTATCCCGCAATAAATTCGATGCTTTCCTTGTTTCAAAAGCAGTTGATGTCGGCGTTGAGCTTCATGCAGTTGAAAAAGCAATAGCTATAATCCAAAAACCGTCAAAGGTAGTTGTGGAAACTAATAAAGAAAAGTACAATACAAAGGTAGTTATCGGCGCTGATGGTGTTAATAGCATCGTTTCAAGGTATGTTCGAGAATCTTATACGCCTGACGAGTTGGGGCTTTGTATCGCCGCGGAGATTCCGGCTAGTAATGCGGAAGTTGATGAGTACATAGAGAATGCCGTTGATATTCATTATGGTATCGCTAAACTTGGTTATGGGTGGGTTTTTCCTAAAGAGAAGCATTTTTCTGTTGGTGTGAGTGGAAACCTTTCCAGCATGAAGAACCCACGGAATATATTTATGACTTTCCTTAAGAAATTAGGATTTAGCACCGATGTCATTACGCATGCTCATCTAATTCCTTCAGGTGGCTACGAAAGAGAGGTATGCTCAGATAGAATAATTTTGGTCGGCGATGCTGCGGGATTTGTCGACCCTTTCTATGGTGAAGGAATCAAATATGCTTTCATCTCAGGTAAATTAGCAGCAGAGCGAGTTGCAGAATCATACGAGAATGACGATTTCTCAAAATCGGCATTAGATTCCTATAAAAGATTGTGCCGTACAATGTTTGGAGAGAATTTAGAATATTCGTTAAGATTGACCAGGTTGATGAATAAATATCCAAATATCTTCTTTCGGCTTCTTTCGTCCGATAAAAAGGTTTTAGATAAAGGGCTTGAGGTTTCTGCAGAGAGAATGGAATATAAAGAATACATAAGATGGCTCATTCCACGAGTGCCGTACTTCATGCTAAAGACATTACTGCCTTTCTAATAAACTAAACCTCTAATTCCGCGTTCTCTGCAGTGAGTTTTGAAATGTGACAGTGTCAAGCTACATCGCTATGGGAAATGATTCACCGAAAGCAATTTGCACCCACCTCCGATATTCTGCTCTCTCGTACTTCTCCAAACTCCTCCAGTGCTTCACTATTGCCAATAACAAAAACCGTATCACCTATCATCGCGGCACTTGCAACGCACCCTTCTGCTTCCACAGCCTCTATCGCATCGCGGCATTTATCACTTATTAATTCGCTGTGTAACGAAAATTTTCTTGACACCTGCATAAAATTATCTAAACTCGGTTTCCTGACCAGCTCCTTCATTGCTTCCTTACCCGCTTTATTTATTTGCCTTTTCATCGAACCATCCATCAAAACGGCTCTTGTGGCTCGCGTTCCAAACATGACATAACTTATTTTCTGTCGCTCGTGCGGTATCTTATCAATAATGCCTACACCTGGCGGACCCGGTTTCTTTCTTATTACTACGCCACCGTAGGTCTCGGCAATTACATCGCCCAGACCTGTGTTGTTTTCCACTTCTGCAAGATGCGCGATTTGCGCCACCTCGGTTACAGTCATATCAAGCGATAAAAGCCGGTTTAATGCGAGTGCCGTACTGAGCGCACCCGCACCGCTTGCACCAAGCCCCGCGCCGACTGGCACATCAAACTCCGTTGACACGGTAACGTTGAACTCGTGCTCATCCTCATACTTTCCTGCTAAAGTCTCCACAACGTATTTGGTGGTATTTGCCTCTTCTTCTACTCCATTTATTTTTATTTCTATTTCTGCCTTTGTTCCCTTTTGATGGGAATCGTTATCGAGAGAAGCTTCGGTCACACAGCCCTTTTCTAATACGACTCCTCCTCCCACTGAGCCTTTATACAAGGGATTTCTGTCGTCCCTTATCTCAAAGAAGCCGGTTATATGCGAAGGTGAATATGATTTTGTTTTCCTCGTATTCCCCATTTTTCCCTTTTGTTTTATAAAGTTAGAGAGCAGTAATAATTATTGGTGGAGTAGAGTAGAATAGGAAATAAAAATGGCAGAGAGAATTTGTAGTAGGGTGAGGAGAAAATGTAATCCTGAGGTGTTGGAGACGGTGATAGAGATAGCGGTGGGGATAGCAAGGCAAAGTATAAACAAGACGAGGAAAGGCACGCTGTTTGTGGTGGGAGACGAAGACAAGGTGTTAGAGAAATCAAAACCCTTAATTTTAGACCCTCTTGCTAATTATCCGAAGGAGGTAAAGGACATAAGGGAGGCAGATATACAGGGAACGATAAAGGAACTTGCGAAGCTGGACGGCGCTTTTGTCGTTAGCGGTGATGGATATGTTCTTTCAGCAGCAAGGCATATTGAAGCAAGCTCCCGGGATATAGGCCTCCCAATGGGGTTTGGCAGCAGGCACATGGCTGCCGCTTCCATCTCTAAAGAAACAGACGCGGTGGCGGTAGTGGTATCAGACAATGACGAAGTGGTGAGAGTATTTGACGATGGCGAGTTGATCGGAGAGATAATATCGGGGATATGGGATTTGGAGAAAATCAAGCCGCATATACGAGGCGAATATGAGAAGATAGTAGAAAAGGACTTGAATTTGTCTATGCTGATAAAGAGAACATAAAGAGTTGTAGTTCAATGGGTAGATTAGGTTTGAGGTGTGGGGTTTGAGGTATACGGGAACTCCCAATAAATAGTTTACCTGAGGAGTGATTTCGATAATTGTTGTAGACACCGATTTACACAGGTGCCACATTAAATCTGTGTTAATCCGCGTTAATCTGTGTCTAAAAAATCGGTGGAATGTTTATATAGAAAAAAAATCTATTCGGAATTACCATGTTATTCAGCGAACTCCTGCATCCGCACTTCTTCCAGGTAACTATAGCTGCGCTTATAATATTGATAGCTTTTTCGCTCGTGCTTTATGCTTACGTAAAACGCAAAATAAACACTTCCGCGCTTATCGGAACGCTCATACTGGGTGCGATAATTCTGTTAGCGCTGGGACCACGGTTTGGCTGCGCCGGGGTGCTTGTATTGCTCGTATTCTTCCTGTCCGGTAATTTAGTCACGAAATACAAATACGACAGAAAAGCAGAACTTGGCGTTGCCGAGGGAAACAAGGGTATGCGAAACATAAATAACGTGCTTGGCAATGGCCTGTCACCTGTGATTTTCGCGCTGCTCTACGCTATTTCCTGCCAGAGCCACAGCCAAAGCGGAAACACGATTTTATTGCTCGGGTTCTCCGGCGCGGTTGCTACCGCCTGCGCAGACACGTTTTCAACGGAAATCGGGCAGGCAGAAGGCAATCCGAAGCTGATCACAACGCTTAAAAAAGTGCCTGTGGGCACGAACGGCGGCGTCAGTTTACCTGGTCTTGGTGCATCAATGCTCGGCTCAGGTTTGATTTCACTTGTTACGCTTGCGTTTTGGTTTGACCTTCAAATGATCTCAAGAACCGTTTTATTGCTCACCGGCATTTGTCTCCTGTCGGGATTCTTAGGCGGTATCGTGGACAGCCTCCTCGGCGCGACAGTGGAAGACAGAAAGCCACTTAAATTGAATAAACATCACGTGAATATCATAGCCACCTTATTTGGCGGTGTTTTTGCGATTCTGCTGGGCTGTTATTTTGGAATATGAATATAAAGAATACCTAAGATGATATGTCAATCCAGATAAAGAACGTGCTGGTGGAAGGAAAAGAGAGAAACATCTACATCGAGGGAAACGTGATAGAAGAGATTAGCGGAACTAAGAGCAGTAAAGCGGCGGAATTTGTGATAGAAGGTAAAGGAAAAGCGGCAATTCCCGGATTGTTTAACGCACACACACATGCAGCAATGACGTTACTGCGTGGATATGCAGACGATATGCCGCTTCAGGAATGGCTCGCGACAAAGATATGGCCAACAGAAGCGAAGCTGACAGAAGATGACGTTTATTGGGGCACGAAACTCGCGTGTTTAGAGATGATAAAGTCCGGCACCGTTTTCTTTAACGATATGTACTGGCACTGGAGAGGCAGTGCAAGGGCGGTTTCGGAAACGGGAATAAGGGCGGCGTTATCCGCGGTTTTCATTGACGGTTTTGACGACAAGAAGGCAAAGGAGCAGAGAAAAAGGAATGAAGGTTTATACGCGGAAAGCAAAAAACTGCCGGAAAGAATCATTTTTGCGCTCGGACCGCATGCAATCTACACGGTTTCCGAACAAAGCCTCTGCTGGGTGCGTGATTTTGCAGATAAACACGACCTGCTGGTTCATATACAC
>JAYEII010000117.1:0-6160 GCA_034660015.1 Methanobacteriota archaeon | reverse complement strand
GGACTCCCCCCACATACTTATGACATTTTGTGACATTAATATTCGACAGGAAATGTGGCTTATTTAAAGTTATGTATTAAATTAGGAATTAGATGTGATTTATATCAGTAGGTGCGGAATGTGGGTTAAATAGAAGGAAGTTGTAGATTATAAACAACAAAAATGTGCGAATCAAGCGTGCTGGTGGAGAGAGGAGGCGGTAAAACATTGCTGATGGAAGACGTGGTTCATGTAGAAGTTAACGGTGAGGACGTAAAATGCACGGGGATATTAGGGGAGACGCAAAGCGCTAAGGGCAGGATAAAGGAAATCAATCTGATGAAGCATACGATAGTAATAAAGGGTACATAAAGGGTGCGTATGAATGAGGGATGTAGCCATAATAGGGATTGGGCATACGAAATTTGGAAGAGCATCGAAAACGTCACTGGAGTTGTTCTCAGAAGCGGCACTGCAAGCAGTGGACGATGCAGGAGTGGATTTGAAGGACATAGAGGCGTTATTTCAGGGTGCTGCGCTCCCCGGTTTTGAGGAAGGGCAGGTAACGCCCGCGGCATTCTCGGCTGCTGAACTCAACTTGGGAGGGGGTTCTATACCCGCGACGCGCTACGAAGGTGCTTGTGCCTCTGCATCAATCGCAATACGTGAAGCCGCGGAATGGATCGCCTCAGGACAATGCGATATGGTGATGGCAGGAGGGGTGGAAAAAGCGTTGTTGATGGGAACACTATTTGCAACGAGAATATTTGCGATGGCTTGCCATGCACCAACCGAGGGATCGGCGGGGCTAACTTTCCCGGGCGTTTTCGCAATGGCTGCAAGGCGGTATTCCAAAAATTACGACATTCCCATGGACACACTGCGAGAACAAATGGCGCTCGTTTCTGTAAAGAATCACAAGCACGGCGCTTTGAATCCGCTGGCACAGTTTTATAAGAAGATGGGCGACCTGAAGGTAGAAGAGGTGATAAATTCAAAACTGGTGGCAGATCCACTGACGGTTTTAGATTGCTGTCCTTTTTCTGACGGTGCAGCGGCTATCGTGCTCTGCGCCGCGGAAGAAGCGAGAAAATACACGGATGACCCTGTTTACATATTGGGCACAGGACAGGGTTCAGGTGGAGCGTTATCAAAGATGGATGACTTAACAAAGCCGGATTCGCGAATAAAGTCTGCGAGAATGGCATTCGAGCATGCGGGCCTCAGCCCTTCGGATATAGACGTGCTTGAACTCCACGATTGTTTTACAATTGCGGAACTGATAGCGTTGGAGAGTATGGGTTTCTTTGAATGGGGCGAAGCGGCAGATGCAACTGCGGATGGGCAAACAGAATCAGGCGGGAAAATACCTGTGAATATGTCCGGAGGGTTAATCGGCAAAGGGCATCCGATAGGAGCAACGGGAGCATCTCAGGTTTACTGGATAGTTAAGCAAATGCGAGGAGAAGCAGCAAAAGGGAATCAAATTGACCCTGTTCCGGAGTATGGCATGACGGATACGCTTGGGGGAGACTTCGGGACGCTGTGTCATATTATACTGGGGCGGGGGAAATAGGGAATAGCCACTAGGGACTAGCCACTAGGGAATGGGAAAAAGGGGGAAATGATAAATTCGCATCAGGATTTGGAGGTGTGGAAGAAGGCAATGGAACTGGTAACGGATGTTTATAAGGTCACACGAACTTTCGCAAAGGAAGAAATTTATGGTCTAACGAGTCAACTGCGGAGAGCAGCGGTATCAGTTCCAGCGAATATAGCCGAAGGATGGGGGCGAGGAACAACAAATGGGTATATACAATTCTTGAGAATAGCTAGAGGCTCTCTTTTGGAAGTGGAAACTCTAATGACAATATCCCACAACCTTGGATATGTGAACGCTCAAGACTTGGAACAAATATTACAAAAAATTATTGAAATAAGCAAGATGATGAACGCCTTGATAAACAGCTTAAAACACCCCTAACCCCTAGTGGCTAGTGGCTAATAAAATGGAGACGATAAAAAAAAGATGATAGGAAAAGAGCAAGAAGAAATAGAGAAAGAATATAAGGAATACACGGTTTTAAGCCTCGCCGAGTATGAAGAAGGATTGAGGAACGGGAAATTGTTAGGGCTGAAATGTGCGTCTTGTGGTGGGATAACCTGCCATCCAATACCTGTTTGCCAGTGGTGTGGAGGCAGAAGCCTTGCGAGAGCGGAATTATGTGGTGCAGGGGAGTTGACGACATTTACGGTAATCCGCGTGCCATCGGAGGGCTTTGAAGAGGAAGCGCCTTATATCCCCTGCCTGGTGAAGACAAAGGAGGGACCTTGTGTTGTAGGGCGGCTTGATTACGATACAGAAAGTGCAACGCAAGAACTAATCGGTAAGCCGGTGAAAATGAGCGGTACGCACACCTGTAAAGGCGATAAGTTCTCTGACGGGGTTCATACGTGTCCAGTATTTAAGATTCGAGAATAAAGCATCTATTTTTATGAAAACAAGAAAATAAATTGTTGACACAGATTAACGCAGATTAACACAGACAAGATGAAAAGAGCAATGCCGTTAAAAATAGCCTACCTAACCCAACAAAAAAGAAAAAAATCCGTGTAAATCTGTGTCTTAAATGGAAGGAAGTTATGCTATAATTATATACAAGGACAAAAGAAAAGCCATGAAAGTAAAGAAAGTTTGTGTGGTGGGAATAGGCGTAATGGGAACGGGAATAGTGCAGATATGCGCCCAGGCGGGTTACGCTACATCGGTTGTCGGCAGGAGCGAAGAATCGCTGGAAAGAGGACTGGGGAAAATAAAAAAAGACCTTGCGAGACTCGCAAAGAGAGGGCAGATGGAACAGAAGGAAGTGGACAGGATTGTAGATGCGATAACGGCAAATGCGACAACGAGTTTAGAAGAGGGGGCAGAAGGAGCGGATTTTGTGATTGAAGCGGTATATGAGGATTTAGAGCTGAAGCAGGGAATATTTAGCGAATTGGACAAGATATGTCCCGAGCATGCCATTCTGGGCAGCAATACATCAACGTTTCCTATCACTGCTTTAGCTACCGTAACAAAAAGACCAGATAAAGTAATTGGCACGCATTTTATGAACCCGCCACCGGTCGTGAAGGGAATGGAGATAATAAAATCGTTATTAACCTCTGAAGACACGGTAAGCATAACGAAAGAGTTCGTAAAGTCGCTGGGAAAGGAGCCGATTGAAATCAAGGATTCCCCAGGGTTCGTGGTGAGTCGAATGATCTGTCTTGTGATGAACGAAGCGGTGAGGATGCATGAGGAGGACATCGCATCTGTTGAGGACATAGATAAAATAGCGAAATTGTGTTTTAACTGGCCTATTGGTCCGTTCCAGCTTTTAGATTTGATTGGAATAGACATTGTAGCTGCGGTTCTCAACACGATGTACAATGAGACCGGGAGGGAACGATTCAAACCAGCGCTTCTTATGATGCAAATGGTGAGAGCGGGCTGGACAGGCAGGAAAGCGGGAAAAGGGTTCTACGAGTATGAGTAGGTGGAGGTGCAGGTGCAAGACGAGGCAGAAGAAACTGCGGAGGGGACTTATAAGCTAACTATGAATCAGGCACAAGCGAAATCCCGTGCAAGGGCACTTCTCGACGTGATTGAAACCATGTACGAAATACGGATTACTAATTCAGAGCAGGTTATCGAGGCGATAACCGAAAAAACCCTCGATGAGCAGAGGATATTAACGATTACCACCTCGTTAAACTCTTGGGTTGCGATGAATCCGTTGGATACGGGAGAGGTCGAGATACCGATGGAGGTCGTGAATGAATTGATTCGTTGTATTTGTATAGCTAAAATGAAAACATTATAAATAACAAAAATAATGCAATAGCTAAAGTGGGGAATAGAACTATGGAAGCAATCAAACAAATGGTAAGGATTCCCGAGGACCACGAGATAAAGATAAAGATTCCTCATAATATACCTGAAAATGAAGTGGTGGAAGTGCTTTTGATTGTCAAGAAAAAGCCTGCTGCTTTTAAACAGAAAGTAGAGGAGTTAAAAGAGGCAGTAAGGGATAAGTTTTTCCTTGACGACCTTAGAGACGTTTCAGAGGACTTTAAAGCACTTGATTTAGAAGGATGGAAGTAAACAAATGGAGTATAGGTGGCATGTGTTCCTTGCCAATCTTGATCCGGTAATTGGCTCTGAACAAGGGAGAACTCGACCTGTTCTGGTAACAAGTGAAGAAGCGATAAATCAAATTTTGCCCGTAGTAAATAGTCTCCCTATAACTTCGAGGAAAACGGGAAGAAGAATTTATCCTAATGAGGTTTTAATACCTATCGGTACTGGAGGATTAGAGCAGGAATCTATCATACTTTGCTATCAAATAAGAACCCTTGATAAAAAGCGTTTAATAAGAGAAATAGGCAAAATTGATGAGCTGGAATTACAAGAAGCAATAGTTGATGCTTTATGTTTTCAATTGGGCATCGTTAGATGAGATTTGCACCGTTTTTGCTTTTTTATGTTCCGTATACTTCTTTATAATTATAACGGCGAAAAGTTTTTTCTGAGATATTTAAAAATGCCAACGATAGCAGAGAAAATACTGAGTGAAAAGGCGGGAAAAGGAAAAGAAGGAAAGGTAGAGGCAGGTGAAATTGTAGAATGCGAGGTGGACTACATAATGGTGAATGACATAACGGGCGTGCCCGCGTTTGAAGTGCTTGACGAACTTGGCGTTGAACTTGAGGAAGAGATGAAAAAGGAGAAGGTGGTGGTGATACAGGACCATTATGTTCCAAACAAGGACGTGGATTCCGCGGAACAGGCGAAGGCATTGCGGGGCTATGCCCGGAAATATGAGATTGTGAATTATTATGAGATAGGAAAAGAGGGTAGTGGGATATGCCATCAGGTAATGATAGAGGAAGGGTTTGCTGCACCGGGCAGACTGATAATAGGTGCGGATTCACATACTTGCTCTTATGGCGCCTTAGGTGCTTTTTCCACCGGGGTTGGCTCGACAGAAGCCGCAGCAGCAATGGCTGCCGGGAGATTGTGGTTTAAAGTTCCCGCGACACAGAAGTTCGTGATAGACGGCGAATTGAAGAGATACGTAATGGGGAAAGACATAATTCTGCATATTATTGGCGATATAGGCGTTTCAGGTTCGCTATACAAAGCACAGGAGTTCTATGGCACGGCGATAAACAATTTGTGCCTTTCGGACAGGATAACAATCTCGAACATGGCAGTGGAAGCAGGGGCTAAGGCGGGGATTATCCCCCCCGACGAGAAGGTCTTTGAGTTCTTGAGAGATAGTGGCAGACTAAGAGGAGACTATAAACCCGTTTATGCTTCGGATGCCGAATACGAAGAAGTATTTGAATACGATGCCTCCGAAATAGTTCCAACGGTTGCAAAACCTTTTTCGCCTGACAATACCGTGCCGGCAAGCGAACTGGACGTCCCCATTGACCAGGCGTATTTAGGATCTTGCACAAACGGTAGAATCGAGGATTTAAGGATTGCTGCGGAGATGTTGCGAGGTAAAAAGGTAAATCAAGAAGCGAGAATGATTGTGATTCCCGCGAGTAAGGTGGTGTTTGAACGGGCGATAGAAGAAGGATTAATCCAAATATTTCTCAAAGCGGGGGCTTTTGTTTGTGGCCCTACCTGTGGCGCTTGCCTGGGTGGACACATGGGCGTTCTCGCATCCGGGGAACGATGCATAAGCACGACAAACCGGAACTTTATCGGGAGGATGGGGCATAAGGACTCGGAGGTTTATTTGGCGAATCCCGCCGTGGTTGCAGCTTCGGCAGTCGAAGGGAAGATAACCGACCCGACGGAGTTGCAGATATGAGATTAATCGAACAAGAAAGAATAATTTTTGATAATCGGACGCAGATGAGCGCAGATAATCAGGATTTTAAATTTAATTTTGGCACTAAACCGGTAGTTAAACGTAAGGCATTTGATAATTTGAGGAAATAGTTTTCTGCGTAAATCTGCGTCCTAAATAGGTAGCAGTTATACTTTATATACAACTCTAAAATCCAGGGTAGTTTCCTGTATCAGTTAAACCTCCCATCATCACCTCTGTTTCTATTTTAATCCACTGTTACGATGTAACACAGCCGAACACCCCTACATTTTCTCCGATACGGCCTACAA
>JAYEII010000116.1:0-26781 GCA_034660015.1 Methanobacteriota archaeon | reverse complement strand
TATCTTAATCATCTGTACCACCTTTTTAACTTTATATTTCAAACTAAAGGGTGGCTGGCGCTATATAAAAATCTGTTCTAAAACCTTGCCGATAAAAAACCGCAATTTATGCCGATGCTGAGTATAACACAGATGATAAGAATCAACACGGTTAAACTAAACTAAATCTGCGTAAATCCGTGTCTTAAATAGAACGAAGCTATACTTTATATATACAACAAGAAATGAAAGAAGAGGAAAGGAATAAAAAGCTCAAAACGGCAAGAACCATAGCGGATTATCAATTTGGCCGCGGTGTCGGTGAAACC
Organism: Methanobacteriota archaeon; assembly: GCA_034660015.1. Classification (GTDB taxonomy): domain Archaea; phylum Halobacteriota; class Syntropharchaeia; order Alkanophagales; family Methanospirareceae; genus QEXZ01. Next base: position 26,473 of record JAYEII010000116.1, on the reverse strand, counting down.
CTGTTCCCTGATACGGATACCGTGGAATTTTTGCTCTCAAAGACAAGAAGAATATCGCAGATAAAAGATAACGGAACGCGAATAGCAACCCTGAGGAGTGTTGACGGACTACTAACGCTGAGTATAGAAGGAGCAAAGAGATTGCATCGGTTTTTTGAATATCCCGGAATACGAGTTGTTATGAACGAAGAGAGCAGTGAATTTATAAAGGACGGGGGAACCGCGTTTTGCAAACACTTAATAGACGCCGACCCCGCGATACGGACTTACGATGAGGTCATATTGGTGGATGAGCACGATAATCTACTTGCCACGGGAAAAGCTATGCTATCGGGAGAAGAGATGAAAAAGTTCGAGCACGGTGTAGCAGTAAAAGTGAGATATGGTGCCTCATAGGGCTAAGCTTATGTTATATTATAGTATAACAAACAATGATATATCTTTCTTTGGTAAATCTTTTTTGTAGATAACAAGGTTTAAAAACGAATGAGGGTGGGATGGAGAAAGAGGAGGGAAAAATTCCGATAGAAGGAGCAATCGGGGACGAGCTAAGAAAGGGCGGGCTGAGCCTCTGTACCGCAGAATCTTGCACGGGTGGACTGCTATCGCATAGAATAACAAATGTCTCGGGCAGTTCAGACTATTATAAAGGCGGCATCGTGGCTTATTCAAATGAGGTAAAGCAAAAAATCCTACACGTTGCTGAGAAAACCCTGAAAGAAAAAGGCGCGGTGAGTGCAGCGTGCGCGCGTGAGATGTCGAGCGGAGTAAGAGATCTGCTGGATGCCGATATCGGGATTGCAACCACGGGTATTGCTGGACCCACCGGGGGAACGCCGGACAAACCTGTTGGATTAGTTTATATAGCATTGGCAACAAAAGAATACGTCTACCATGAGAAACATATCTTCCAGGGGGATAGGGGAGAGAACAAACGCGAAGCGGTAGACGTTGCACTTGAGATGTTAAAAGCATCTCTAAAAAGGGCTCGTAGCTCAGAAAGGTAGAGCAGCGGGCTTTTAACCCGTCGGTCGCGGGTTCAAATCCCGTCGAGCCCGTTAGTATAAATAAATTATAGTATAGTCGAAACAAATGAAAAAGGAAAAAGTTTCTATAATCGAACATGAGTTAGTACCCAAGCACGAGATAATGGGGGCAGAAGAGATAAGAGAGCTTTTGGATAAATATAAAATAAAAAGGGAACAATTGCCTAAGATAAAATTATCTGACCCTGTGATAAAGGAGATAAAAGCAGATGCGGGAGATGTAGTGAAAATAAGGAGGCAAAGCAGAACAGCGGGAAAGGCATTATTTTACCGACTGGTTATCGAATAGAACAGAATAAAATATGATAGACCGTAGCGTTCTTTCAAAAGCATACTTGAAGGGTGGGAAAATAGCACAGCATCAGCTTGATTCTTTTAATTATTTCCTCGAGCACGGCATGCAAAAAATAATAGATGAGCAGCCGTATGTAGAAACTTCCATATCGAGTGAAGATGAAAAAGGAAGGTATAAAATGGGTGTAAGGCTCGGTAAAATAACGGTGGGCAATCCGAAGACAATCGAAGCAGATGGTTCTTATGAATCAATTTTCCCTGCACAGGCGAGATTAAGGAATTTACACTATTCCGCCCCCATATATCTGGGAATGCAGTTGGTAAAGAAATACGAAAGCCGTGAGGCAGAGGCAACAGCGGAAACAGAGATAGAAGCAGAAGGCGAGGAGGAGAAAATCGAAATTGGTACCCTCCCAATTATGCTGAAATCAAAAAGATGCAACCTTTACGGGCTTTCCGAGCAGGAGTTGATTGATAAAGGCGAAGACCCTCTTGACCCCGGAGGCTATTTCATCCTGAATGGTTCCGAGCACGTAATAATCACGCTGGAAGACCTCGCACCAAATAGGATATTTGTGAATTTTGAGGAGAAATACGGGATTAAAAACGCCGTTTCTAAGGTGTTTTCTCTTAAACAGGGATTCCGTGTGCCCACACGAGTGGAGATAAGTAAAAAAGGCATGCTTGAGGTCTCTTTTCCCGCCGTCGGTCGGAAAATAGAGTTTGTTATGCTTATGCGAGCGTTGGGACTCGAAAGTGATGATGAGATACTAAGAGCCGTCTCCGATGACCCACAAATACGTAAATACATCCGTGACGATAACGTAGAAGAGAGCGAGACACATACAAAAGAGGAAGCAATAGATAAATTGGGTCGTAAAGTCGCATCCACGCAGGCAAAGGAGTACCGGGAAAGGCGCATTAATTATATCTTCGACCGTTATTTCCTCCCTCACCTTGACACGTGGATAGCGAAGGCGCATTTCATAGGAAGAATGGCAGAATCATGTTATGAACTTTCCCTGGGCAGGAGGGACGAAGATGATAAAGACCATTATGCAAATAAACGACTGAAACTCGCAGGCGACCTGATGGAGGACCTCTTCAGGGTCTCGTTCACAAGGTTGGTACGCGATATGCGGTATCAACTGGAACGTGCGAATATGCGAAACCGCGAACTGAAAATCAGCACTGCTATTCGGACGGACGTGCTCACTGAACGAATACGGCATGCCTTGTCAACCGGGAATTGGGTAGGTGGCAGAGGAGGTGTTTCTCAATTGCTGGAAAGGAGCAATTACATAGCTACGTTGAGCCATCTGAGGCGGATAATTTCGCCCCTATCAAGGGCGCAGCCCCACTTCGAAGCGCGTGATTTGCATCCCACACAATGGGGGAAAATCTGTCCAACTGAGACGCCGGAAGGTCCCAATTGCGGTTTGGTAAAGAATTTTTCGCAGATGGTTGAATTATCCGTAGGAGAAGACCACGAGAACTTCAAAAATGCGTTATTTGAACTCGGGGTTATCCCCCCTGCTCGTTCTTTACAAATAAGCGCTGAAAACCGAACTCGTATGTTCGTGAATGGCGATTTTGTTGGATTCACGACCGAGCCGGATACATTCGTGGAGGCAGTAAGAAATAAGAGAAGAAAGGGTGAACTATCATCTCAGGTGAATATCGCCTATTATAGGGATAGAAAAGACATAATAATAAATTCTGATAGGGGGAGGGCGAGAAGACCAGTTATAATAGTGGAAAATGGAATGCCTCAGGTTACCGAATCGCACATTGACAAACTGAGAAAAGGCGATATGGACTTCGATGGACTGGTAGAGGCAGGTGTAATCGAGTATTTAGACGCAGAAGAGGAGGAGAATGCACTGATAGCACTAAACGAAGAGGATTTAACAAAAGCAAATGGGGGGGATGAGTACACGTATACGCATCTGGAAATAGACCCATCTTTGATTTTGGGCATTGTTGCAGGGCTAATTCCGTATCCTGACCATAATTCGTCACCGCGTAACACAATGGGCTGTGCGATGTTGAAGCAATCTTTAGGGCTTCCAACGGCAAACTATAAATCCCGTGCTGATACACGGGTACATCTTTTGCAGTCTCCGCAGAATCCGATAGTAAAAACAAGGACTGCAAACCTTATTTCACATGATAAAAGACCGGCGGGGCAGAATTTTGTCGTTGCCGTTTTAAGCTATGCGGGGTATAATATGGAAGACGCATTGATCTTTAACCGCGCTGCAATAAACCGCGGATTGGGAAGAAGTCATTTCTTCAGAACTTATGAAGGTGAAGAGAGGCGGTATCCCGGCGGAGAGGTGGATAGATTTGAGATACCTGATATGGAGATTGGAGGCGTGAGGAGCCATGAAGCGTATAGCCAGCTTGACGAGGATGGGATAATAAATTCGGAAACGGAAGTGGCACCAAACGATGTATTAATAGGGAAGACAAGCCCACCACGGTTTTTAGAGGAAAGCACGGAACTTCTAAGTCCTTTAGAAAGAAGAGATACTTCCATTTGTACTCGCTCTAACGAGCAGGGGACAGTAGATTCGGTTGTGCTTATGGAATCGAGCAGCAGCAGACGTTTATCTAAACTCAGTGTTCGAGACCAGAAGATACCGGAGGTAGGTGATAAATTCGCATCCCGGCACGGTCAGAAGGGCGTGATAGGCTTAATTGTGCCGCCGGAGGATATGCCATTTACGGAAGGAGGAATCATTCCTGATATGATCTTAAATCCTCATGCCATTCCATCGAGGATGACGGTGGGGCACGTGCTGGAGATGATAGGCGGGAAAGTGGGCGCTTTGGAAGGGAGAGCCATAGATGGAACCGCTTTTACCGGTGAGCCCGAGAGAGACTTAAGAAACGCGCTTAAGCGTGCTGGGTTTTCAAGAGCGGGTACGGAAGTGATGTATAATGGAACAACCGGTGAGAAAATAAAAGCCGATGTCTTTATTGGCGTTGTGTATTATCAAAAGCTATATCACCTGGTATCGGCAAAGATGCATGCACGTGCAAGGGGACCCGTGCAGATATTAACAAGGCAACCCACAGAGGGTAAAGCAAGAGAAGGCGGGCTTCGTTTCGGCGAGATGGAAAGGGACGTACTGATAGGCTATGGAGCTGCGATTTCGCTGAAGGACAGATTATTGGATGAATCCGACCGCGTTGTTGAACTGGTCTGTGGACATTGTGGTATGGTTGCATCGAGGGACCAGAAAACAGGGTCCGCATATTGTCCAAACTGTGGTGCGGACACCGATATATACCCTGTGGAGATGAGTTATGCATTCAAGCTTCTGCTGGATGAGATGAAAGTGCTGTGTATCGCGCCGAGACTGGAATTAGAGGAGACGGTCTGAACGAAAATGAGAACGAAAAGAATAAAAGGGATAAAATTCGGGCTGCTATCGCCAAAGGAGATAAGGAAGATGAGTGCTTCGAAGATAATCACTGCTGATACCTATGGTGAAGACGGCTTTCCCATAGAGATGGGTTTGGTGAACCAGCGGCTTGGAGTTATTGACCCTGGATTGAGATGCAAAACATGCGGTGGTCGAATGGGAGAATGTCCCGGTCATTTTGGGCACATCGAGCTTGCTGCACCTGTTGTACACATAGGCTATGCAAAGTTGATTTATCGGATGCTGAGTGCGACATGCAGGGAGTGTGGCAGGGTTTTGCTGGAAGATGCGTATTTTCTGTTCTCCGTCTCGGATACGGAGTTAGAACACGACTTGAAGCGTGAAATCATCTCGGAGAAATGGCACAAGGAATTCGGTGACAACGGCTTCTCGCTTTCGACTAACGCCAGCATCACAAAAGAGAAAAACGACGAATGGACAATAACCGATAAGGAACTATTTATTATCAGGAAAGAGGCAGGAAAACTAAACGTTTACGATGCGGGCGAAAAAGGGCGTTTTTTAAATGATATAGAACGGGGAAAAGGGAAGCAACCCGGCGTTGGCGAAGCGGTGAAGCGTATGTTCAAAGAGGCAGCGAAACACACGGTATGCAGCCATTGTGGGGACCATTTATTCGATTTCGCCGCGAATGCGAGATTAGAGAATAGCTTAAACAAAGGAGAAGACGTTATTTCAAAAGAATTGAGGAGGAAGTTCGCTACTGAGGGGCATGCGCTTAGCAAAAATCCGTCCATTAAAAAGGAAACAGACAATAAATGGCTGATAACGGACAAAGATAAGAGATACATCGTCAAAAAAGGAAATGGTAAGCTAACTGTTGACTGCGGCACACCTCAGCGAGTCATAAAATTCGATAAACCCTCTACATACATAGAGATAGACGAAAAAGAGAGAAAGCGTAGATTAATGCCCAGTGATGTGCGAGAACGACTTGAAAAAATACCTGATGAAGATATAGCTCTCTTCGGAATGAACCCGAAAAGTGCGAGACCCGAGTGGATGATTCTTACGGTATTGCCCGTTCCTCCGGTAACCGCAAGACCTTCTATCACGTTAGAGAGTGGACAACGAAGCGAGGATGACCTAACGCATAAATTGGTAGACATCATACGAATCAACCACCGATTTATGGATAATCGCGCTGCTGGTGCGCCACAATTGATAATTGAAGACCTCTGGGAACTTCTTCAGTATCACATAAGTACATATCTCGACAACGAAATTGCAGGTATACCACCTGCGAGGCACAGAAGTGGAAGACCACTTAAGACAATGACACAGCGACTAAAAGGAAAAGAAGGCAGATTTAGAGGGTCGCTATCGGGAAAACGAGTTAATTACTCCGCTCGAACGGTTATATCACCCGCTCCCGATATAGATATAGACGAAGTCGGCGTGCCCGAAGCGATAGCAAAAGAGTTGACCGTCAACGTTAACGTAACTGAAAGAAACATTGACCTCCTGAAGGAAACCGTAAGAAGAGGAAACGAACACCCGGGTGCGAATTATGTACGAAGAGGGGATGGTAAAAAGGTAAAAATAACAGAAACCAATTACGAGACGTTAGCAGAGGAGCTGGAGATTGGGTGGAAGGTGGAAAGACATCTCCGTGACCGGGACATCGTGCTGTTCAACAGACAGCCCTCGCTACATAGAATGAGCATAATGGCACACTATGTGCGTGTGATGCCCGGTAAGACATTCAGGTTAAATCCTACTGTTTGCCCGCCCTACAACGCTGATTATGACGGTGATGAGATGAACCTTCACGTATTGCAGACCGAAGAAGCGAGGGCAGAAGCGAAGATCCTGATGGCTGTGCAGCACAACATAATATCACCCCGATTTGGCAGACCGATTATAGGCGGTATCCACGACCACGTCTCAAGTCTGTTTTTACTTACGTATGGGGAAAAGAAATTTGACCGTGAAGAAACGCTGGAGATACTGAAGGGGATAGATATAGACGATTTAAGAGAGCCTGCGGGAACTTTTACTTTTAGGTCCGAGGTTTCAGGTTTGGCGTCTGAGGACAGACCTTACTGGACAGGGAAACAAATATTCAGCATGATACTACCCATGGGATTGAATTTACAATTCAATGGTAAGGTCGGCGGGGTTACGATACAAGACGGGAATCTGGAAACGGGCGTGATAGACGAAATCGCTGTGGGCTCGTTCAAGGGGAAAATAATTGACCGGATGGTCCGACAATACGGTGAAGAAGCAGCGAAAAAGTTTATAAACAATCTCGCTCGGCTTGCTACCAATTATATCCTGCGTGCTGGTTTTAGCTTTGGCATAAGTGATGAGGACATATCGAGAGAAGGGGAGCAGCAAATAAGAGAAGAGGCGATGCGTGAGGCGGAGCACAAAGTTGACGAGTTGATAAGGGCGTATGAAGCAGAAGAGCTCGAGGCTTTACCCGGGAGGACGGTAGAGGAGACGTTAGAACTGCGGATAATGGAGACTCTTGGTCGTGCAAGGGATGAGGCAGGAAGTATCGCAGAGCGGTATCTCGGAATAGAAAACGCAGGTGTGCTTATGGCAAAGTCAGGTGCCCGTGGCTCACTGCTCAATTTAACGCAAATGGCTGCATGTGTAGGGCAGCAATCCGTCAGGGGCGAAAGGATAAAGAGGGGATACAGAGGGAGAACTCTGCCTCATTTTAAACCTGCTGACCGCAGTGCAAAGGCACATGGTTTTGTAAAACCTTCTTTCAAGGAAGGGTTATCACCCACTGAATATTTCTTCCACGCTGTTGGCGGGCGAGAAGCATTGGTGGATACTGCAGTCCGTACCTCCCAGAGTGGATACTTCCAGAGACGGCTTATTAATGCTTTACTTGACCTCGAAGTGAAAGATGATGAAACTGTAAGGGAAACAAGGGATACAATCGTGCAATTTAAATATGGCGAAGATAGCGTGGACCCTTCTGCATGTGAATATGGTAAAGTGGTAGACATAGATGAGATAATAAAAGACGTAATGGCAGAAGCAGGAACAGGAGCATAAGCATAATGGTTATGCAAACAAAGGAAGAAGTAACGAAAGAATTGACGAGAGCAGGAGTAGAGCAAGAGATAGCAGGACTAATAGGGGATGAGTTTATGCTGGCAGAGCTAACCGCGGGGCTCGATAAACTATTAGACTCCGAGGAGGTAGAAGAGGGATGCGCAGAAGATATAATAAGAATGGCGGGCAGGGAAGAGGAAGGCGAGATAAAATTTGGGGACATAGAGCTAAAGGTGAATGAAAGTGCGATACCAAAACGCATAAAAGACGAATTGAAGAAGAAGCTAAGGGCTATAAGGACAGAACTAAACAATGAAAAGCTGGATGCGATTTTAAATGGAGTCGCAGAGAAATATAACAAATCAAAGGTGGTGCCACGGGAAGCGGTTGGAATAGTCGCAGCGCAGTCTATCGGCGAGCCGGGAACTCAGATGACACTGCGAACTTTCCATTACGCGGGTGTTGGTGCGATATACATAACGCTGGGATTACCGCGAATAATAGAGGTAGTAGATGCAAGGAAAAAACCATCTACACCTGCAATGGAGATAAAGTTAACCGGGGAGTATGCACGGAATAGAAACAAGGCAGAGGAACTGGCAAGGGAAATAGAAAAGACATATATACGGGATATAAAAAGCGAAATAGACGTGTCCCGAAAGGATATGTCGGTGTGGGTTTCGCTACGCGAAAAGGAACTGAAGAGAAGGCATATAGAAAAAGAAGAAGTAAAAGAAAAAATAGAGGGTATGGATTCGGATGTGCACGTAGAAGAAGCGGAAGATGGCAAGTTGCGAATACAGGTGCCGAATAAGTCATACCAGGAGTTGCGAAAGCTTGAGAAGGATGTGAATAACCTATCGGTGAAAGGAATAGAAGGAATAATGCGTGGAATAGTGAGAAGAGAAAACGAAGGAGATGGTGAATATATGCTGTACACCGAGGGCTCGGCACTGAAAAAGGTGCGGGGGATAGAAGGCGTAGATTTCAGCAGGACAACAACGAACAACATAGCGGAAATAGCAGATGTTCTGGGCATAGAAGCAGCTCGTAATGCGATAATTGATGAGATGATGAATACATTAAAGGAGCAGGGGTTGGACGTGGATGTCCGCCATGTAACGTTAATTGCTGATGCGATGACGATGGAGGGTAAAGTGAAGTCGATAGGGCGGCATGGATTAGCGGGAGGGAAAGTTTCAGTTCTCTCAAGAGCCGCTTTTGAGGTTACCGTGGACAATCTACTGGATGCAGCTATGTATGGCGAAACGGATGAGTTAAAAGGCGTTACGGAAAACGTGATTGTGGGGCAACCCATAAAATTGGGAACAGGAGCAATAGAATTGGTAGCAAGAGGAGGATAAAAAAGAATAACCACAGATTACACAGAGGGAGAAAAAAACAGATAAAATGGAAGAAAGTTATACATTATATACAACAAAATAGGACAAAATAAATGGCAGAGATAAAAAGCAAGTCAGTTGAAATTTCCGATATGAACAGAGAATTACAAAAAGTGCTAAAAAGCGGTAAAGTATTGATAGGGGCGAACGAGACATTAAAAGCGCTGAGGGGGGAAGAAGCAGTAGTAAAGGCGGTCATTTACGCTTCTAACTGCCCTGAAGATATAACAGAGGGTTTCAAAGAGGTAACCAAGCAGAAAAAAGGAAATACCCTTTTCTATGAATATCCTGTTAATAGCCTTGAACTTGGGCTTGCATGTGGTAAACCTTATTCGATAGCTTCTTTATGCATTCGGGATACAGGGAAATCGGACATATTACGGCTTATTGAAAAAGAAAAAAACAGGTGATAGAAAGTGACCGTGAAGTTAGATACTGAAGGAATAGGGTATATTGGAGTATTTGAGCATCTTACAGGAGCAGGAGTTAGGGATTGCCTGGTGAATAACGAAGAGAACAAGGTGACAATGGTGATAAAAAATGGGGACATGAGCATAGCGATAGGTAAGGGAGGGTCAAATGTAACCAAGGTAAAAGAGCTGTTAAAAAAGGAGATAGAACTTGTGGAGTACTCCGCAGATGTAAAGGAATTCATAGAAAACCTGTTTCGCCCTGCGTATGTGAAAAGCGTAGAGCTGTTGACCAGAAAGGGGCAGAGATGTGCATACGTGCAGGTTTTCAATAAAGACAAGGGCATTGCAATAGGAAGGAACGGCGAGAAGATAAGGAAGGTAAAGGTATTAGTAAAAAGAAATCAAGATATAGATAACGTGATAATAGTATAGTGAGGTGCGAGGTATGAGTGGTCAGATGGCTCAGTTCAAACCCCAAACCTGAAACATCAAACCTGTACAAATTGAGGTAAGATATAAGATGGGAAGAGGACTATACGCAGCAAGGAAGGCGAAGAATAGCCAAAGGGAGTCCAGATGGAAGAATCCGGGCTTTGTTCGAAGAGCATTGAAATCGGCTAAGAAAGCTGACCCTATGGAGGGGGCGCACATGGCACGGGCTATTGTCCTGGAGAAGGTAGGGATAGAAGCGAAACAGCCGAATTCAGCAATACGCAAATGCGTTCGTGTTCAGTTAATCAAAAATGGCAAGCAGGTTACCGCTTTTTGCCCTGGCGATGGTGCAATAAAGTTTATAGACGAGCATGATGAGGTATTGATAGTAGGAATGGGAGGAAGAAAAGGGAGGTCGTATGGCGACCTCTCAGGTGTAAGGTTCAAGGTGGTGGCGGTAACGGACATCGCATTAGACCAATTAGTAAGTGGAAAGAAGGAGAAGGTCCTCAGGTAAAAATGGCATTAGATAAAATATTTGATAGATGGGACATTTCGGAAGTGGAGATACAGGATATAGGCGTGGAAAGGCACGTCAGTCTCAAGCCTGTGTCCATGCTGCATAGTGGAGGCAGACATGCAAAACAGCAGTTTGAGCAAGCAAAAGTTTGCGTGGTTGAGCGGCTAATTAACAAATTAATGCGAACGGAAAGGAACACGGGAAAGAAACTAAAAGCATACAAAATCGTCAAAAATGCTTTTGAGTTGATTTATGAACGCACAAAGGAGAATCCTGTCCAGTTGCTTGTGCATGCAATTCAAAACGCAGGTCCGAGGGAAGAGACAATCAGACTGCGATTTGGCGGTATAATGGTTCCCAAGCCCGTGGATGTAACCTCGCAACGAAAAGTAGATCTGGCACTGCTGTTCATCGCGCATGGGTCAGAGAAATGCGCATTCAAGACCCGGCGAAGTATAGAGCAATGCCTTGCGGATGAGATAATAAATGCGGCAAAAAACAAGAAATGCCATTCGATAAACAAGAAGGAGGAGAAAGAACGGATGGCAAGGGCAGCGAGGTGAAATTCGTGCGTCTCGACGAAAATTATAACCACCAGATTACACAGATTAGCACAGATTATAGGCAGTCATCACAAATTAACCCGAATTTATTGTGCCAAAAAATCAGTGTAAATCTGTGTCTGGGAGTTAAAAAGACACTGATTAACGCAGATGAGCTATATCCCTATTTATTGACAATCTTCCTCGCAAATGCTAAAAACGCTCTAATTGCATTTCGATTCCTTCTATTGGCAAGATTGCATATTTTTTTGCAATATTAAATATCTCCGACTCGCAATGTTTAAGTTTAACGTGTAGATATATTTTTAGGCTCTCTTTTTCTAAGTTCTTTTTTCTTATATTCAACAGCCCCAACCTCTCCATGCTCGGAATAAATTCCGAGGCATCCTTGGCGGTTGATCGGGCTTTGTAGCATATACTCTCACAAAATGAACATAAGCGAAATTTTACATTATGATTATAAGACAAATACTTCTATTCCTAACTTTTTGCATGTCGGCTCTAACCTTTCATCGCCCTCAAAACATGCAATCCCCTTTTTAATCTCTCCCAACTCAAGATAGTCTTCCTTTAAAAGATCCTTATAGACCAATACTTGCCCTATTGCTTCATAATTTAGCTTTTCTTTTCCTTCTATTACCCAATTTGAACCTTCCGACAAAACTAAAAAATCTACAAACATTACAAAAAGAGGCGACCCAAATCCATATTTAGATGAAAGATCTCTTTGCAAGGTTTTCTTATACCATATATCATCTATAAGATTAAGCTCACACATCTTTTTGTAAGCTATTTTAAGTTCTTCATCAAATTTTTTGGCTATATCCTCATCGTATTCCCTGTTCACATCCTCTTTTCTTATACCAGCTTTCCTAAAACCAACAACAATCTCTCTTAACCAGACTTTATCCCTTATTTCGGGCTGCGGTAAGTTATTTTCCTTTAACCGTTTAAACAATTCACTATGAATGTCTTTTACCTCTTTTCCAGATTGAAATTTATTAATTAACCCCCACCCTTTTTCCAAAACACCTTCTAAAAACTCAGATTGTTTAAAAGGAGTCCCCCACAAAACTTTTTCGTCCTCAATAGCAGCAATTGTGCCTGCGACAAAAATATTGCCACTTCTACTTTTAAATTTCTTAGCAACTGTTTCTGCGTCTGGATCGTTAGATTTTATTACTCTTGTTTGGGGTTTAAGATAATTTTCATAAACCGCCCTTTCTGTCATTACAGGCTTTCTGTTATACCAGTCTCTTTCTTCAACAGGAATTTCTTCATATTCAATTCCATGCTTCCTTTTTATCTCTTCGAGAAGCTGTAATATCCTTCCATGTTCATTTTGGTCATAATCTGGAGCATAATATCTTAGATATCTCATATCAACCACCTTTTAAACATCTTCATTCTCCGAAGGTTTTTTTCAAACTCCATTTTTATTTCTCAATGTTTTCCCACAATACGCTCTTAAGCTTTTCCCGCAATTTTTTTCTTTCTAATTTTTCTTTTGCCCCAATTATTTTATCCACCACTTCCTCTATAATCTCAGAAAGTTCCTCAATAGGCTTGAGATCTGATACATCTAGTTGTTTCTTCGGATTAATTAACTCCATAACTTGTCTTGCTTCTTCTATATTTCCAGCAGTAGCTAAGGCAAGCACTACGTCATAGTTTTTAAGATCATCTGCATCTATATCTTCAAGTCTTTCTGCTCTCTCGTTCGGATCTATTCCTAATAAGTCAAAACACTCTTCATCATTTAGTTCCTTGAGCTCTCCGAACATCCCTCCATAATCCAATCGCTCATATAACTCATTTAGGTCCATCATATCAATGAGCGTCCGAGCTAAAGCGAGTTTGCTATCATTTCCTGTTTTTGCAAGAGCTAAAGCAACATCGTATTTTTTCATGCTTATTCACCTATTTCAATCATGTGCCTTTCAATTTGTTTACTTCTTTTTTTTTCATATTCTTCTAACAGACTAAGCCCCGACCTCTCCACACTCGGAATAAATACCGAGGCATTCCATCGTATCAAATCTCTTCCACATCTTTTAGTTTAAAATCAAACTCATAAGATTTTAATTTAATAGACTCATGCGGATAAACCGCATACTGGAGAGATTCATCTGGATTAAAGGCAATAATTATTCCACGAACAGATTGCCCCTCGTGGGCTAAATGTTTCTTAACCAAACCCATATATTCAGAAATTTGACCTACCACTTCTCTATTCCCTCTATTCTTCTTTGTTTCGACAACTAAAAAATTACCCTTTGCATCATTTAAAACAAGATCAGGTCTTCCCTGTTGAATAGTTTCATCCTCTTTTAGAAGAGTAAGCCCTTCTTCAATTAAATGTGGATTTTTTGCAAGAAATCTTCTAAGATGCTTTTCTAATTCAACTGGAACAGTAACAACCTCCTCTGGTATCTCAGGAGGCACGCCATCAATTGCTTCTTTTATTTCTTGCCATTCCTCCTCTTCTAAGTCCACAACCGCCCTATTTTGTCTCAATTTACGTTGTAACTTATCAGAAAAACCACCTATATCTAAAGGCTCAGGGCATGTGTTCCAATTCACAGGTCTTCTATGATAATACTCAAAATCATCTTTGTAGCTGTAACCCCTTTCAACTTTGCCGACAGCAAGAATTGATTGTTTTCCGTAGGCTATAACCACATCACCCTCTTTTATATTATAAAATGCTATAACTCGATCTGGAGTGCTATTAGGATATACCTCTCTAAATTTTCTTCTTATTTCATCATCGCTTGAATATTTATTCAAATCCCCTACACCGTTCCAGCCAATAGCAATGCAATTTTTCTCTCTAAATTCAGGCCATAATCTAGCTGATTGTCCTGGGGATATTTTCCATATTTTTCGTTCTGATACCATAGTTTATCACCTCTTATTTTTGTTCTATTAAAAGTCACTATACCCCGTACTTAAGTACAAGGCCTGTACCTAAGCACAGGCGCCGATGACCTAAACTACCTTTTTATCACAGGTATATAAAAGCTTTTCGATTTTTTATTTTTGATGCTTCCCTCCAAAAAGCTTCTCATAAAGCGTTATGTACCAAGTTTTGTGCGCTTTTTCCTTTTCTTCATCTACCACAACTACAGGCACAGTATCCGCTTTCTCATAACTATACCGCTCCCCTCTTCCTTCTCCCCGCTCCCCGCTCCCCCCTCGTATGACATCCTTTTTCTCTAACCCCTTCTGCCCCGATATATACTTCTCCACCACTTCCCAGCCATGCCCCACCGATTGCGAAGCTGCGAAGCATTTTTGGTCAAACTTTTTCTAAAAGTTTGTTGATAAAACTTTTCTTAAAAGTTTTGTGATAACAACTTGGCGCCCATAAATGCCCCGGACACCACTCCTTAAGTTGCGGAAATCCCTGTTTCTTTGGTAAAGCTTTCTTTTTTAAAGAAAGGTTTGTCTATAACCTCAATATCGAGTTCCTTGCAGTTTTCCCTGATAATTTCTTCCGCCGCTTCCGCCACTTCCCCGAGCAACACCTTCCCGCGATACTTAGGGGAAAAGACCAGGTGATCGGTCAGCAATGAGACTGTATGCCTGTCATGCCTGAGTTCGTGCCTTGTTACCCTTTCCCCCTGCGCCTCCACTTCGCCCATTTGCTTTTAAGGTAACTACATAAGTCATCAAAATCCTATAAAAACCAAAAAAGAAGAAAATCGTCCCGACAACGTTTTCAAACGGGGCAAGTAGAAAAGAGATTAATACTGGCTACATGTTTTGCATCTTGCATCTTCAACTGTTTTCTCGTGGAAATCTGTGTAATCTGAGGGGTTAATTATTTTCGGAATGCCTTTATTTCAATCCTCCTCTATGCTTCGTATTCCGTTTCGCAAACAGAGAAGGCAAATGGATTGCGTAAGAACCATTCTCTTTTATCCCCATTACTATCTCCTTCTTCTCTAATAACGCATCTAAATTGAGTTCATACACGCCCGGGCTCAAAATCCTTAAGCTCTCTATTCTCTCCTCTTCTTCCGAGGATGGCATTTTCCCCTCTATTTTTATCCTGTCCACCAACTCGGCTGCGGTTATCTCCTCACCTTCTTTTAGATACAGAAAAAGAGTCCCGCCACACTCAGGACAGCCATGTAACATCTCTTTCGTTAGCTTTTCAAATTTCTTCCCGCATTTCAAACATTTATGCATATCTAATTACTTGATCTCCCTATGGACTTATAAATCCTAAACCCTAAACCCGAAATACTAAACAATACCAAATTTCAAAACCCAAATGACAAAAACAAACCTTCATCAAAGAAATAAATGTTTTTTCTTTTAGCACAGGTTTTCTTTTTTCCAAAAAGAAAAAGTGTCAAATTGCAGAAATAACCGCACTTATCAAATCATTCTCTTTCTTTATCGTGCGCATCGTATTCGCGGGTCCTATTACGGTAAGCCGTGTCTTTCTTCGCAGATTTAAAAACCCCCTTTTGGTTGGATACCCATTCATCTCTATTCCCGGGAAGTCTTCGTTTACTTCCGCCATTGTGAGTTCTATCAGCTTCATCTGCTCCTCTGACGTCAGACCGCCTTCCAGCACCACTATATTCCCTGACTTCACGCCATCTAACACAAATCGCAGCTTCTCCATCGAGCCCATTGAATTTATTTTATCTTCCGAGACCAGGTCCATCTTTACCTCCATTTTACCGGAACCTCCTTGCCATTTCCTCATACAATCTCTCCATGTTCTCCCCTTTCAGTGCGGATATAGGAATGACGGTGTGCTGAGGAAAAGCATTCATTATCCTTTCGGGAACTGCATCTGCTAAGTCAACTTTATTTGCCGCGATAATAATGGGCGTGCCTCGTGCTTCCATATTACCGATGATTATCACGTTAGTTTGCGTATATGGGTCTTCCGTAGCGTCCATCAGGAGCACAACGCCGTCAATATCGTCAAGCCACTTTATCGCCTCTATAACACCTTCAGTCGCCTCCTTCGCCCTCCTTTTCGCCTCTTCCTCTTCCAACCCATAAGCCATAAAGTCGTGAAAATCTATTTTTGTCGCTAATCCCGGTGTATCTACCACGTCCAGCTTCAACTTCCCTTTTGCTCTTTCTTTTCTTCCTTTTACCTTTGGCTCCGGGTCTGAACCGTGATTGGGATCGGGACTTTGCACCGATTTCAATTTCAGGTCTACCATTACGCCACTCCTTCTGACCGCTCTTCTCGTTTCGTGTGGCATGTCCGAGGCTGCACCTATATCCTCGTTCTCATCCACAAAAGTATGGACTATTCTATTCGCTAAAGTAGTTTTCCCGGCATTCGGCGGTCCATAGATGCCGATTTTCGGCGTTTTCCTCCTCAAAAAGAAAGCCATTAATAACCTTGATAAAATCCCTTTCCCTCTTTTCTTCGGCTTCATCTCTTCACTCAAAAATATGCGCTTATACACTTAAATTTATAGCCATACCGAAAATTATAACCACAAGATTACACAGATTTTCACGAGAGAACAATAGCAGAAAACATTTTTCCGTGGTTTATCGGTGATTTTATTCCCTATTAACCGTCATTTCTTGTGTTAATCTTGTGAAATCTTGTGGTTTATTACTTGCAATTTGTTACTGGAATGACTATAACAGGTTTACTCGTTCATACAAAACATCTTTATTATCCTTAAATTTAAATATCCCCATAACGCATAATCAACAGGAAATTATAGACACAGATTAACGCAGATAAAACAAACGGTAACGTGCAAAATTTGTGTAATCTGTGTAATCTGTGGTTAAAATCAGCAATTGATAGCGAGGACGAAAAATTGGTTGAGATAAAAGGAACAGAAGAGGTAATACGTGTGCGTATTCCCAAAAAAGGGAAGCGAGAAGTGTTAGCTATAGTCGAGAAGATGTTAGGCGGGAGAAGAGTGACCGTGCAATGTATGGATGGAATCGAAAGAATGGCGCGAATACCGGGAAGATTAAAGCGGAGACAGTGGGTAAAAATAGGTGACGTAGTAATAATAGTCCCCTGGGACTTTCAAGATGAAAAGGCAGAGCTCATTTATCGGTATAAAAGACCACAGGCAGAATGGTTGAGAAGGAAGGGTTATTTGAAGTAGAGAAATGGCTGAAAAGAGAGGAGAAGCCATTACCCAAAGGAAAAAAGAGGAAAAAGGATTATCGCGATAGAAAAACTGAGTTATACGTTCTTGACATCCCCACTTTGGAAACGCTGTATAAATTCTCAAAACGGGGCGTAATAAAAGCATTGGGTGGTCCTGTAAGTAGAGGTAAGGAAGCCGTCATATTTCATGCGATAGGGGCAGAAGAGGAGGAATTGGCGATAAAGATGTACAAAATAAGCACCTCTAATTTCCATGTTATGCTCGACTATATTATCGGCGACCCCAGGTTTGAGAACATAAAGAGGGACCGCAGAAGCATCGTATTTGCATGGGCACGTAAAGAGTATAAGAATCTAAAAAGAGCTTTTGATGCCGGGGTCTGCGTTCCCGAGCCGATTGCGTATGATAAAAACGTATTGATAATGGAGTTTATAGGAAAAGAAGAGATAGCGGCACCGAGATTGAAGGACATTCCTGTAGAAGTGCTTGAGCTCGATTTTGACCTCGAAGAGCTCTTCTGGCGTATCATTTCTGAGATAAAGACACTGTATAATCGCGGAAGGTTGGTGCATGCGGACCTCAGTGAGTTCAACATATTGATGAAAGGATATGCAGAGAGAGAAGTTGCAGGTGTAAGTGTGAGTGAAATTGAAATAGAGCCCGTAATAATAGATATGGGGCAGTCCCTGCTTTTAGGGCATCCCAATGCTGATGCGTTCCTCAAGCGAGATGTGAAAAATATCGTTGTGTTCTTCAATAAATTAGGTTTAAAGTGTTCAGAAGCGGAAGTAATGAAAATAATAAAGGGGTAATGGGATGTTAACTGCCACAGATTACGCCGATTTCTCGGATTATACAAAGAGAAAAGTTTAAAATACAAAAGGTTGATAAAAGATTAATCAGTGTAATCTGTGCAATCTGTGGTCAAAAAGCAATCGGTGGTTAAGATAAAAAATGGTAACGCAGTATGTCAGGATTCCGCAGGATAGAATTGGCGTGCTAATTGGACATAACGGAATCGTAAAGGAGAAAATAGAGAAAAAATCAGATAGCCGGATAGAAGTAGATAGTACGGAAGGAGAAGTGTATATAGAAGGTATCGAGGACGGAGACCCCCTGAAGATGCTCAGAGTTGCAGACGTGATAAATGCGATAGGCAGGGGTTTTTCACCTGAAAATGCGTTCTCACTCCTTGATGACGAGTCTCTTTTATTCGACGTTATTTCTATCGCTCATCTCACGCCAAAGACGCTGCATAGGATAAAGGGACGTGTAATAGGTAGAAATGGAAGGACAAGAAGGGTGATAGAGGACATTACGGGTGTTAAAATCTCCGTTTATGGAAAGAGTATAGGCATAATCGGCTATCCGCACCAGGCAATGGCTGCGCATGATGCAATAGAAATGCTGATAAATGGTTCACCGCATAGCGCTGTTTACTCGTTTCTGGAGAAGAAGCGAAGGGCAGAGGAGAGGGATTTTTTCGCCGATGATGAGCGCAGATAAAGAGGAAAGGGTACGTGAGGACGAGCGGAGAAGGATGGTAAAGGGGCTCCAGCTCAGCCGTGTGCATTATCCTGGTGAGGACGTGTCGGAAGCAATGATGCGCGTTAAAAGGCATCTTTTTGTCCCCCCTAGTGTTGTGGAGCAGGCGTACAGCGATTATCCACTGCCTATTGGTGAGGGTCAAACGATAAGCGCACCACACATGGTTGCAATGATGTGCGGTTACTTAGAGCTGAAGAAGGGCGAAAAAGTACTTGAAATTGGTGCTGGTTCAGGTTACCATGCTGCAGTCATTGCCGAGCTAATAGGAGAAACAGGGCACGTATATTCCGTGGAAAGGATACAGTGGTTGGTGGATTTTTCGAGAGAGAACCTGAAACGTGCAGGATATAAGCACGTGACCGTGGTGCATGGTGACGGAACACTTGGGCTGCCTGAGCACGCGCCTTACGACAAAATAAGCGTGACCTGTGCTGCGCCTACCGTTCCGCCACCGCTGCTTGAGCAGTTAAAAGTAGGCGGAAAAATGGTCATACCCATCGGAAGATACCTGCAGGAGTTATATCTTGTGAAGAAGAAGGAAAAGGGAATAGAGCAAGAGAAAAAATGCGATGTCGCTTTCGTGCCTCTCGTGGGGCGGTATGGATTCAGGTAAAATGAAACAAACAAGAGAAGATAGTCATTCCGAAAATTATTAACCACCAGATTACACGGATTTTCACAAGATTATTTATTAATTTAATAAACTTTTCTAACGCTCTAAACCGCTAAACTGCTAAACCGCCAAGCCGCTAAATTAAATAGGAGAGAGCTACTCTTTATATACAATGACAAATCCAAATGACAAATACTACATGCTCTCGCCAGCAAGCGGGAAGGTAATAAGGATACAAACTTTTAAAAAAAGTTTGATCAAAAATGCTTCGCAAGAAAGCAGAATCATCTCTATATTTATGCATCTTCATAATGTGCACATCACGGCTGCGCCATTAGACGGCGTGGTGAAAAGAATAACGCCAGAGAAAGGCAGTTTTAAGCCCGCTTTCATCCGTGACGCTGATTTCAATACGAGGAATACAATAGAACTCATGACAAAATACGGGGATGTAAAAGTAGTGCAAATAGCGGGATTTTTTACGAGGGAAATAAAGTGCGATGTGAACGAGGGGCAGAGTGTTGTTAAAACGGAAAGAATAGGTAAAATTTGTTTTGGCTCACGTGTGGATGTGAGCATTCCCGAAGGTTTTGAGATACGGGTGAAAAAGGGGGATAAGGTGAAGTGCAGGAAAACAGCTATTGCATCACCGTGTGCCACCAGCCCATAATGTATTCGGGCAGTTTGAACCCACGTTCTCGAAGTCTTTCGACCAGATGCAATGGAAGAGGGCTAAGAGCAAAAGTCGCACGCGCATAAAAGGTCGTAGGCGAAGATTCTATTATGAAACTTTCAGACTCCCGCGATAAGGCGGATTCATTACCCACGATAGAATAGACACAGCCACCAAATTCTTTTTGCTCTTTACACCATTTCAAAAGCGGTTCGGTCTCTCCAGACCACGAGATTAAAAATAGAATATCACCTGCGCGCGGTCTTGGTGCAAAAGGTCCGGACAAATAAGCCTCATCGCCAATGGCTCTTTTAACGTGCTGCAGCCTTATTGCGGTCATCTTTGCCACGTTTCTTGCGGGTCCCAATCCACCCATGGTTATGCTGCTTCTCGTCTCCAGTTTGTCAATAATGGTTTTATAAACATCAGAACTGACAAACTCATCCACAATTTTGCCTACAACTTTTGATTCCTCTTCCATCTTCTCGAATACCGCATTATAATCCTTCTTCTCGTTTATCGCCTCTTTTAGTTTCTGAAACAGCAGCAAAGAGCCCAATTCATAAACATCGTTCATTATGCCGTGTTTGAGAAACGCATTAGCCCTATCAGATTTTCTCTCCCTCCCCCTCAGTTCGACCACATTACCATAATCTTTTTCTCCTATCTTCCCAATCGAGGAATTCGTGTTCGAGACAACCGCGTCAATGGTGAATTTATCGGTCTTCTCGCGCTCGATATAATCAGCGAGTTGCTTAACCACTATTTTCGGCGTTGCTGTCTCACCACTCCCGGAATTCACAAGCAGCGCTATCTTATCATACTTCTTCTCCAATACCGGCGCTGCTTCCACTATGTTTCTACCCGGGAAATCTACGTCCACCATTGTTCGCACCCATTTGTCCATTTGCCCCATTCCTATGTACAATGCGCTCTGCGATCTTCCCTCCCCGACGAGAATAATACAATCCGCGGAGTTGAGGTCATCATAAAAAGCTTCAAACTCCTTCTTGTTGACTTTATGAACATTCTTCATCACACCTTTGATATACCCTACCCTTTTTCTGACTTTTTTCGCACTCATAAAACTATTGTAAGGAAAGAGATTTACCCCTGTTTAAGCTTTTCGCTTTTTCATTGTACATAAAGTATAAAACTTCTTTCTGTTTGAGACACAGATTTACACGGATTTACACGGATTTTTTCTTTTGGTGAGTTGGCTGAGCTATTTTTAACGGCATTAATCTTTTCATCTGCGTTAATCTGTGTTAATCTGCGTTAATCTGTGTCTATATTTTTTTTCAATATGCTCTTGCAATATACACTCGCCTCCCTTTCCGCGAGCAAATTATGCAGTTACCGTCGCCGCTCTTTACGCTTTTTTTGGTTCCTTCCGCCTTATCCCCTTCTATCAGCTCTCCCAACACCGTTACACCTGCACCAAGACGCGCCACTACTTCCTGGCCACACTTTTCGCGTTCACACAAGAATATAGAAACGATACCGGATGCAGTGCTGCTTAGCTCGTTCATCTTCTCCCCGCCTTCGGACACGTGAGCGAAAAAAGTTTCTTTTGCACGCTTGGCGATACAGGCGTGGATTTTATTTAATGCCCGCTTCGCTTCGGGCACGACATCGCTAATTGGAACTTGCATTTTTGAGAAGTCGTCCCTTCTTACAAATACACATCTATTGTTCCTTATATCCCGTGGACCTATCTCTATTCTCAACGGCACCCCTTTCATTTCCCACCTGTAATATTTCGCACCGGGCCGTTCCGCGGAATCATCGAAAAAAGCCCTTATTCCTGCTTCCTTTAGTTTCGCGAACACCTCAGAACAAAATTTCCCCACGTTCGTTTCTTTATTTTTCCCCTCGCTTGAATACACAATAGGCACGATAACCACCTGTAGGGGGGCGACCGCAGGGGGCAGCATCAAACCATGCTCGTCACCATGAACGGATATTACCGCGGCAACGCACCTTTCCGAAATGCCATAGCACGTCTGATTCACGTACTTCAACGAGCCGTCTTTATCCTCATATTTTATGTCAAACGTTCTTGCAAAAGTCTCGCCAAGCAAATGGATTGTCGCAATCTGCATTGTCCTTCCGTCGGGCATAAGCGTATCAAAAGCAATAGAATACTCTGCTCCCGGGAATTTGTCCCAGTCGGGTCTTTTCGTGGTCACATAAGGAACAGCAAGCACATCAAAGAAGTTTTTGTATAACGCCACCGCCTTTTTTATTTGTTCCTCTGCCTCGGCACGACTTGCGTGTGCGGTATGCGCCTCTTTAAAGGAGGTTATCTCACGCAGTCGAATAAGGGGTCTCGTATGCCTTGTTTCATATCTGAACGTGTTCACTATCTGGTATATCCGGATAGGCAAGTCGCGATGTGACCTGATCCAGACCTTGAAGACGGGATATATTGCGGTTTCCGAAGTTGGGCGAAGTGCAAGAGGGACATCCAACTCGGTGCTTCCGCCTTTTGTAACCCAGAAAACCTCCTCTTCAAACCCTTTTATGTGTTCGCGCTCTTTCATTAACTCTTCTTTCGGTATCAACATAGGAAACAGCGTTTCTTCATGGTCTTTATCCATCAGAGAGCGTAAAAACGCGTATGTGAGATTCCTCAGCTTATAGCCGTATGGATACCACACATATGCGCCTTTCACGGGATACCGGACATCTAATATCTCAGCGCGCTTCAGTATCTCGCTATACCATTCACTGAAATTATTCTCCTTTTGCAATACCGTTTTAGTTTCTGTTTTGTGTTGCATGTTCATGTTCTTATTTCTATCTCCAACGTCAGGATGAGAGAAAGCCGCCGGTGGGGCTTGAACCCACGACCTGCTGATTACGAATCAGCTGCTCTACCTCTAAGCCACAGCGGCATGCATGGCACGTGAAAATATTTTTTTGTGTGAACAAAAGTATTTATATAGTAAAAATAACAAGTATAAAACATGAAGAAGGAAGAGCTGGTACATTTGCATTTGTTATTGGCTCAGTTGAAGAAGCACTGTGAGGAGAACGGTGTGGGCTGTGATTTCGCGAAGTACAACGACCTGAATATCTCCCCGTTTCAGGTACATCGTAGCAAAGAGGAGCATAAACAGGCTGTTTTCATTCTTGGTACCGAACTTGCGTCGCTGGCCGCAAGAGACAATAGCCCCTTCTTGTAAGACAAGCAAAAGAAGCAATTTCCGCTCGGTTAGCGGAAACGTGCCCCTTCAAAAAAGGATGATGAGGGTAGGCTATCCCAAAGCAATAGCAAAAGGCGTTATCGCTGACACGATTCGTATTATTTTTTGAAAATGAGTGTTACAGAGAGGAAAAGAAGCAGTAGAGTTGGAATATCATATCATAGCGAGGTAATTGATTGATACCCCTGTATTATCTCCTTTCCTTCCATAAAAATCACATCTCGCTCCGATGCAAAAGCGATTGCGTCTGCTTTGGAAACAGCACCTCCTGATTCACTGTCCAGCATCTCGCATATTACCATTGCAGGGGATATGCCCGCAAGCAACGCCAATGCCACAGAAAGCTCGGTCTGTCCTCTTCTTTCTTCCATTAACCCGTCCGCAGCTTTTAGTATTGAAACGTGCCCGGGGGTTCGGAACTCCGAGTAGAAATCGTAAGAGCTGTCATTTCCGTTTAATACTTTGTCCACGGCTTCTCCCATTTTTTTTATCGTCAACGCCCTGTCTCTATCCGTTATACCCGTGAACGTGTCACGATGATTCACCCACAGGGAGAAAGAGGAACGGTTATCGTACAAAAGGTCGCCCTTTTCTTCCACTATTCTTCTTAGAGGCGAGAAGTTGGAGTTCACGTTTCTTAAAATGTCGCTCATGAGTGGAAGACCAAGTCGCTCTGCTGCGACAGGATGAATAGCAACACATATAAGTCCACCGGCTTCTTTTCTAAAATACGCGACCTTTTGTGACGTGATAGAAGAAGCGGGCAGTACAAAATCGGTCTCGCCTTCCCTGTCCTCTGCATCATATATCAATACGAGCTTTCCTTTTTTCACGTATTCTATGCCCTTTTTTACCGATTCCGGGATGTCCCTATTGTTCATATTCATATTACCACGCTTATTCTCACCATATCTCCATCTCTCAGACCGAGTTCGCCACGCAGGAAAATAGGCGAAATTAGCTCCAGAATGTCTTCAGGATAATGTGTTCGATTAGGAAGGATGACTGCACTTTTAATCCCTTCCGCCCGGTCATCCAGTATCTTACAGGGGAAACACTTAGCACCGCCAAAGGTCCTGTTTTCTAATTTAAACCCTTCTATTTCTATTCCACCTCGACCCTCCAGCTTCTTCCTTGTTACCATACATAGCAAGTCAAGGCTGAGATTTACGGTGCCGGGAAAAGGAGCAAAGCCCAGTTTAGCTTCAAATTGCCCTTTGTACCCGTCCAGTGTTGTATAATACGCCCCCTCACCCAAACCTCTAATCAAGCGACCTCCTATCTCAACTTCAATTTTCGGCGTGGAAAAAAACAGTTCATGATACTCATAGCATTCGCGCTTTAATTGCTCTATCCCTCTTTTTGTCAGTATTACCCACTGTCCATCTGCTATTATTCTTCTATGCACAAGGCCATTTTTTTCGAGTTCTTGAAGTCGCCTTGCGGCGGTTTGTACGCTTAAGCCAATCGCTTCGGCGAAATGCCCCGAAGAAACCTTAACAGGTTGTTCTACGGCACCTAACAAAGCGAGCTTTCTTAGCGAAAGCATTATATCCCCGTTCATCTTCGTCTCGGTCTCCCTTTTATATCAATTTTGAGATATAACTCATAAATAGGAAGTAGTATATAAAAACATTTAACTGGGAAAATTCACATCCCACGAAATATCAAGCGAGGATAGTCGAGGGAGGACAAAATGGAGATTCCAGTTATGATAAAAAACAAGAAAATAGTAAATATGTTATTGACACAGATTAACGCTTGTGGGCTCTGCCCACATCACCGCAAGCCCTGAAAGGGCTTAATTAACACAGATAGACGATAAAAACCAACAATGCTAAACGTGAATAAGTCTGCGTAAATCCGTGTAAATCTGTGTCTTGAATAGAAGGACGTTATAGTTTATATACAATAACAAAGCGATATGAAAGAGAGCAGGGGCGATAAAGAGAGGTGGAGCAAATTTTGCCCGAAATGCGGAAAAAAAACAGATGAACTTTTTGATTCTTTATGCAGAGCGTGCTTCACGAAAGGGATAAAGTTAATTGATGCTGAAAAATTAGCGATACCGATACGTGTAAATGTGTGTGAGATATGTGGCGGTTATTTCAAGGGCAAAGGAGCAGGAAAAGAGCGGACGAGCATAGAGGATGTGGTTACGGATGCGATAAGAAAAGACATACTAGAGCGGTATGGGCATGAATGTAAAGTCCGTGTGGAAGGATGGGGGAGAAACGAGCTAAAAGATGTCGAGAACCGAGTGATTGTGTCTTTGAGGGTAAAAGCAGAGATAAAAGGAGTAGAAATAGAAGAGAGGGGAGAAATAGCAGTTAGTTTAAAAAGGGAGACTTGTGAACGGTGTAGTAGGATAACGGGTGGGTATTACGCGGGTATAGTACAAATAAGAGCAGACGATAGAATTCCCGCAGATGAAGAACTCACTATGGCAGAGGAGATTGCGTATTCTGGGTTAGGAGATGCGGATTTTATATCTAAAGAAACGAAGTTGAAGGAGGGGCTGGACATATACGTAAGCAGCATGGAATGCGGTCGTAGGGTTTCGAGGCAGATAGTGAAGAAATTAGGTGGCGGTTTTTCTGAGAGCCGGAAATTATATGGGAGGAAAGACGGCAGGAATGTATACCGGGTGTCTTTTTCTGTCAGGCTTCCTGCGTTCAAGGAAGGGGAGAAAGTGGAAATAGGAGATAAAGTGTTTTCGGTTGAGAAAGTGCGGAAAGAAAAAGGAATAGAGTGCGTGGATGTGGCTACTGGAGAAAGGACGTTCTTGAAGAAAAAAGAAACGAATAAGGCACGACGACACTTTTTCTTTTTGGAAAAAAGAAAATTACCTGTGCTAAAAGAAAAAAAATAATGTTCGATTAACCGCAGAGTTCACAGAGAGCGCAGAGGATGTAGGGTTAGGGGGTTAAAGCGGCTATTAATATCGGACAGCTAACCCTTCCATGGCATCTAACTTTCTCTGCGTACTCGGCGCTCTCTGCGGTAATTTGAAATGAGACATTGTCAAATCATTTTTTGAACACCGCTATATTTTCTCTTTTATGTCGCGAAACATCTATCATCCGTTTTACCTTTTTTACTGATTCCGGGTCGCAACCACTAAAATCGCCACTTTCCATCGCTAAGAGGGTTTTATC
>JAYEII010000115.1:0-6255 GCA_034660015.1 Methanobacteriota archaeon | reverse complement strand
ATATGAAAGGCAGAAAGGGGATGACAGAATCAGAAAAGGGGGGAATCGCAATGTCAAGGCTCTGTTAAAGGAGATTGAAAGGATAAATATGGAGGTTGCTACGGGGGAGTGAAATGTGAAACTATGGAAAAAACTTCAAGAAAAAGGCGAGGTGGTTGCTTTTGTGGGCGATGGCATTAACGATGCACCGGCACTTGCACAAGCCGACGTGGGCATTGCGATAGGCAGCGGTACGGATGTAGCGATAGAGAGCGGTGAGATAGATACTTATAAAAGACAATCTTATGGATGCGGTTGCAGCAGTGCAATTGAGTAAGAAAGTGATGTCGAGGATAAAGCAGAACCTGTTCTGGGCTTTTGCATATAATACTGCGCTCATTCCCGTTGCGGCAGGAATACTATATCCATTCTTTGAAATTACTTTTAAACCCGAGCTTGCGGGGCTTGCAATGGCTATGAGCTCCGTAACGGTCGTAAGTCTTTCACTGATGTTGAAAAGATATATGCCGCCTGCAAAGAGGGGTGAAAAAAATAAAGGAGGTGAATTTCAGTAGCTAACACTTTTATGCCAAACCGCCTTCAAAAAATAATTAGAATGCCTATTAAAACTGATTACCATGATTATAGCTAATCACATCCTCTCATCAACGCAGAATTTCGTGAAACTCAAACCAACGTCCTATTTTTTCTCATCCAGATAACCACAACATCATTTCAAAGAAGATAGTTTCCACTCATCCAACATACAAGACTTCCCTATTTGCCAAAATTACCTGTCTGTATCCCCCGGTATTTTCCAAGCCGTGAAGAATGGTTGAAGCAAATTCCGGATAAAAATCCTGAACTGCTCGATGGTACCGCGTCTGATATACATAGAAATAGTCCTGAGACCACTCAGGAAAAGACCTACCATGCGCTTTTTGCCTTTTGGTGGATTGCGGACGTCACCTGTTTCTTCCTTTTTCTCGCCTTCGAGCACGCACAGGATATACGCGAAAGCAATTGGGATCAAGAGCGTCTCTATCCGTTTTGGATCGGTCACTCGGGTCTTTTCGAGTTCAAAAGCGTTGGTTTTCCAATCTTTGTGCATCGGCTCGATGCCAAAACGTTGTCCATAAAGTATATCCGCTCTTTGAGGTTTCGCGAGTGTTGTCTGTCGCCACAACCATCGCTTCTTCGCATTCCTTTCCCCAGTTCAGTACGACATTCATCTTAAAAGTGCTGTCTCGTGTCACTATTTGGTCACGAAGAACACGACGTGAACCCTTGAGCATCCTTTGTAACAGCGTGGCAATTTTTGTTTCCGGCATTCCTTCACCTTTCAAGTACATGCTTGCCTTCATCCGCAGTGTTGCATCCACACCATAGGTCTTTTTAAGCCATTCAGCCAGTTTAGGGCTGGCAAACTCCCGATCTGCAACAACGTGGATGGGTATGCCTGAAAGCCACTTCATCTGCTGTAATCCCTCGATAACCGGCGTTAATACCTGTTTCCAGTGTTCAAAAGAGCTATTGCCCTTTCTATCAAGGACGATCCAGAATAACGGGATAGCACGCCCCTTATAACTGACCGCCACCGAAAGGATATTGATGTATTTACGACGTTTTTCCCAGTCGGTGCGATCCATGGTCAGCACGATTTCGGGGAGCTTCGATAGAAGTGGGCGCATCAGAGGGAGCAGCGGTACGACTGTTATGATTGGCGACAACTTTTTATTAGACAAGAACCGGCGGATACGCTGTATACACGCCATGGCACTTGCGTCACCAATAGATAGAGATTCACCCAGTCGCGAAATATGTGCTTTGTTATTCTCCAGCAGACAGACGATTAACGCAGAAAGCATCTTTCTCAACGGCTTTGACAGATTCAAATCTATTTCTACGAATAGCTTCAATACGGTTTCTTGGAGATATGTATGGGTTTGCACATTGTTCACCTCCATTAAACCTTTTTAAGGTGGTGCAACGTTTAAAAAATGTTAGCTACTGAAACATAAAAACTAAATATACCTGCATACACATGTAACCATGGCAAGAAGAAAAAAAGTATGGCTCTACAAACCACCACGACAGTCCAAACCACGAGTTCCCGAGTCAACTAAATCGGAAGTAGAAAAAAAATCTAATGAATTTGTTGATTCTATACTGAAGCCAAAATACATTAAGCATCATCCAAAAAACGAGCGTTTAAATTATATTGTGGATATTTTTACAAAGTGGTACAGAAACTATTTCTATTTCTGTGCAAAATACAATAATCCTGGCCCAAATGCTATATCGCCTTTCTTTGAAACAAAATTTGCACGGATGGAGTATGTAAGCAAGGATCAGTTTAATTTGTCGTATATGAGACATACAGGGCAGTGGTGGGAGATTTTTAGCGGACTATCTCTTAACGAATGCATAGAAACTATTAAGGATATGCCTCATTTTACTCCATAACCTAAAATCTTAGAGCAGTCGCTGCAGGTGCTGTTATTAAATAAAATTTAAAACAATACGATTACCAAAGTTATACAATTACTGATGGGGTGTAGAATAATATGGCGAAAGAAAAGGAAAAAATTCTGATAGTGCTTACGCCTTCGGAATCGAAACGGGTGATTGCAAAGGGCGTAAAGAATCTGGAAGAAGTGCAGCGAGCGTTGAAACAGGGCACCATCATAATAGGGCTGGGGACTACAAATGCTTATGTAGCCGATGAGATTTTGAGTGAGCTGTCTGGAGCGAATAAGATAGATAAGCAGAGATACGCTGCTGGTGTCATAACGGACAAGGGCACTTGCGTTGTCACGAAAGAAGAGAGGGAAAAGGACGTAATAATAAAAAATGGCGTGGTAAGCAGCGAGGAGAGCATAGAAGACGCGCTAGAGGATTTATCTGCGGAAGACATGTTCATAAAAGGTGCAAATGCGTTGGATGCATACGGAAATGCAGGCATACTCCTGGCACATGCCGCTGGGGGCACGATAGGTTCAGCGATTGGAACCGTGATGGCACGAGGCGTGAATTTTATCATTCCCGTGGGTATCGAGAAAATGATACCCTATTCCATCACAGAGGCGGCGAAACGGGTAGGGAAGGAGAGATTCTACAAATCGGTAGGCGTGCCCGTAGGGTTGATGCCCGTGCATGGCACGGTAATTACCGAGATAGAGGCACTGATACTATTAGGTGCTGAAGATGCGTTCACGATAGGTGCGGGCGGTGTGGCAGGAGGCGAGGGTTCTGTCGTTATATGCGCTGAGGGTAGTGCGGAGTCCATGGATGACTTGATGCGAGTTATAACACAAATAAAAGGAGAAGCGCAGGTAAACGTGGCGAGTGTAAAGTGCGAGTAAGGGGTGAGGGAGCCAGGATACAGGATACAATCCTTAAATTTCACCGCAGAGCACACAGAGGACGCAAAGGCATAAATTATAGACGCAGATTAACACAGATAGATGTTAAAAATCAACAACGTTGAACTTAAATAAGTCCGCGTAAATCAGTGTAAATCTGTGTCAGAAAACCTGAGCAACGATTGAAACAGTCTTAAAACTCTGCGTACTCGGCGCTCTCCGCGGTGATAAATCACTATATTTTTAGACCGTGCCCCATTTACCTATACCGGCTGCCCACTCTTTCCGGATTCCTCGCATATACTTCAAATCCGGGAATAATCGCCCTTACAACCGGAACGCCTATCTCTTCCCTCGTTACGTCCACCACTATCACGCGGTTCACGACCCGCCGCAATTTATCCAGTGCAACCGCTATATCGCCATCTATTGTTTCAGTCGCCCGTTTAGGAAGCTCATCCAGCCTCACTTTTTCTTCTTTGCCATTGCCCTTGTCTTCAAACCAATACCTATTTCTTTTCTTTATCGCATCATAACTCATTAGTCTCGCTGATGTCGCTTTCATCGCATCCCGCCTCATGCTCTCTATTTGCATAACCCTGGATTGTGCAGCCTCCGTTATTGCTCTTATCGTCGCTATTCGCGGGTCGCTGTGCGTGCCTGCACCGTAAACGAGCAATGAAGCATCCTTTGATTCGTTGTCCAACGCTAATGCAACCGTTGCAAAGCCCGTGTCTGACGGAATATACCAGAAATGGGGAATGACACCCGCGGATTCCAACCGCTCTTTCAACTCAAATATCATCCCATCGCCTCCATCAATTTCTATTTGTTTACCTGCATTTTTCTTCAATTCCACGTAACTCAATGCGTCTCGCTCTATTACTTCAGTTATCCCGTGAAAAATAGCCTCCTCAATGTTATTCCCGGACGCTATACCGTTAGTGTCACTTCTAAACAGTCTTTCGCCTCTACTTGATACGTACGGATGAAAAACGGCATTCGCAGGAACAAGAACTTCTTTCTCTCTTAGCAAGTCATAACCCTCACACCATTCTAATTTCGAACTCGGACCGATGGTAGAAAGCCCGGACAATATAAGAGAAGCAGGGTCCACTTTTTGTTTTTCGCTTCGCCCCCCGTCGTATGATTCAAACAGAAATTTCGCTCTATCCCGGGCTTTTAGTTCTCCTGAATACCGCTCTATCGCTTCCATGATTACCGATACCCTCGCTTGCTCTCTCGTCAGACCTTTTCCGGTATACACAGAAACAGCCCCCTCTTCGGCTTCTGGTCTGCTCGCAGAATAGACAGGTATGTTGAGCTTATCAAGTGCGGTAATGTCTTCCATTCTTGTTATCCCGACTTTCTCTTTCAGCTTTTCTGCCTTGCCCAGGGTCTCCGCAGGCGTTAAAGCTCGATGTGTATCGAAGAAATACCTTTTTAGCGTTCGCTTGAGCCGTATTTTCATTCTATCTGCTCCTTTCTAATTGTGTACTAAAATGATTTTTACTTTACTAAAATATTTCTTTAGTAAATGTTTCTTTTTGAAAAAGAAAAGCGATTACGGAAAAGAAAAACTTTGGGAATCAAAATTCACCGCAGAGAACGCTGAGTTCGCAGAAAAAAAATTCATTCGCAGACATTAGGGAACTCACAAATAATAATTTACCCGAACGGTATCATTTTCCGGGAATTTTTAAGACACAGATTAACGCAGATTCACACAGATTTAAAGTAGTTTAAATTTTGACAAGTTGTTAATTGAATTTAACTAGGACAGCAGCGTCTGTGTAAATCTGTGTAATCTGGTGGTTAATAATTTTCGGAATGACTATAATCATGCATACTGTGACAGAAAGTTCTTCAGTTCCCGTATCATAAACGCTTCACGGCTAATTTTTACCGTTTCCGCAATCAACTTTAATGCAAGACCGTTTTTCGATTCCTCTGCCACCACATTCCCCCTTGCCCTAACAGGCATACCAAATGAAATATCCGCTTCCTGCTCCTTTTTCTGTTCTTCAAATTCCAGAAATAACGCACCGGTGCCGTCATCCAGGACAATTCTCTTTCTATTTCCTTCCCCCCGGGGCTGCGATACCGACACTATATCTCCCTCTAATATCACGTCAAATGCACCCTCACAATCGAGTATTTCTCCTATCGTCCCCTTTTTAGGCTTCATCAGCACCGTCCAACTGGGAAAACCAATATAATTCTCAATTACGCTCACACTCGCGTTTTTCGCTATATGTAGCGTAGGCAGTCCGTTCCACCGCTTCAGGTACGCATTCTCTATTTGCACTATCTTATCCTTCACGAGCTCTTCTCGCTCTTCCCACGAAAAGAAGGGGATTTTTGCCGTGTAGTCTGCAACTATTCCGCTAAGAACGACCTTTTTCCGCCCTTCTTTTGTCTTTATTCCCTTTCTCGATACCTCCAGGACCCTGCCTACGCTGTTTATTCCCGATTCGCCGTGCTTCAAGCACCAGAGTTCACGGTTTCGGTTTTGGCTATCTGAAGGTACAAAAGAGAAGAACCCGTGTTTTTTATATTCTCGTTGCATAGTTTTCAAACCACAAGATTCCACGAGATTAGCACAACACTTTTTCTTTTTTACAAAAAGAAAACCTGTGCTAAAAGAAAAAACAAAAAAAGTTTATAAAAAATCTCGTGGAAATCTGTGTAATCTTGTTGTATATAAAGTATAACTTCCTTCTATTTTAGACACAGATTTACGCAGATTTATTTTAGTTAAATTTAACCGTGTTGATTCTTATCATGTCAAGTAGAGCCCATAGCACACCTTTTTTTTGAGGTAATAGCCCCAAGGTTGCTATGAGCCCCCTCACAGAACCGGACGTGAAGATTTCCCTCATCCGGCTCTTCAGAAGCACATCCTCTACGG
>JAYEII010000114.1:0-6277 GCA_034660015.1 Methanobacteriota archaeon | reverse complement strand
TGGGTATATCTCTACAGCGCGGAAGAACGGGCGTCATGTCCTCGATGCTATTCACGATGCGTTTAGAGGGTCCCCATTTATTCCTTCAGTCGGTTCTATGGGATTGACACAGGGGTGAGTAGTTACACAAATTTAAAGATTTCAAATCGCAAAAGGAAGGGATAGGTTTTCATTGGCTATTCTACCTATACAAGTTTATCTTATATTAAATATAGTATTTATAATAATTATGATAGATTCAAAAATAAAATTAGGAGGGCACGAAACCTACGTGGACCATGCTGTCAGACGAGTGAAAGCGTTGATGATGGACTGGGGCTTTGCAGAAGGCTGCAGCTCTGTTTATGCCGTGCTCCTTACATCCCGAGAACCGCTGTCCGCGAAAGACATAGGTGAAAGAACCAGCTATGCATACTCTTCTACCATAAACTATCTTAATATGCTCATACGGGTAGGTCTGGTGGAACGGGTCAGAAGCATCAAAAGGAACGTGTACATGGCGAATGTGAACTTCGTGGAACTGATAAAAGCAGAACGTGAGAAGGTTATGGGTCATCTCAAGCAGCTTGATGAACTCATTCAGGGAACAAAAGACCTCGAACATCTCAGCGAGAAAGTTGAACACGCAATCGCCTATCTGAGAAGGCTTGAAAACGCAGTGGCAGTGGATAAAGAGGAAGGATGAACAAAATAGGGAATATACTGCAAAAAATGAACCACAGTCCTAAAATCGTGCTGACCGCGGATGAGACAATGATGAGCAAGTACAGGTGGGGGATATTCGTAGGCTTCTCCTCCTGCATGCCGCGGGGTATTATACCGGATTGGGTTTTTTTTAACGTTTGGTCACCGCCCACGCCGAGTGAAAACGGGAGAGCGCGATATGCTGATTTTGGACTCAGAATTGTAGAGGCGTGTTTAGCAGAAGTCTTTGGCGAGGACGAAGTTGCGGTTGTGCACCCATGTGATTTGGAACACGTGGTGGGCAGCAGGACGGAAATAATAGGCATTGGCGGACATGATTTCCTGGGCATCAATCCACCGACTTCGGAGTTCGTTGACATGCTTAATACCGGACCCCCTTACAACCGCGTGAAACTCTTTGAATTGATGAGTAAGCGGGTAATGAAGGAGAAGACAGTGGTGGCAGGCGGTAAAGCGGCGTGGCAGTTAGCGGATGAGACGATTATGGACAAACTGAATATTGATTATGTCCATCTTGGCGAGGGTGAACTCACCGTTCCGGAAATGTTCAAATCTATACTCGCGGGTGAGAAACTGCCGCGGATAATAAATGGAAGAGAGCCAAGCGCAGAGGAGATATCTAACATTATGGGTGCTACAATCCACGGTCTGGTGGAGATAAGCCGGGGCTGCGGAAGAGGCTGCTCGTTCTGCACACCGACCATGCAGAAGCTTCGTTTCAAATCAGTCGAGCATATTGTAAGGGACGTGCGGACGAATGTAGAAACGGGGCAGAGGGCGATCTTGCTCCATTCTGAGGATCTCCTGCGTTATGGGTCCAAAAAGATAGCACCAGATGATGAGCGTGTTCTCAATCTAATCAAGCGTGTTGCGTCTGTTGAAGGAATTGAGAGCATTGGTGCGAGCCATATAGCCCTCGCAACCGTATATCATAATCCCGGGCTTCTAAAGGCGGTTTCCGAAACGTGCTACTCCATGCTCAATCAAAATTGGTTGGGCGCACAAACGGGGATTGAGACGGGAAGTGCAAGACTGATTGCAAAGCACATGCGAGGCAAAGCGTTACCATCGACCGCAGAGAAGTGGCAGGAGATAGTCACACAAGCTTTTGGACTCCTTGATGACAATAACTGGTTTAACGCGGCAACAATGATAAACGGTCTTCCAGATGAAAATACGGACGATGTGATTGAAAGCATAGAACTGGTAGAGGATTTAAAGGGGACTGCGTCGCTTATCGTGCCGATGAATTTCGTTTCGATGCGTGGTTCTGCTTTAGATACGAAGGAAACATTCACCATGGCAAAGATGACACCAGAGCACTGGCAGCTTATGGGCGAGTGCATAGACCACGATTTGAAGGTTGCACCAAGGCTCTTGAGAGAATACAAGAACACTAAGGACATCAAAAGCAGGTTACTCAGCGCTGCGGCGAAGCGTATGGCCGATGCGCTGAAGAGATATGTAAATCAGATGAAGAGGGGTGAGCCGCCGACTGAACGTAGAGAAGTGAGCAAATGGCTCAATCCGGAGATACCGGACTTGAAAATAACAAATCGCAAATCCGAATTATCTAAATTCAAAACAAAAAGTTTGTTGAAACCTTTAAACACCCTAAATTTACATTTTAGTAAAAAGTAAAAGATAGATGGTGATGAAAAGATGACCGAAGTCATGCGGGAAGTGTTAGATTCGTTAGCGAAAATGGGGAAGCAATGGGACTTAGGAGAATCGGTGGGGCGTGTCTGGGGCTTTTTACTGTTCAAGTCCTGTCCCGTAACGCAGCGCGAGATAGAAGAAGGCACGGGCTACAGCAGGGGATTGATTAGCCGAAGCTTGAAGGTATTGAAGAAGGGACCGATAATTGAAGTAAGTAGAGAGGGAAGAGAAATCCACTATTTGGTTAATACCTCACTGACGGAGAGTTTCGGTGAACTGTTGAAGCGATTTCTCGCGGATAACATAAAGCCGATGATTGAATTGCTATCCACGAGTCAGGATAAAATCGGAGATGCAAAAGTGAAGGAGACTTTTCATGCACTCATAAACGAGTATAAGAAATTGAACCTCGCTGTTCTCCTGTTCTCCAGAATAATGAACGATATAAATACGATGCCCGTAGAGGTAGAGAACGTCGAAGAAGTGGCAGAGAAAATTTCAATGAAGATAATGATGTAAAGGAGGCGATAAGAAATGAGTAAAAATGGTAAAGGTAGAAAGTTGGTTTCGCTATGCGCAGTCGGCATAGCGCTTTTTATGTTGTTTTCGCTTGTGTCGTTTACACCACTGGCTGATGCTGCTTTCTCTTCTGTTACGATAACAGATGTAACGCCTACGGAGTTGCATCCGGGTGATACAAGAGAAGTGACAGTGACAGTGGAGAACAACGGAGGTAAGGATGCGAGAGACATCAAACTGGCGTTTCAAGGCACAAAAAACGTATCGCTTGTGGGACGCACAGTAGTCCAGATAAACACGCTGAACTCGTGGTGCTCGAAGGAAGTAAAAATCATGGTGCACGTGAAAGAAGAAGCACCAACCGGCACATACAACATACCAATCACTTGCGAATGGTATGAGCCAACTACTAAAACCGTAGTTGTATATTATATTACAAGAACAAACCCGACAACGGGCATTACAGAAACGATTCCACAAACGAAAACGGAATATGATTTCCCTGAGCTAAAAAGCACACAGCTCGGTATAAGTTTCAATATAAAAGGGCGTGTGGTGATAAACATTGGAGATGTAACCACAGACCCTACGGACATAAGACCAGGAAATGAGGACGTAGAAATAAGGGCATTTATAGAGAATAGTGGAGAAGCGGCGGCAAAAGATATAGAGGCGAGATTGATTTGCGGGGATAAATTCAAACCTTCGTGGTCTGGAACAGACCGCTCGTACATAGGCAGGTTGAATTCGGGCGAAAAAGGCGAGGCGATATTTCACATTGACATCGCGGACAACGTGGAATCAAATACATACTGCATTCCATTGCAGATAAGATATAAAGATACGAAGGGCGGAGAATACGAGGTGATGCGGGAGATAAACATACTGGTGGAGCCGAAACCTGAATTTGAAATCGTTTCATACTATACGGAGCCTGCGAATATAAGCGCAGGCGATAATGGTGTGAAACTGCATGTGAAGATAAGAAATACAGGCTCAGAAAAAGCAGAATCTGTAAGTGTAAGGTCAACGGGAGAAGCGGAAGTGCCTTTTGATTTCGATGTGAAAAGCGACTACGTGGGCAATTTGAAGCCGGATGAGGAATGGACTGCGGTTCTAAAATTCGATGTGGATAAAGATGCCTTGCCGAAAGCATATCAGCAGGGCATAGAGATAAGATGCACTGGAGACCGTGACTTAGGCGATTATAATGTGTATCTTTTTGATAAGATGAT
Organism: Methanobacteriota archaeon; assembly: GCA_034660015.1. Lineage (GTDB taxonomy): Archaea > Halobacteriota > Syntropharchaeia > Alkanophagales > Methanospirareceae > QEXZ01. The sequence continues at coordinate 2,159 of JAYEII010000114.1, read as the reverse complement.
TCCGATAAGCGCATCATCAAACAGCCCAGGAACTTTTTCAGTTCCAGGGTTTGAGGGTTTATTCGCCTTAATTGCTCTGTTCGTGTTTTTCGTTTTGTTTTTGAGAAGGAAGAGAGTATAAAATCCCAATGTCAAATACTACCAAATCCCAAGTAAATCACAATTTCCAAATCCCAAAAAGAAACCACGAGATTTCACAAGATTAACACAAAAGAGATATAACACAAAGCTGAAAAAAATCTGTGAAAATCTGTGTGTTCTGGGGGGTTAAAAGAGAGGATTTGGGATTTTCTTAACGAGATAAAATGGGTCTAAAAGAAAGGATAGGCATAGAGAGGGCATTGACAAAATTGGCTGCTTTTCAATGCCGGCATTATAAGAAGATAATCGTGGCGGCACTGGTATTAACGGTGTTTTTATGTTACGGCGCAACAGAACTGCATTTTCAAGGAAATATAGCAAAAGAGATGCCGCAGGATTTGCCTGTTTTCGTTTTGCAAGAAAAGATAGCGAGCAAGTTCAGAGGAGAAGAGTTCATGATTATCGCGGTTTGCCTGGATAAGGAAACAAGCGCAAAAAACATACCACGTGATATAAGAGACCCAAAGATAATATCGTCGGTAGTTGAATTACATGAACGGCTTGAAGCAGAATCTTCAATTGAAAAAGTTCAGTCGGTGGCTCCTTTTTTTCAACAAGATGTCCCGGATGATATAGAAGGAGTGAAGAAGAAGTTAGCGTCTGTTCCGGGTGCAGAAAGCTTTTTTAATGACGACTTTAGCATTATGCTCGTCTATGCCAGTCCAATAGCGGGATTAAGCGAAGAGAAGGTGAAGGAGGCGACAGATATGATACAAGGGGACGTTGATGCGATTACAAAGCCTGCGGGTGTAGAATATATGATAACGGGTATGGCACCGCTGATAATTGAACTATTGAGATTGATGCGTGAGGACATGGTTTTCACTACGCTTGTAGCGGCGGCAATTATTTTTGGGCTGTTGGCATTGCTGGAGCGCTCATTCACAAAGGGCTTTCTCGTATTCCTGCCACTGGTTTTTGGTATTACATGGACTTTCGGGACAATGGGCTTCCTCGGGATACCTATATCCATTAGCACGGTTATGATAGGTGCGGTTATCATCGGTTTAGGCGTAGAGTACGGGATATTCATGGTGTCGAGGTATTATGAAGAGAGAAGTCATGGCAATACAACGAGAGAGGCACTGAGGATTGCAGTGTCTAATATAGGAGCATCAACGTTTGGCTCTGCGGCGACTACAACTGCTGCTTTCTTTGCTTTAACGCTTTCCGTGATGCCGATGATTCAGCACTTAGGGCAGACGCTGGCTCTGGGTATAATTTTCTGCTGGGTAGCTGCCGCAGTAGTAAATCCTTGCTTTATCGTTTTTGAAGAGCGAATAGAAGCGAGGAAATTAGCTGCGGGACTGCAAAAGTGGGTGGAAAGGGCTAAAAAATGAGAGACAAGCTAAGAGAATTGGGAAAAGGACCTTTGGATAAGTATGCGCGGTTCGTATCGCATCACGCACTCATTGTTTTGGCTATATTTCTCTTGTTCACCATTTTCACAGGTTATCAAACCACATTAATGGGTGAAGCAGCGGAGAGCTACGAAGATTGGCTCCCAGAGGATATAGAAGTGATAGACACCTTCGAGCTAATAGCAGACCAATTTGCGGGTAGTTTTGTCACTTCAACTATTGTCGTGGAGACAGAGCCAAGGTTTTCTAAATCCGAAGAGATAAGGGATGTCCGCGACCCGGAGGTTTTGAGATATGTTGATTTGCTCACTGAGAGGTCGAAGCTTGTTTATGGTGTCGTAGATGCAGAAAGTGCTGCTGATGTGATAAAAGAAGCGAATGACGGCAGAATACCCAGCTATTTGCGAAGTGTGAAGTCGCTGTTGAGAAATAACGAAGTAGCAGAGCAGAGGATAAGCAATTATATCAGCGACGATTATTCGATGACGGTGGTAAGATTAAACATGTTAGCGGATGTAAATGCAGAGGAAGTAGTTGAAGAACTGAGAGAGGTGATAAATATAGATAAACCGCAGGGGGTGTCTGTTGATGTTACTGGCGACCCAGTGATAGATGCAGTAATGATAGAACTTTCGCAATCAACGATGCAAAAAACTT
>JAYEII010000113.1:0-6336 GCA_034660015.1 Methanobacteriota archaeon | reverse complement strand
AGGTACATAAAAGATATGGAAGGCTTTAAATGCAAAACGCAGCGACGGGAATAGCAGGGATGCGCTATCGCATTAAACTGCGGAGGAGGGCGTGGTCGGTGCTCGTGAACTTTTCTTCCTTCTAAATGTTCTTTTGACAAACCTTTTCTTTCTAAGAAAAGGTTTGTTTCAAAACGTTCTCAACTCCCCTCTAATCGCCATCTCCTTTATCTCCGCGATGTTCGAGAGCCAATCATCCATTATTCGTTCCACCTTCGTTTCCGCTACTCCAGGGTTTACATCGCTCTTTGGAACAATCTGAGCGGTTGCCACCTTCGGGTCGTCTATCCTTCTGCCTATCTCCGAAAGAATCTTTATGTACACTTCTTGAATTCCATCTACGCTATCTACGACTTCATTGGCTATTTTATTGGCAAGCAAATTGTATATTTTACCGGTATGATTCACCGGATTTTTTCCCGATGTCGCTTCCATGCTGATGGGTCTGCTTGGCGTGATAAGCCCGTTGCACCGGTTGCCACGACCAGTGGCTCCATCATCACCCATTTCCGCTGAGGTTCCGGTTACCGTGAGATAAACCGAGTCTCTTGTGTCAGCCATATTAACCTGCGTAGTTACTTCTCTGTTCGTATGTGTTCCGGCGACACGGCTAACAAAATCGTTCAATCGCTGTTTTGTATCCGTATAGTGCTGGTAATCGTCCACGTATTTCGATACAAAGGCATCGCCAACCGTTAAAGTTATCCGGTCTTTTTCTCTAAGTGCCATTATCTTCATATCCTCTCCTATCGCGAGCTCACGGTTGCGGTATTCCGCCATCACCTTGTTTTCTGCGTTAAGCACTATGGATTCAGTCTCAGAAAAAGGAGCATGTGCAACGCCAAAGGAGGTATCATTCGCTATCGGTATTGCCCTGTCCTTACCCTCACCCTGGAAAACTGTTAAAAGGTCAGAAGAGCCCATTCCCAGTTTGCTATCTACCACAACGTGACTATCCATATCCAGATTCCTGAGGTTCCGTAAATATTCCCTCGCCGCTCGTATCGCTACGGTATCAACGGCGATTTCCTCGCCTTCAAATTCTCGCGTTGCTCGACCACCCAGCAGAATGCATATCGGCGAAATAACCTCGCCACCACCGTATTTCGGGTTTGACCTACCGGCGATGAGCTGCACTTTGTCCGTGTTGTGATGCAGTATTATCCCGCACTTCTTTTTATATTCTTTGCACAACGCTACGCTAACGGCTTCGGCTATACCATCACATAAGCTGTCTGGATGCCCCAGCCCTTTTCGTTCCACCATTTCTATCGCTTGTTCTTCAACGGGTTTTGTGTTCACGAACTCAACTTCTATATTCCTTTTTATTTCCATTTTTTACCATCTCGCTATCTCTCTATGCCGCTATGTATAATTAATTATATGCATACCTAAAATCTCTGTGGTTTTATAAAATGTTTTATATTTTAGGTGTCAGTTTTCAGGGCTTTTTAGCAAACCGCCAAACCGCTATACCGCTAAACCTGCTGACCCCCCAACCTAACCATCCTCAACACCGCTTTCCCGTAATCCTCGATCTTCCTCTTGCCAATGCCCTTAATCTCCTCCAATTCTTCCTCAGTCTTCGGTAACCGATTCGCGATACCGATTAGCGTGCTATCGTGAAAGACGCAATAAGCAGGAATGTTCCGTTCAGCAGCAATATCCCGTCGCCACTTCTTCAGTTCGTCAAACACAACCAGATTTTCCGGTTCGCTGACCTCCTGCATATTTTTTACCGACAACTGCAAATCTATAGCTGGCCGTTCTTCTAATGCATTCGCCGCCCGTTCGGTAAGATACAATAACGGTCTGGGATAGTTCGAGCTATTATCGTGCCGTTTTACTAAAAATCCTTTTGCTATCAACTGGTCAATAATGCCGACCACTTCACGAGCGGTATATCGTTTTAAGATACCGTAATACCGCGATTCCTGAAGATTCTGGTTTATTATCCGTTTTGATTTCGACCCAATCAATATGTTCGCAAGTGATGTTCTGCCGACACGAAAATCGAGATTGTTTACCAGTTCGAGCACCGCAACCGCAATTCTGGTACTTTCTGCAGATGCTTCTTTTCCTATTCCTTCAGTGTCTTCAATTACCGTTTCATCCGCTAATTCTTCTGGTTTCACCTTTGCTTCCGCTTCAATATCCATATTGGCATCCAAAAAGCTCAATGACGGATTGCAAATGCTGCACGCATTGCAGTTTCCGCTATACGATTCACCGAAATAATCCAGAATGAACTTTCGCTTGCATTCTTCGCTCTCTACATATTCTATCACCTTGTCTATCTTCCTCATGCCGCTATCTTCCACGCGTAAAAAGATTTCAAGCAGCTCAGTCGTGTCCACGTCTTTTATACCGCGGTTGACGCTTACCGGCGTGCAAAAGTCACGTTCTTCTAATTTTAGCCTGCCTGAGGCTTTTAAGTCCCGCAGCATCTCGTTTAGGTCGCCTACCGGTATCTGAACCGACCTGCTCAGGTCTTCCAAATCCATCCAGCCGTTTAAATTATCCCTGAAATAGCCGTTTCTCATCATTCGTTCCACTTCTTGCGGCGGTTTTAACGATTCCGCGTCATTACGCATTCGTACCGCAGCACGTCGAAAAACTCTAAAATGCGTCTTTATCACGCCCATCCGTTCGAGATGATGCAGAATTAACCTGATGGGTACTTCGTCAAGTTTCAGGTCGTTTGCTATTCGCTTCACATTCACGTACATTAATTTCCCCGATGCTTCGGTCAACTCTCGGAGCACCCCTTCTATTTGCTCCCGCGACGGCGTATTGTACTGAATCAATTTTCGTACTTTGTATTCATCCGCATCGGAATAGAGCAATAGGCAATACGCCGGTTCTCCATCCCGCCCTGCACGTCCTACCTCCTGATAATAGTTCTCAATGGATTTTGGCAGTTCGTAATGGATTATCGCCCTTATGTTCTCTTTATCAATGCCCATCCCAAATGCATTTGTAGCAACTACAATTCGCGTTCTCCCGCTTATAAAATCGTTCTGGACACTCCTCCTCGTTTCTTTATTCCGTATCTGACCGTGATAATACGATGCACTGAAACCCGCACCGGCTAAATATGCTGCGAGTGCCTCTGCCGTTTTCGTGAAGTTGACATAAACAATAACCGGGCCTTCAAGCCGTTTTAACATCGTCTTAAGGATTTCTTCCTTGCTGCGCCTGCGGTTTACGTTCACGTTGAGCACGGAAAGGAACAGGTTCTCCCTGTCGAAACTGGCTTTGAACACGTCACATTTTATGCCTAATTGTTTCTGCACGTCTTCTTCAACCGTTTTGGTGGCTGTGGCTGTCAGCCCGAGCACAGGTGGAGCATCAGGATGGTTTAATACGCTTATCATCCTGCGCAGTCGTAAATAATCGGGTCTGAAATTATGTCCCCAGACGGAAATGCAGTGCACCTCGTCAATCGCGATTAAACTGATGTTGCACGACCTCAAAACACGCATTAATTTATTGTCCACAAACGTTTCCGGGGCGACATACAGCATCTTCAAGTTCGATTGTTTTGATTTTAGTTGCTCATAGATACGCTCCTTCGTGCTCTGGTCGAGCATAGAATTGATATACGCCACGTCAAGCACGCCTTTCTTCTTCAGCCCGTCCACCTGGTCTTTCATCAATGCGATTAACGGGCTTACAACTATCGTCAATCCGTCAAACATCAATGCCGGTATCTGAAAGCAAAGCGATTTTCCCGCGCCTGTTGGCAGAACGGCAAGCGTGTTCCGTCCGGCTAAGACGTTGTTTATTATCTCTTCCTGTTTTGACCGAAAAGCGGGGTAATCGAACACGGTATTTAAAATTGTCAGTGCGTCCCTTGAGTTTGAGGAGTTCGTATCCATTTTTGGTTTACCGTTTTATACTTGTTGTATATAAAGTATAACTTCTACCTATTTAGGACGCAGATTTACGCGGATTTACGCAGAAAACTATTTCCTCAAATTATCAAATGCCTTACGTTTAACTTCTGGTTTAGTGCCAAAATTAAGTTCTATCATCCTTGCATTCTCATAAACCTTTTCCAGAAAACCGTAACCCAGTCTATTATTTAAAATCCTGATTATCTGCGTTCATCTGCGTCCGATTATCAAAAATTATTCTTTCTCGTGAAAATCTGTGTAATCAGGTGGTTATGCTGCGATGAATATTTCTCCGATTAAACCACTCAACCAGTTCTCTTATGCTGCCAATATACTTAGAAACTTCTTTGGCACCCAATAATTTTTCGTGAAAACCTGCAGTGTGCAAAGCCCAAGCAGCAAGCCAAGCTTCTTGTATTTGTTTACCCTCTACCCTCATTAATTCACCGACTGCACCAAATAATAGTTGAATCGTCCATCTCCGCTGTTCTTCTGCCTTTCTCCATTCCTCAAGAAAATGCTCCGCCGCTAAGATCTTGATTATTTCCTCGGTAACCTTGTAGAACTTTTCACATGCTTGCGCTATTGATGTCCTATCGCCCTTTTCTAAAAGCTTGTTTGCTTCGTCAAAAAAATCATTCGTCTCTTCTCTACCGAACCTCGGAAGTGTTTCGCCCTCAAACGTGCTGTCTTTTATTCCTTCTGCCATACTTTTTTATTGTATATAAAGTATAACTTCCACCTATTTAAGACACCGATTTACACAGATTTATTTTAGTTTAACCGTGTTGATTCTTATCATCTATCTGTGTTAATCTGCGTAATCTGTGGTTAATAATTTTTATTTTGTTTTAGAGATTATCGCACTGTTGCCTGTGGGGTCATCAATTATCAGTTTCATGGACGCATTACCCGCTTTTATGTCCTCTATTTGCATCAAAACCTGTTCTGCACGCTTCTTTCTCGCGTCATTAACATCCCGACTCAGCATCCGCACCGCGTCTTCCACACGCTTCAACACGCCTTCTACCGTGGTGATAAAACCTTCGCCTCGTCTCGGCTCCACGTTTACGCCCAGTTCCGGTATCTCGATGCTCCCAAATGAAGACCTTACTACTCGTATGTTCAAATCATCCACAGAAGAAATCTCCACCTCGTATCTTTTCCTCCTACTTTCTCTATCTCCTGATAGCAGCATCACATCGGTGGAGCGATGCCCGCAGGATGGGCACACAGCAATGAACATCATTGCATCGCCAAAATAAGGTATTTTGTATGGTAAAAACCGCAGTTTACTCGTAGCCCCGCAAATCGGGCATTTCTCTTCCACTTTATTTCGAACTCAGTTTTTTCCGTTCTATTTTGATTCCAGCTGGCGCTACTATCACCTGGTCGCTCCCAATCCCCGCGATATCGCCTCCTACGTCAAAAGCAGCCATCTTCAAGTCTTTTACCACCTTCTCTAACAGTCCTTTGTCCTGTTTCGCCACGGATATATCCAGAATCAACGTATTGCCTGCATATATCTCCTTTTTCAGTTCGGGAACGTCGTATAAACCAGTAACTTCCGCAGTCTTTATGTACATCTTTATGTCTTCTGCGGCCTTTAACTCCTCCTCGTACTCTTCTATGTCCAGGTCCAGATAATCGCCTTCATTCTCCGTCATTCCTCCCTTCTTCCCAAACATCTTCCCTAAATCCTCTTTTATCCCCATTTCTATCCCTTTTTCACTCCCCCTTTTTGATTAAATTTCTATTGTTTATTATTCCCCCTCTATCCTAACATTCACATAAAAATATGGTGTGTAATCAATAAAAGGTATTGCACATCTTAAATATCATTTCAAATTTTACCGCAGAGAACGCTGACTTCGCAGAGAAAATTAGATGTCCGAGTAGGGCTAATTGTCCGGTATTAGTATCCGCGCTAAACCGCTAAGCCTCTAAACCGCTAAACCGCTAACCGTTAACCGTTGAGTTAGAATTGCGTCAACTTCAGCTGTCTCGCGACGCACACTTCTCCCGGTATTTCCACGGGGTATTTTTCCGTCAGACAGCCCAGGCAAAGATTATTCGCATCTATTCCTACTGAATCTATTAGCCCTTCCATGCTCAGATAGCCAACGGAATCAACATTTAAAAACTTGCAAATGTCGTCCAGGCTCCTTTTTGAAGCTAATAACTCGTCCCTCGTTGGCGTATCAATACCGAGGTAGCAGGGTGCTATTATCGGTGGACTACCTATTCGCATATGCACCTCTTTCGCACCTTTTTTTTTCAAATATCCCACGATTTTCCGCGATGTGGTCCCGCGCACGATACTGTCATCCACCAGAACGATTCTTTTTCCCTCCACATTAGCACGCACGGCGTTTAATTTCAGTCGCACCGCAATATC
>JAYEII010000112.1:0-6364 GCA_034660015.1 Methanobacteriota archaeon | reverse complement strand
GATTCAACTAACCTGGCAGTCGAGGGTCGGCTTTGTCTACGATAAGGAGAGCTTCATTCTACTCAGGGAATTTGCCTATCCCACCGAAGGCTGGGGGATCACTCATGATGGAAAGTGCTTGATCATGAGCGATGGAACCGCAACGCTGTATTTTTTGAACCCCGATACCTTCGAGAAAATTAGAATGTTCTCAACGGTATCGCCTATGACGCAAAGCATGACAGGCTCTTCATAACAGGGAAATACTGGCCTAAGCTGTTCGAGATCGAACTGAGTGGAGTGAGGTAATAATTTATTACGAGAAAGAGTCAAATTCTTGCGCTTTGGGCTGTCTTTGAGTAAATGTCTGTCTAAATACTGCTCTCTGCAATCATCTCACCATATATCTCAATCGCTTTCCTCATGTCTTCCTCCTTTAAGAAACCGTGCGGTGTAGGGACTTCAAAAATCCGCTTCGGTATGCGCAGTTTTGCGAAGTCAAACCCTTCTCTGAACTTGAAGTTCATTTTAGCACGATGAATAACTCTCCCAAGGTCTTCTAATTTTCCCCCTGTCCAAATTCCAAAACTATCCTCTACTGGTCGTCCCTTCTTCACCTTACAAATGATGACTTCTTTCTTTTCGTTGACCGCCATCTCTATCTCATCACCTGCCTCTATTAAGATTTCGTTTCGTATTTCTTTGGGGATGGTGAGCTGATAGTTTTCATTCACTTTAATATTCGCTATTTCCATAGTCATCTTTTTTCCTCCTTATACTTAATAACTTCTCCTTTTACTTTTATTCTTTTTCCTCGCCATCACCTTCGCCCTTCACATCATAATCCACATCCACGTAATCCGCTTCGCCTTCACCCGCTTTCTTCTCCTCACCTGCTCCTGCTCCAGCTCCCGCTCCTGCCGGTGCACCCTGTTTAGCCGCTTCTTCCGCAGCCTTCTTCTGCGCCTCCTGATACACCACGGCAGAAACCTCGTGCAGCGCCTTCGTCAGTTCATCCGTATCCACCTTTATCTTTGCCATATCCTTTGTCTTCAACGACTCCTTCAGCTTGTCCTTCGCCTTCTCCACCTTCTCTTTCTGCTCCGTACTTATCTTATCCCCCAGCTCGGTAATCGTCTTCTCCGAGGCATACACAAGCGAATCCGCCTGATTCACGAGTTCTATCTCCTCCCGCCGCTTCTTGTCCTCTTCACTGTACTTTTCCGCTTCGTGCACCATCCGGTCTATATCGTCCTTTGCCAGTTTCGTAGATGCGGTAATTCTAATCGAAGCTTCCTTGCCCGTACCTAAATCCTTTGCACTTACGTTTAAAATCCCGTTTGTGTCTATGTCAAACCTAACCTCGATTTGCGGTACGCCACGTGGCGCTGGTGGAATACCATCCAGATGAAACCTGCCAAGCGAAGTGTTATCCGCAGCCATCGGGCGTTCACCCTGTGCAACGTGTATCTCCACACTCGTTTGACTGTCTGCCGCTGTCGTGAACACCTGTGATTTCTTCGTTGGTATCGTCGTGTTCTTCTCGACCAGCGTAGTTGCAACACCACCCAGCGTCTCAATACTGAGCGTAAGCGGCGTAACGTCAAGCAGAACTATCTCTTCCTTTACATGACCGCTGAGAATACCCGCCTGTGTCGCCGCACCTATCGCCACGGACTGCATCGGGTCTATCCCACCTACCGTTTTCTTACCTAAGATGGATTCAAATCGTTCACGTACCATCGGCATCCTCGTGGGACCGCCAATAAGTAATATCTTGTCTATGTCGTCAGGCGAAAGCTTTGAATCTTTCAGCGCAGTTCGTATCGGCGACTCTAACCGTTTCAACGTGTGTCCCGCGAGCTGCTCTAATTTCGCTCTCGTTAACGTCACCTCTAAATGCTTTGGCTCGCCGCCAGAAACGATAATAAACGGCAGATTTATCGTTGTGGATACCGAAGAGGAAAGTTCTATTTTCGCTTTCTCTGCCTCGTCCCGTATACGCTGCATCGCCGTTAGGTCATCCCTCAAGTTTATCCCTTCTTTTTCTTTGAATCCCGCTACAAGCCAGTCTATCACTGCTGCATCTATGTCCGTTCCACCCAGATGCGTGTCCCCGCTTGTAGAAAGCACCTCAAATACGCCTTCGCCTACGTCCATAACGGTAACGTCAAAAGTACCACCACCAAAGTCGAGAACCGCGACTTTATACTCCCCTTCTTTGCCCAGTCCATACGCCATCGCCGCCGCTGTTGGCTCGTTTATTATCCGTTTTACATCGAATCCCGCTATCTCTCCTGCATCTTTCGTCGCCTGCCGCTGATTGTCATCGAAATACGCAGGTGCCGTGATAACGGCAGCATCTACCTTCTCACCTAAATACGCTTCTGCATCCGTCTTTATCTTCTGCAGTACCATCGAGGCGATTTCCTGCGGTGTGAATTCCTTGTCCACGGTCTTCACGTATATCTTCTCAGAACTCCCCATCTTCCTCTTCGTTTCGCGTACCGTTCCTTCGGGATTAACTACCGCCTGCCGTTTCGCCGCTACGCCAACTAACCTATGACCGTCCTTTGTAAATGCAACTACCGATGGAAACATCTTCCCCCCGTATGCACTACCCTCTGCGCTTGGTATTATCTTCGCATCGCCACTTTCATCCACAAAAGCCGCTTCTGAGTTCGTTGTTCCAAGGTCAATGCCTATTATCCTTCCCATTTTTATCTGCCCCTACGTTTCATTTCATTTCAATGACTTCTTGAATTTTATAAAAAAAAAATAAAAAAGAAGGAAGAAAAAAAATTAGTATTCTCCCATTCCTTCCATTCCGCCCATACCACCTGGTGGCATACCACCTGGGGGCATACCGCCGCCTGGCTGCGCACTTGACGCTATCACATCGTCTATCCGCAGTATCATCGTTGCTGATTCTGTTGCCGAACTTATCGCCTGTGTCTTTATTCTCAATGGTTCTATGACATTTGCCTTTATCATGTTCGCTGGTTCGCCCTTGATCATATCCAGACCCATATATTTGTTCCCTGATTCGTGTTCAGACCGAAGTGCAACGAGCACATCTATGGGGTCTAAACCCGCATTCTCGGCAAGCGCTCTCGGAATGACTTCCACTGCATCTGCGAATGCCTGTATTGCCAGTTGTTCTCTACCGCCTACGCTTGCAGCGTAATTGCGCAGCTGCAGCGCCAGTTCTATCTCCGTGGCTCCGCCACCTGCTACATATTTGCCGTCCTCTACTGCACATGCCGTTACTCGTAATGCGTCATACATTCCACGTTCTAACTCGTCCACCACGTGCTCTGTACCACCACGGAGCAATATAGATACGGATTTCGGGTTCTGGCAATCTTCTACGAATATCATCTCATCACCGCCTATTTTCCTCTCTTCTACTATTCCTGCATTTCCCAGGTCTTCTGCTCTGATCTCTTCCAGCGTCGTTAATACTTTACCGCCTGTTGCACTCGCCAGCTTCTTCATGTCGCTCTCTTTTACGCGTCGCACAGCCATCACACCTGCTTTTGCAAGATAATGCTGCGCCAGATCATCAATACCTTTCTGGCAGAAAAGCACGTTCGCTCTGCTTTCTGTTACTTTGTCTACCATACTCTTCAGCATGTTCTCCTCTTCGTCCAGGAACGCTTTCATCTGGTCTGGCGATGTGATCTCTATCTTCGCATCTACTTCCGTCTTCTCTATCTCCATCGCAGTGTTTATCAGCGCTATCTTCGCATCCTCCACGAGCTTCGGCATCCCCGAGTGCACGCGCTCCTTGTCCACTATCATCCCCTTTATCAGCACGGTGTCTTCCTTGCTTCCTCCCGTCTTCTTCTCTAACTTTATGTGGTCCGTGTCTACTCGCCCTCCTGGCTCCGCTATCGCCATTACTGACTCCACCGAAAGGCTAGTCAGCAGCTCACGTGCCACCTCGGCACCTTTACCCGTCATAGAGGTCGTTGCTATTTTCTTCAGCGTCTTGACATCGTCGGGCTTAACGGTCTTTGCCATTTTCTTTAACACCTCATACGCTTTCTCCGCCGCCAATCGGTACCCTGTTACAATCAACGTTGGGTGTACCTCCTGATCCAGCAAGTCCTCCGCGCGCTTTAGTAGCTCGCCCCCTATAACAACTGCACTTGTCGTGCCATCTCCAACCTCATTGTCCTGCGTCTTCGCTATCTCTACCATCATCTTCGCCGCGGGATGCTCTATGTCCATCTCCTTAAGTATCGTCGCTCCGTCGTTTGTTATTACAACGTCGCCCATAGAGTCCACCAGCATCTTGTCCATTCCCTTTGGTCCCAGCGTAGACTTAACTGAGTTAGCAATGGTCTTCGCTGCGAGAATGTTCCTGCTCTGTGCGTCTTTTCCTCTTGTCCTTTCACTACCTTCCTTCAATATCAATATTGGCGTTCCGCCTAATTGTCCTGCCATGTGTTTTATTCACCTCTATTTTTTATATCTGTGGTTCTATATAAAGGTTAGTATATAAATAAATACAAATCTGCTGCACATACTAAACTATGTAAAATAAATCATTGACACAGATTAACGCAGATTAACACAGATGATAAGAATCAACACGGTTAAACTAAAATAAATCCGCGTAAATCTGTGTAAATCTGTGTCTCAACTAACTAAACATTTGCCTTGGTAGCATAGTGGTAATGCGCCACCTTGGTAAGGTGGAGAGCGCGGGTCCGAGTCCCGCCCAGGGCTTATTCGTAATCTTGTGGTTATAATTTTCGGAATGACTATAATCATTGATACAACCTGTTCACACCATTAATTAATGCATACAACGATGCGAGGACTATATCTTCGCTTACGCCACTTGCCGTTATTGTCCTATCTCTTCTACTCATCTTCACCACAACGTTCACCAGCGCATCAGCTCCACCTGTAATGGCATCTACGTGATACTCCTCAAGTCGCAAATCCGCCATGTCCATCCCCCTTATTCCCTTCTTCAATGCGTTTATCGCTGCATCCACCGGACCCACACCAACAGCTGCTTCTACCACGTCCTCACCGTCTATTTCCAATCTTATTGACGCTGTTGGATACACGTTCTTCCCCGAGACCACGGATAAGTCAACAAGTTTTATCTTCTCGCCTCTCTCGATACGCAGCACGTCATCCACCACCGCCTGAAAATCCGCATCGGTAACCAATTTACCCTTGTCCCCGAGCTCTTTTACCTTTGCCAGTATCTCACTCATTTGTTCCTTGTCTGCCTGAATCCCCTGCTCTTCCAGTACCATCTTCACCGATGCCGTACCTGTATGCTTACCAAATGCAAATCGCCTCTTCCTTCCCACTATCCCGGGGTCCATTGGCTCGTATAAGGTCGTATCTGCTAACGTGCCGTGAACGTGCATCCCTGACTCGTGCGTAAATACGTTATCGCCCACAAGCGGTTTGTTCGGCGCAACGGGCACCTTTGTCAGATTACCGACCAATCGCGATGTTTCGTATAATTTCGATTTTATGATGTTCGTTTTCATACCGTAAAGCAGTTCCAAAGCAGTTACTACCTCCTCCAACGATGCGTTGCCCGCTCGTTCGCCCAGCCCGTTCACCGTTACGTGCACCACCCCCGCACCTGCCAGCACCGCTACCACTGAATTTACCGTCGCTAAACCGAAATCATTGTGACAATGCACCGCAACAGGCGTGTTAAAATTGCAAATCAGCCCGAATAGCTCTTTCGTGCGCTCGGGATACAAAATGCCCACCGTATCGCAGAAACATAAACGGTCAACAACCGCGGCTAAATCAGAAAATAAAGATTGTAAAAATCCCGTGTCCGCTCGTGACGCATCTTCTGCGCTTATTTCTACCTTTAACCCGTGTCCTTTTACATAGTCCACCATCTCGAATGTTCTGTTCCTCAGCGATTCCCTATCGGTCTTCAGTTTCTTCTTTATGTGCGCATCCGAGACAGGCGCGACTAAATTAACCGTGTCCACATCGCACTCAATAGCAGCGTCAATGTCGCCCTTCAACAACCGGGCAAAGGAGCTGATTTCCGCTTTTAACCCTTCATTTGCTATCCCCTTTATCCCCCTTTGCTCGCCTTCCGAAATGACCGCCGTCCCCGCCTCTATGTAGTCAACGCCGAGTATGTCAAGTTGTTTGGCAATCTGCAATTTCTGCTCGGGCGTTAACGATACACCAGGCGTCTGCTCACCGTCTCTTAACGATGTGTCCAGGATTTTTACGGTTTTTTGTTCTTGCATATTCCTTATTCCATATTGCATAAATGCCTATTTAGCTATTCCTTTCTTAGTATAGTGTATGTGAATTTAAAATAACTTCCTTCTATTTAAGACACAGATTTACACTGATTTACACCGATTTTTTC
>JAYEII010000111.1:0-6420 GCA_034660015.1 Methanobacteriota archaeon | reverse complement strand
GCAGGTTCTACGCCTATGCCTTCCAACCTTGCCAATTCGAGCTGCGATTCCGTTATCTCCTCATCGGTCACCGATTCCGCAGCGCCACCCGAAGTTCTAATGGCATGCAACGCCTTTGCTGCGTTCACCGGATTGCCGATTCTTATCGCAGATGCAATGGTTTCTGGTTTGTCTTCCGGTGTTATCTCCTCTTTACCGTCCTCAAACGCATTCACTACTGGTCTCGCACCCGCTGCCTGAATGCCCGTCATCTTTGGAATGGAATCCGTAATACCCAGCGTCTTCAACTCTGAAAAACCTTTAAAAATCGCACTTATGTTCCCTGCATTTCCCACCGGCAGAATCACGCGGTCCGGGGCATTCCAACCGAGTTTTTCCGCAACTTCAAACGCGATTGTCTTCTGCCCTTCCAACCTATAGGGATTCACAGAATTCAATAAGTAAAGTTTCTCTTCCTCGCATATCACTCGCACTATCCTCAACGCATCGTCAAAATTACCTCGTAGCGAGAATATTTTTGCACCGTGCATCATCGCCTGTGCTATTTTCCCTAATGCTACTTTTCCCTTTGGCAGCATAACGTAACAAGGAATACCGGCTTTTGCAGCAAAAATCGCAAGCGATGCGGAAGTATTGCCCGTAGAGGCACACGCTACGCCTTTTACATCCAGTTCCACCGCTTTCGTTACGCCAACGGTCATCCCACGGTCTTTAAACGACCCGGAAGGGTTCAGTCCTTCGTGTTTTACCCATAGGTCATCAACACCGCTGGATTTTGCGAGTCTATCGCACCCGTACAGAGGCGTGTTGCCTTCGTTTATCGTTACAGGTTTTGTTTCTTCCGCGAAGGGCAATAAAACACGGTATTTCCATACGCCTTCCCCTCGCGCCTTTACGATTCTATCTGCGTCTATTTTCGAATAATCGTGTTTTATATCCAGCAAACCGCCGCATTTCCTGCACGTGTATACCACGTCCTCCTTAGAGAACCGTGCACCGCATTTTATGCATTCCACTTTGTATTCTTCGGTCATGTAAGACACCTTATTTATAATTGCACATACACTAAAAGGATAAGATAATATAATCAATTACAAGGGAAAGAACAAAAGAGTTACTCAAAGGATAGATAGGATAAAAAGGATTTCAAAACAGCCACTTCCATAGCGGTATAATCTTTATCTGTTTACCCTTAAACTCTTCCTCTGCTTCATAATCCCACGTGATTACGAGCGTATCATCGCATTTCAGCTCTTCACTCGCTTTTATTAACGCTCTCTTTTCCCTCATCTCTATCTCTTCTTTGCTTGAAGCGTAAGTTACCTGAATGAGCTGCTTTATTTTCGAACCGTCTTTCACAACAAAATCCACTTCTCTTTGTTGTTTGTCTTTCCAGTAATAGACTTCTCTCACGGGACTTGCCGTTTTTCTTCTCATTAATTCCACGGCAACCACATTTTCCATTAATCTACCTGCATCTTCTGAAAATCGGAAGCCCGAAAAATTCGCAAGCCCCGGATCTATGGCGTAAAGTTTCCGGGGATATTGTAATTGGTCTTTAACTTTGTAAGAGAAAATTTTGAGGTCAAAGAAAAGAAAAGCTTCTTTCATTATATAGAAGTATTTCTCTAACGTTGGAACAGAGATTTTAATTCCTCGAGTGTTTAGCATGCCACTTAGTTTCGTAAAGCTAACCAATTTACCCATATTTGAAGCTAAAAAGTAAGCTATTTCTTCTGCAATTTCTCTTTTCCTTTTCAGTTTCGGGAGAATGTCTCTACTTACAATATCCACGAACAGCGTTTGAACAAGTTCTTCTTTACTCGATTCTGCCTGTGCCAGAACAACTTCTGGAAAACCACCAAACATTATATACCCCCTCAGCATCTCTTTGATCACCGAGATATCCTTCTCTATCATGTATTCCCCTCCATAGCCATATTCAAAACCTTTGAAAATCATAAACTCGCGGAAACTCAACGGAAAAACATGCGATGTGAGATGCCTTCCCGTTAACAAATAGCTTAGCTCCGAACTCGTAAGCTTTGACGTAGAGCCAGAAACAAACATCTTTATCCTACCTTTGAACTCGTCATAAATGCTTCGCACGTATTTCTCCCAGCCTTCCACTCTTTGAACCTCATCCAGAAAAACATAAATCTTTTTATATTCGTCCAAAAGCCTTCTGGCATAGATGAATTCTATTAAATAGTTGAAGTATTCGGGTGTTACGGGTAATAGTTTTCTGTTTTCAAAGTTTATGTACACTGTCGCTTTCTTATCAACACCGCTTTTCAAAAGTTCCTTTATGGCCAAAAACATCAAATACGTTTTTCCCGCTCTTCTCGGACCTATAACGTCATTTATTAAGTCACTTTCCACTTTCAGTTTTATCTCTCTCGCCTTCGCTTTCGGCAGCTCGCTTCTCCAATATTCTTCTATCACTATCCTCAACTGTTCTTTACGATTTGTCATAATATCGTTAAGTAAAGTTAATGATATGCAATATTTAACTGTCTCTCACCTATTTATCGCTTTCTGAATTTATCCAGAATCCCATTCAAATTGCTTATAACGAACTCATCATCCTCTCTCTTTATGTTCCTGTTTCTGCTTCTCCCCCTATCCAGGAAATACGCAGTCATACCTATCTCGCGTGGATTGACAAAATCAAATACCCAGTGGTCGCCGATATGAATAACTTCATGCGGCTTCACGTCTGCAATCTCACATACTCGTGCGTAAAACCCATTGGATTTCTTCACCTCACCGAAATCCGACGTTGCCGAGAACACGAGCGAAAAGTATTTTCTTATCGGTCGAATTTGAAACTCAATAAATTCTATTGCTGCGTTTGAGCTTATCACCAGTTTGAACCCTTCGGCTTTCAGCACCTTCAAGACGCTTTCTACTTCTTCGTATATCTCCACCTCGCCTTTGTATTTCCCGAACAGCTCCTCACGTGTCGTGCTCAAACCGAACTTCGGCAGCCAGTAATCCATCCTATACCATTCTACCCTGTTATCCCCTATTTTGTCATACTCGCTCTTTACAAAATCAAACGCCTGCTCAAAGCTCACACCCTCCTTCGCTGCGTAAGCCTCCGGGATGCCCTGTAACCAAACACAATCCGCAAATCGCATGCTTACTAACGTGCCGTCAACGTCAAACGAGAAAACCTTTATGCCATTTCCGCTCTTCATGACTTGTCGCAGCATCTTTTTACTTCCCCCTCAAACGGAAAACATAAACAAAATTCCCGTATCTCCTCTTCCGTTCTAAATCTTGGAATTTTTGCCATAATAATTATTTTCCTCCAGCACCCCTTCTAACGCCTCTAATGTCCTCAACACTTCTCGCTCTGTTATATTCCCCATGGTAGCTATCCTGAATATCTCGCCCTTCAGTTTCCCCTGCCCTCCTGCCACGATCACACCTCTTTTTCGCATACCACCTCTGAGCTGCTCATCCGTGATGCCGCCGTTGGCAACGGGAATCTCAATCGCGGTGACGGTGTTAGAATAATCACTTACCTCGTTTAGCTTCGGGAATAAACGGAGACCCAAGCCAGTAATCGCATCTCGAACCGTCTTTGCCGTCCCCCGGTGCCTTTCTATCCTGTTCTCCATACCTTCCTCTCGTATCACCGCTAACGCTTCGTGAAGCGCAAAGAAGAGAGGCAAAGCCGGCGTGTAGGGCGTCTGTTTCTTCTCTAAACTCTTCTTATAAGCGATAAGGTCCATATAATAGGGTCTTCTTTCGTTCTCTCGTATCATCTCCCACGCATGCTCGCTAACTGAGAGTGCCGACAGCCCGGGTGGTGCACCCAGACATTTTTGCGAGCCCACAATGGCGATGTCTGCACCAAGCTCATCCACGGGGACTTTATCACCACCGATGGAGGTAATGCAATCAAGCACGAAAACGGCATCGTGTTTCCTCGCAAGTTTCCCCACTTCTTTCGCCGGGTTGAGTATGCCCGTAGATGTCTCATTATGCACCATTGTAACTATCTTGGGGTCGGAACTGGAACTGTTTTCCAATGCCTCTTTTACTGCTTCTAACTCGATTGAATGTCCCCATTCGGAATTCACATTCACCAGTGTAACTGCGTCTGCTTTATACCTAACTGCAATTTCTCCAAATCGCTCACCAAATTTGCCGTTTGCTATGGTTATGCACACCATTCCTGTTTCAGCGCCGATAAGATTGCCTATCGCAGCTTCCATTGCGCACGTTCCCGACCCGCTCAGCACAAAGAGGTCGTTTTTCGTCTGATATATGTCCTTCAGCGTTTCCACTATCTCTTCGTACATCGCTCCAAATTCGTCTCCCCGGTGGAATATCATTGGCTTTGTCATCGCTTCACGAATGCGTGGCAATACCGGCACCGGTCCCGGAATCATTAATAATTCCTCTTCCATTTTTGTCACCCCTAATTCCAAATCAAGTTCGTCAAGACTCCTCTGGCCTTTTCCCGTCACCACCCATTTATACGGTCTTTTTCCCTCGCGTTTCACTATTTTCTCCTCCTCCAACAGCCGTAAATGATGAAACGAAGAGGAATAACTCATTGCTGCCGATTCCGAAATCGCTTTTATCGTGAGTTCAGTTCCGTTCTCACGCATTTCATCACTGTTACTCACTGCTGCCGTTGCTGCTTCCGTTGGCGTTGACATTGCCAGCGCTTCAAGTATCTTTGTCCTCGCGTGTAATCCCTGTTCAACATTTCTTTTTCGCTCTAAGTACGCATTCGGATGATGCTCGAAATCAAAATAGCCTTCTTTTCGCCTTTTCATTGTGTATAGTGTATAGCTTTCTTCTATTTAAGACGCAGATTTACACTGATTTACGCAGATTTATTTTTGTGAGATAAAATTGCTAATGAACCACGGAAAAGCTATTGCTACTATTGTGTTGCTCTCGTGAAAATCTGTGTAATCTTGTGGTTATTTTTCGGAATGCCCCTATACATTTAGCCCCTTTATCCTTTCACACGCTTCTTTTAGCCTTTCCACGCTCACACAAAGCGAGAAACGAACGAAGCCTTCTCCGTTTTCGCCGAATCCTATTCCTGGAGTTACAACCACTCCTTCACGTTCCAGCAAGAACATAGAAAACTGAATGGATGAGAATCCGGGAGGGACTTTTGCCCACAGATAGAAAGTAGCTTTGGGTTTTTTTACTTCCATTCCTGCCGAACTCAACGCATCAAATAGAATGTCTCTTCTCTGTCTATAAACCGCCACATTTGCCTTTACACAGTCCTGAGAGCCTGTTAACGCTGTCGTGCCTGCTATCTGAACGGCCTGGAAAGCACCGGAATCAATGTTGGTTTTTACAAGTCCCAGACCTTTTAATAGTTCGGAATTTCCAACTGCATAGCCTATTCGCCATCCGGTCATGTTATAGGTCTTGGATAACGAGTTAAATTCGATGCCTACCTCATCGGCACCCGCAACAGCCAGAAAGCTCGGCGCTTCGTAACCATCAAAAGTCAGCTCAGAGTACGGGTTATCGTGGAGAATGACGATGTCGTGCTCACGAGCGAAATCCACAACTTCTTTAAAGAATGTTCTGTCAACCGTTGCAGCAGTGGGATTATTTGGATAATTTAAGAACATGACTTTTGCTTTACTTGCCGTTTCCCTGTCTATGTCGTTCAGCACAGGCTTAAATCCGTTCTCTTGCCGTAGAGGCATCAAGTGCGGGATGCCATCTGCCAGTACCGTTGCGTTATTATATACCGGGTATGCGGGGTCAGGGACGAGCGCAACATCGCCGTGGTCTAAAAACGCGAATGCTGAATGTGCTATCCCTTCTTTTGAACCTATCAACGTTAAGACTTCATCCTCGGCGTCTAAACGCACGTGCTTTTCGCGGTTGTACCATGCAGCTACGGCTTCGCGGAAAGACAGCATTCCTTCGTAGGTGGGGTAGCAATGATTTGAGGGGTCCTTCGCAGCACGACAAACTGCTTCTACTATGTGCGGCGGTGTGGGTAAATCAGGGTCACCAATGCCCAGGTCTATTATATCCGCTCCTTTCTTCTCCGCTTCTCTCTTCCTCTTATCTATCTCTGCAAACAGATAGGGAGGCAAAGAGCGTATTCTCTCCGAAATCATTTTGGGATTATCTACCTGTTTGACAATTATATTTTACTAATACTTATCATTTTTATACGCATCGCAGGTTAAAAATATTGGGGGGTAAAAATAAATTATTAACACAGATTAACGCAGATTAACACAGATGATAAGAATCAACACGGTTAAACTAAAATAAGTCTGCGTAAATCAGTGTAAATCTGTGTCTTAAATAGGAGGAAGTTATACTTTAGATACAATAAAAACAAAACAATGGAGGGGCTGCAGAAAGAAGAAATCGTAAAGAAATGCACCGAAATGCTTGAGAATATGT